>JBPCWO010000270.1:0-12630 GCA_051009475.1 Boseongicola sp.
GCCTGATGCTGGCCTACTGCTTCGAACACGTCCTGAACGGTGACGTCCTTGCCGTTGAGGCGACCGGGCAAAATCGACCCGCCATAGATGAACACCGATGGCACGTTCAGGCGTACCATCGCCATCATCATGCCCGGCAGCGACTTGTCGCATCCCGCAAGCCCAACCAGCGCGTCGTAGCAATGGCCGCGCATCGTCAGCTCGACGGTGTCAGCGATTGCATCGCGGCTAGCGAGCGAAGACCGCATGCCTTCGTGTCCCATCGCGATGCCATCTGTGACGGTAATGGTTGTGAATTCGCGCGGTGTGCCGCTGGCCGATTTCACGCCCATCTTGACGGCCTGCGCCTGTCGGTTAAGCGCGATATTACAAGGGGCAGCTTCGTTCCAGCACGTCGCGACGCCGACAAAGGGTTGCGCGATTTCGTCTTCGCTGATGCCCATTGCATAAAAATACGACCGATGCGGCGCGCGAGACGGGCCTTCGGTTACGTGGCGGCTAGGCAGTTTCGACTTGTCGAACTTGGATTTGAGCATGGCGGCCTCCCTCGCGCGGAACAGAGGCAGGCATAGGCGAGCGGTTCGCTGGCGACAAGACCAAGCTAATCATTTTGGGGGGCTTTTGCGGATCTTAGCGGCGGCGGCGAAGGGATCTGCGCGGGTAAAGCAGCGGGACGAGAAGCGCGCCACCAAGCAGTAATGTTGCCGACGGAGGGATCGGCGCGATTGCGGTTGATTTCGATTCTGCCGGGTTGGACCGATCGCGGCCGGATGCCAATGCGCGTGGCCAGTTTCGGTGCTTTGTGAGAATCGGCAGCGCTGCGACGCAATCACGGTTCCTCTCGCACCGCCTAGGAGATTGAATTTCCCGGCGGCAAAATCCGGTAAACGCACACTCGGGCGATGGACTCGAATTTCGCATCGATTTGGTAAACAGGATTTCCCAAGCCGGACCGGGAAAATAGGCAGCTTTGAGTGGATGCGACTGCAGCACATGTCCTGATTGTGCGCCAGTTGCTAACAACACTGTGACCAGCAGAAAAATCGCTGTCGAATATCGCATGAAGATTTCATCGCTTATCGCGGTTAATGATTTCTTACGCTGGCGTGGAAAACCGAATTGACGTGGACGAGATCGTACCTAGGTTCGCGTCTATGTCATATCGCCTGTATCACCCGATGACGGCCCAGGCGGCGTCGGAACCTGCCCTTTGGCGGCTGGTGGCAGGCGTGGTAACGGCACTGGCGATCATGGCACTTTGGATCGGATTGATTGTGGGAATTGCAACAATCTGGCTTGGTGGCGACCTCGCGCGTGGCTTCGGGCAAGTCGTCGGTTCGGGTGGGCGAACGCCGGGCGGAGCCGTCAGCCAATTGATGTTGGTCGCTGGCCTTGGATTTGGAACATATGTGGCATTACGTATGTGGCAACGCGGTGGAGGCCAGTCGCTGTCCGGTCCGGCGGCTCGGCTTTTGCGCCACTTTACGATTGCGGTTGTGGTGTCATTTTCAGCCTTGTGTCTACTCGCCTTTCTAAGCGCGGGTGGCGGCGAATTCTTGCGGCGGAATCTTTCAATTGAAACCTGGTTGGTCTGGCTTCCAGCCGCAGTAATCGCAGTCGCTATACAGACCGGAGCTGAAGAAGTTTTCTTTCGCGGCTACTTGCAAACGCAATTGGCAGCGCGGTGTAGATCGCCCTGGATCTGGATTGGAATCCCGGCGCTGTTTTTTGGCGCTGTGCACTTTGTTCCTGGACTTCCGGGCGCAAACAGCTGGATTCTGGTCGGGTATGCGACCCTATTCGGCATACTTGCCGGCGATTTGACGGCGCGCACCGGCGGTCTGGGCGCAGCTTGGGGATTTCACTTTGCAAACAACTTCATGGGGATCGCGGTCATATCCACTCAAGGGTCAATTTCTGGCCTGGGCCTCTGGATCCGAAACGAAGGCCTAACCGAGGAAATCGCGGTTTCGCCGGCATTGTTGTTGGACGTCGGCGTGCTGTTCGTGATCTGGTGGATGATCCGGCGCGTTTTAACAATTTGAGCGACCGATTGCATTCGTCGCGCGTGGCAATTATCTGGGGTTAACGTTTTCATCGCCACGGGCCCGGCATGAACTGGATTTCCAACTACGTCAGACCAAAGATTAACTCGCTGTTTTCCCGGCGCGAGGTGCCGGAAAACCTGTGGTCAAAATGCCCTGAGTGCGGAACAATGCTTTTCCATCGCGAGCTGGCGGAAAACCTGGCCGTGTGCTCGAACTGCGATCATCATATGCCGCTGCAACCGCGCGATCGGTTTTTGACGCTATTTGACAATGGCGTCTTCGTGGAAATTGAAGTGCCGGATGCGGTCGTGGACCCACTGCATTTTCGGGATCAGAAAAAATATCCCGACCGCCTGAAAACCGCGCAAAAGTCGACAAGCGAAAGGGAGGCAATGCTGGTCGCGGAAGGCGAGATCGGGCGCACGCCGATCGTTGCTGCGGCCCAAGACTTCAGCTTCATGGGCGGTTCGATGGGGATGTATGTCGGCAACGCCATTATCGCGGCCGCCGAGCGCGCCGTTGAGATGAAGCGTCCGCTGGTGCTTTTTTCCGCCGCCGGCGGCGCGCGGATGCAGGAAGGCATCCTTAGCCTTATGCAAATGCCGCGAACCACTGTCGCCGTTGAAATGGTGCGCGATGCCGGCCTGCCCTATGTGGTTGTTCTCACGCATCCGACGACCGGTGGGGTTACAGCGTCATACGCCATGTTAGGCGATGTCCACATCGCCGAGCCGAACGCGTTGATTTGCTTTGCGGGCCCTCGTGTAATCGAACAGACGATCCGAGAAAAATTGCCGGAGGGATTTCAACGGGCGGAATATCTGCTTGACCACGGCATGCTGGATCGGGTGACGCATCGTCGCGACATCAAGCACGAGCTGGTCACGATTATTCGCATTCTGACGGGGCAGTCGCCTGCTGTGCGCGGTGACTTGCCGTCGCCCGAGGCAGTGGCCGAGGCCGTCGCCGAGGACAAATCGACAAAAGATAGCGCCCCTAAGAAAACTGAAAAGACCGGCTGAATGACGACTGAAAGGTCCGACGCCATTCTCGAGCGGATGATGGCGCTGCACCCAAAGATCATCGATCTGACGCTGGATCGCATGTGGCGGTGTCTTGAAGCAGTCGGGAACCCTCACGAAGTTGCACCGCCAGTCGTTCACGTCGCCGGGACCAACGGCAAGGGATCGACCCAGGCGATGATTCGCGCGGGGCTAGAGGCCGCGGGCCAGATTGTTCACGCCTATACGTCGCCGCACCTTGCCCGGTTTCACGAACGTATTCGCGTTGCAGGCGAGATAATCGACGAAGACCGGCTCGCCGGTTTTCTGGACGAGGTTTACGACGCCAACGACGGCGGCTCGATCACCTATTTCGAAATCACAACCGTTGCGGCCTTTCTCGCTTTCGCCCGCGAGCCGGCGGATTGGACACTATTGGAAGTCGGTTTGGGCGGTCGGCACGACGCCACCAATGTAATAGATAGGCCAAAGCTGACCATCATCACCAAGATAGACCTGGATCATCAGCAATTTCTGGGTGAAACGATCCCGGAGATCGCGTTTCAAAAGGCCGGGATTATCAAACGCGGCGTGCCCCTGGTTGTCGGACCGCAGCATGAAGATGCCCTGGAAATAATTGAGGCCGAAGCGGCAAGCGTCGGTGCGCCGATCATTGCGCATGGCCAACATTGGCATGCGTGGGAAGAGCGCGGTCGCATGGTCTATCAGGACGAAACCGGGCTTTTGGATCTGCCGTTGCCCAATCTGCGCGGTCCGCACCAGATTGGAAACGCCGGAATGGCGTTGGCGGCACTCCGATTTCTCGGGTTCGGCGAAGATGCCTGCGAGAGCGCGGTGACTAATGCATTCTGGCCAGCGCGAATGCAGCGGCTAAAGACAGGACCACTGGTCGAGATGGCGGGCGAGGCCGAGTTGTGGCTGGACGGCGGCCACAACCCGGCCGCCGGTGACGCGCTTGCCGATACGCTTGCCCGGTTGCCAAAGCGACCGACACATCTGATCTGTGGGATGCTGTCGACCAAGGACGTGTCGGGATATCTGCGACCGTTGGCTGCCCAGGCGGAAGGTCTGACAGCCGTTGCGATCCCCGGCGAAGCTGCAACCTTGCCGGCCGAAGAGACGGCAGCAGCGGCGGAAGGCGTTGGACTGCCATCGGGCCTCGCAGCGTCAATGAAGGACGCCCTGTCGGCCGTTCTGGCGCGAGAGCCGAAAGCGCGCGTTCTGATCTGCGGATCGCTCTATCTGGCGGGCGCGGTGTTGCGGGAGAATGGGTAGGGCGGCTTGACGGGCCGTGAGTGTCTGCTTCGAGCTGGCGCCCGAATAATAGGTATCGGACCGGAGGCGTAAAAAATGAGATATTTGAAATATGTTCTGATTTTTTTGCCATTGTCGACTTCATCATTTTCTTGATCTCGCAGGCCAATCCATCGTTGCTGGTAGTGATATTGCCGCAGTTTGATATCGAGAGCGCAGGAAGCAGCTATCCACGATTGGTCGGAATACTATTTATGATGCTTGGGCTCGTGAGGCTCTACGGCGCAATATTCATCGACCAGAAAGGCGCATTTGTGCTGGCGATGTGGAGTTGGGTTGTCGAGTTGATTTACACGATTTCTGAGTTGTCTCGCGGTCAATTTGCCCTGACAGAGAATGTCTTAGGGCTGACCTTGGCGCCAATTATGTTGATTTGGTCGGTCCAATACTATCGAGCTCATTTCCAGCAATCATAACGTCCGCTGTCTTCGCGTAATGCATTCAACTTAAATGGGTCGCGATCCACCAAACGTTTCCGCATGGGTCTTTGATTCCCGCCATTCGGTCGCCATGCGGGCGGTCATTTGGTTCCATCAAGCTGATGGCCCCTGAACTTAACGCCGTTTTGTAAGTTGCGTCGGTATCTTTAACATACAGGTGCATCTGAGATATATTGGCGGGGTAGGTCTCCGTGCTTTCATTCAACATGATGATTGAACTGCCAATGCGTACTCGCGCGTGCTGGATGCGGCCGTCGTCATATCGGATATCCCTGATCAGCGATGCGTCGAACGCGACGTTGAGGAATTCAATTAACAAGTCGGCGTCGGCGACAGTGAAATAGGGCGTGATCGAATGGTACCCATCAGGTGCAGGTGTTTCGCTGATCAATTTATTTCCCTTCGGATTGTCATCGCCGCAATGTCAGCCTCGCCGGGCAAGCGACACGAGGCAAGGGTTGGGCGCAGGGTCGGCGTTGCAACGATTCATGGTCCTTGACCATACTCGACTTTAACACCGGAAACCTTTTCATCGCCGCGTGTGCGGTGTTGCGCGGAAACGGTTAGGATCGAGGCGAAGTTCCGGTTTGAGCCCATTCTGCACGACACTGATCCCGCCACGACGTCGCAAAAAAAGCGGCGAGTGCGGAGATTACCTTCGCATATCCTTCCAACGCCGTAGCAGCCAATACCATTGGTCGGGCTTATCCAGGATACGTGCGGATAAGTTATCGTTAAAGGCTTGCGTCATGGTGCGCGGGTCAGTGGGCTCGATCGGGGCTTCGAATTCCACATCTATGTCACTGCTGTCGTCATGCCTTGTACCAAAGACCGGCATGAAAGGAATGTCATATTTGAGCGCGAGCCGCGCAGGGGCAACCGAGGTAAGCGCGTCGAAACCCAGAAATGGCAGCATTTCGCCATCTACGGTTCTTTCGTCCAGCAGGATCGCAACAAACCCCCCGGCACGCAGATGGCGGATCATGGCTTTGGTGCCGTGACGCCCGGTGGTCAGAGCAGGTCTGCCACCCTGCTCGATCCCGCGCACCAGCAGGCGTTGGTAATGCCTGTTGTGCTGGCGCCGGTAAACCCCGGCGGTTTCCATGCCCCGGTGTTTCAACACCGCGCGCACTGCCTCCCATTGACCAAAATGCCCGGATACGAGGATTGCGCCTTTACCGTCAGCCCGCGCCTTTTCTAATACCGCAAGGCCGGGGCCTGAGATGTGGAACCTATCTTGCCCTGCCTGAAATCCGGAATTGTGGAAAACCTCAAACAAGGTCCGCCCCATATTTTGCCCCATCTTACGACTAAGCTTCAGGCGTTCTGCACGTTCCATATCGGGGTAAATGCGAAGGATCTCACGGTTAAACCGTCGCCGCGCTATCGGTATCCAGCGCATTGTCCAACCGACAACGTTACCAAGGCTGCGCGCCCGTGCATCGAACCCACGCCACCTTGAAAAGGTGAGGGCGGACAAAAGCGGCACATATCGGACGTGGTGCCAGATCGTGATAAAGGGCCGTGAGATCATCAATCGTATATGGTTGGAATAGCTTGCTTCGCCAAGAGCAAAGGTGGCAGCGCCGGTTATTTTCAGACCGTCGCTGCTAACGGGGTACTGAAGCACAGGTTAGCACTGCCCAATTTCCAGATCATCCCCAAACGCTCAACCGTTACTGCGAACCTTGTCATCGCCGCGTGCGCGGCGTAGCACCAAGCCGATAAATCCCGCTGGAGCGCTTAATGTCAGATGATCCAAAAACCCTGGTTTCAACCGAGTGGCTGGAAACACATCTGAAGGACCCAGATCTCAGGATCTTTGATGCGTCGTGGTATTTGCCAGCGATGAACCGCGATCCACGAACGGAATATGATCGCGGGCATATTCCCGGAGCGCGGTTTTTTGATATCGATGAGATCAGCGATCAGCGGTCAGAACTGCCCCACATGGTGCCACCGACCGAGAAATTCATAAGTCGTATGCGCGAGATGGGCGTAGGCGATGGGCATCAGGTTGTCGTATACGATGGCGCCGGAATATTCTCGGCTGCACGGGTCTGGTGGCTGTTTCGGTTGATGGGCAAGACCGACATCGCCGTACTGGACGGTGGCTATCCGAAATGGCTAAGTGAAGGCAGACCGACCGAAGACATGCCGCCAATCACGCGCGATCGGCACATAACTGTAAGCCGTCAAAACCACTTGGTTCGAGACGTCACCCAAGTTGCGGTGGCTTCGAAATTGGGTGACCACGAAATCCTTGATGCGCGGCCAGCCGGTCGATTTCGTGGAGAAGAACCGGAACCAAGGCCCGGTCTTCGTGGCGGGCACATCCCGGGTTCTAAAAGTGTGCCGTTGGATACACTCATAAATCCCAACGGAACGATGAAATCGTCCGAAGATCTGAGAACGGTTTTTGCCGGCAAGGGCGTTGACCTGGCTAAGCCTGCAATCACGACTTGCGGCTCCGGCGTCACGGCTGCGGTTATTAATCTGGCATTGGAACGTTCAGGCCACCGTCAGCACTCGCTTTATGATGGTTCGTGGGCGGAGTGGGGGATGTATGACGATCTGAAGGTCGAAGCGGGATGACACTTCAGAAAGCAGGGACAAAGGTCGAATATACCGTCACGTGGCTTGAGATGGACACGAGACCGGAATTTGACTGGCCTCATCTGCCTGTCGCGTCGACAGCGGCGCTATTGCGGTCAGACGGCGCCCCTGTCTGGTGGTTTTTGACGTTATATGATGCCGTTGGACGAGATTATGCCTGGGAAGACATCCATCAGCGCGAACATTCTGAAGTCGAGGACTGGCTAAACGATGATGCAACGGCGCTTTTTACGCTTTTGGATCACGGTTGGCCGCAAGGGTTTTTCATGTTGGAAGACTCTGGTGATGGGGTCGCAAACCTTGCCTATTTCGGGCTGGTCCGCGAAGCTGTCGGCAAGGGGCTTGGAACCTGGCTTTTGAAAACCGCTATGCTTACAGCGTGGGATCAGCCCGATATCACCAAGCTGACCGTGAATACCTGCACACTTGACCATCCACGCGCGCTTGCAACGTACCAAAAACACGGGTTTTCGCCTGTCCGGCGAGAAGACAGAACCCGTATTTTGACCCGCGACCGCGATATTTCGAGCATTCCATCCTGACGGAGACAACTATGCTGACCGACCTTAAGCCGCAGCCTGCCGACAAAATCCTCGCGCTTGTACAGGCTTTTCGCGAAGATCCGCGCGACCAAAAGATTGACCTGGGCGTCGGCGTTTACCGCGATGCCGAAGGAAGGACGCCAGTCATGCGGGCGGTGAAAGCTGCCGAGCGGCGGTTGGTCGAAGAACAGGACACCAAAGCCTATACCGGGCTAGCCGGGGATCCGGCATTTTCCGCGGTCATGCGCGGGCTGATCTTGAGCGATAGTGTT
This sequence comes from Boseongicola sp., assembly GCA_051009475.1. Lineage (GTDB taxonomy): Bacteria > Pseudomonadota > Alphaproteobacteria > Rhodobacterales > Rhodobacteraceae > CAXMNX01. Next base: position 8,255 of record JBPCWO010000270.1, read on the forward strand.
AGCGCCGATCGGGTCGCCGCCGTCGCAACCCCGGGTGGAACCGGCGCTGTCAGGCAAGGTCTGGAGCTTATGCAATACGCGGATCGCGCGGCAACGATTTGGGTTTCGACGCCGACTTGGCCAAACCATCCATCGATCATCAAGTATCTGGGCGTGCCGATGCAGCCGTACCGATACTTCGATGACGCAACACGCGGTGTCAATTTTGAGGGCATGATGGCCGATCTGGTCGCCGTCAAAGCGGGTGACATGGTGCTGTTGCATGGTTGCTGCCACAACCCAACCGGCGCAAATCTAACCGCCGCGCAATGGCAGGCCGTTGCCGATCTATTGGAAAAATCTGGTGCTGTCCCATTCATCGACATCGCCTACCAGGGTTTTGGCGATGGATTGGAGGAAGACGCCCAGGGCGTTCGGTTGCTGGCGTCACGGCTGCCGGAAATGATCATTGCCGCGAGCTGTTCAAAGAATTTCGGTGTCTATCGCGAACGAACAGGATTGCTGATGGCGATTGCCACAGACGCCAACTCGAAGGCGTCGGCGCAAGCAACTATGGCGTATTTGAACCGGCAAAATTTTTCGTTTCCGCCGGATCACGGCGCGCGCGTTGTGACAATGATACTGGAGGACGCGGCGCTTCGAAGCGATTGGGAAACCGAACTCGAGGATGTTCGCAATGGCATGTTGAAGCTGCGCACCGAACTTGCCGGAGAGCTTCGCCAGCGCACCAACTCGGATCGTTTCGATTTTATTGCGGATCATCGGGGCATGTTTTCGCGGATTGGTGCCACGCCTGAACAGGTTGAATTGCTTCGCGACAAGCACGGCATTTACATGGTGGGCGACAGCCGGATGAACATCGCTGGGCTTAACGCGGGCACCGTTCCGATTCTGGCTGAAGCGATCGTTTCGGTCGGAGTCTGAATGCAGGTATTCTTGAGCTAAACATCAGGGATCGTTGAGAAAATCCTTCCGAATGCTTGGGTCGGCGGGGCAATGTCCGCGAGGCCCAACATATGCCAAGCCAGCACCTGATTGCTGGAAAGAACCGGGATGCAAAGCTCCTGCTCCAGTGGCTCAATGATGTTGAGTGTGCGAAGGTTGGTGCAGGATAAGAAAAGCGCGTCGATTTTGCCGCGGTTGGCGACCCGGCGCGCGGCGTCAAACGTTGATTTTTCGAGGATCCGCGCGACCTTTTCTTCGGTTGGTTCAGCAAACGTTCCAAATTCGGGCGTGCTAATGCCTTGGTCTTCCAAAACGCTTCGCAGCTTGCCCGACACCGGTTCGACATAGGGAGACAGAAACCCCAATTGTTCGATTCCAAGTGCGCGACAGGCCGCGACCAGCGCGGACACAGGCTCGGTTACGGCACAGGTGTCGACGCCTTCGCGAACCCGCTGTGCGATTGTTGGCGCGCCGATTTCAGCGGTGCCGGAGGTGCACCCATATCCGACGACGTCGAAATTCGGACCACGGGGCAGCAATCCGGCCGCGGCGGCCAGATGCGATTCCATCTCGGCAAGCGTTGCGCTGCTGACCTCAAGCGCCGATGGCACTCGCGACGCGAAGAGCCTGATACCTTCGGGCATCAGGCATCGAAAATCGCTTTCGATCCTTTCGTCGGCTTGCAGTACGATTAACCCAAGCGTTTTGAGGTTATCGGCATCGAGCTGGTACGGGAGGGCGGTCATCGGTTCATTCCAATACGACAATCTCGTGCGGGGCGAGGGTTGATAGGAATTCAGCGCCGTTTTCGGTGATGACGATGTTTTCTTCATGCACCATGATTTTGCCGTTCTCCAAAGCAAACACGGGTTCAAGCGTCAAAACAATGCCTTCTTCCAGAACTGTTTGATCTTGTGGAAGAATTGAAGGCCATTCGGTCAGCTGCATGCCAAGACCATGACCCAGGCGGCCAGGTTCAGCACCGCTTGAGCTGCCGGTTAAGACCGCGTCCATCACGTGAAAGAGATCAGCGGCTGTTTTGCCAGGGCGTGCCGCATCAAAGGCGGCGTGAGTTGCGTCGATCAATCGCGCGTGGGCATCAGATACGGCAGGAGTTGCGGGGCCAAATGAGTAGTTTCGATCGAAGTCACAGAAGTATCCGTCCCAGACTACGCCGGTATCAAGCATCAGAACATCGCCGGGCTCCAACGCCTTGTCGGTCGCGGGCGAAATGACATCGCTGTATCCTTGGTAGTCTGCTGCACCGGCCAGATAGGCGACCCAATCAGCGCCCTCGTGCAAACACAGCGCCTGAAACTGGCGGAACACCTGGTCGAGCGGTTCGCCAGTTCGCGCAGTTTCCGACACCCGAGCAAAAGCCCGATCTGCGATGCCGCACGCTGATTTGATTTTTGAGATCTCTTGGGGAGACTTGACCATTCGCAGGCGACGCGTGACGTCAGCGTCCGGCACCAGACGGTCAGGCCCGATTATGGCATTTAACTTCGTCCAATCCGCAAGCGGCAATCGAAGGTGGGTTTCGGGCCCGCTTGGCACGCCTATCTTGCCGCTCTTGCCAACAAGTTCGGCCAATGCGTCCGATAACATACCTATCCCGTCATCGGTGTAGTGCGGTGATGCCCAGGTGCGGATGTCTGATATCCAGGTTTGTGATATCAGGTGCGCACCAATCGCCGGGATGACCGCGACTGGGTTGCCCGACGCGGGAACCACCAGAAACCAGGGCCGCGTCGGGCTTTCCCAAAATCGCGTTAGATATCCTGTGAAATAACGTACTTCCGGCTCGGTCGTCAGCAAAAGGGCGCCAAGGCCAGCGGCGTGCATCATTGTTTGCGCGCGGCCCAGACGGTCCTGAAATTCGCGGACCGGAAAGCCTCGACTGGCGTTGTTCATGCCTCGGGACCTTCGCTCAGAATAGTTAACACCCGCGATTCGGCATCAAGTCCCATCTCGCCTCGAAGTTGCGAAGCCGCGAGAACGGCGGACATGCCAGCCGCCCCGGAAGGGGTTGTCGGCATGCCGAAGCTCTCGCACGCAGCCGAACCCGCTGCCCCTTCGTCCTCGGTGATGGTCACACAGAAATCGCAGTCTCTCGCCAGACCTTTTAGCGCAATCAGCGATGGCTCTTTGCAATCAAGCCGACCCATCGCCGAAACCGGTCCGGTCGCGACCACAGGTTTACCGGCAGAGACCGAGGCCATGATTGCCGGAGCGGCCTCGGGTTCGACAACTATGATAACTGGTGCGTCGCCCCAATGCGCCCGCGCTGCGGCCGCCGCCGCACCGGCAAGACCGCCGACGCCGGCCTGCAAAAAGATATGCGTCGGTGCTTGGTCAATTTGGCCGACGATTTCATCCATCAGCACCAGATATCCTTCCATCAACACGTGGGGGCGGTCGACATATCCGGGCCACGAACTGTCCGACAAAAGGATCGCGCCTAAGTTTTCGGCATGCGCGGCGGCGGCAGCCATGCTGGCCTCATAGGTATCACCGGCGCGCACGACATTTGCGCCGTGTTCTCGCAGCCTGCCTACAAAGGGCTCGGGCACGTGGATGGATACGAATACAACCGCATTCGCGCCGAAAGCAGCCGCGCCCGCAGCAACCGACAATCCGTGGTTTCCAGCACTGGCGGTAACGTAAGTTGCGCCGCGCGCTTTACCGGCTTCGGCATCGCGCGCGATAACATAGGCGGCACCTAGAGCTTTGAAGCTGCCCAGCCCCATGCGTTCGCGTTCGTCTTTGATCAGGACTGTCTCTACACCGCATTCATTGGTCAGCTCAGGTGATTGAATCAAAGGCGTTTTTTCAGCCTTGGGACATCTCAGCAGAAGAGTCGCCGGGCGATCGCCAGCTGTGGACGGAAACGGGACATCAGTTAGTTCCGATATTTTCAGACCGGTGCCGCGGAAGGGGTTCGGAAGAATTTTCATTCACCGAGCCTGTCGGCAAGATGCGCAATCGTCAATCGATCAATTGGGGCCATTGCATTTCAAGCTCCGACCCTGTTGGCTTAGGATAATGTAGCCTTTGAAAAGGATGTTTCGATGAAACTCGTTCAACCGGAATATCCAATCCCTGCAGATGCCGAAGAACGGTCGCGCAAGTCGGCTATCGTTTGCTATCCGCCAAAAACGCTGCCGGCGGTCGATCTTGCGGATATGCGTTCGAGGCGTCGTGGCGCAAGTCACATTGAAACCATCACTATCCCACCGCGCGATGCGCGTTGCGTGTCCGTGCCTGCGGGCGGATTTTTTCGAATCGTATCCACGGAGGGTCCGCAAGTTGGTGATCTAAATCTGTGGTCCGCAGACGATCTTGCCGAAAAGTTTTATTCAGGTAAAACCCGCGCGCTTCATGGGACGCACGTATCAACCGGTGATCGGCTTTGGTCGACATTTCCATAT
>JBPCWO010000271.1:0-5525 GCA_051009475.1 Boseongicola sp.
GGGCTGCCGAGAGTTGCTGGACTGCCGGAATCCGTCTGGGTTTCCACGTTAAGATCCTTGGTTATCGCACTTGCATCGACGGCTTTGGTTGCAGCTTCAGCGCTTGCCATGGCGATCGCGGCGACACGCGTCGGACCAAAGGGGCGGTATATCGAGGGCGCGGGACTTTTGGCCATTGCAGCGTCGCCACTGGTGCTAGGGACCGGTCTTTTCATTCTTGTTTTCCCTTTCGTCGATCCATCGCGACTTGCACTTCCGGTCACGGCTCTGGTGAATGCGGTCGTGACGCTTCCGTTTGCACTGCGCTTGTTGCTGCCGGCGATGCAGACACTCGAAGACGATTATGGCCGGCTTGCCGATAGCCTCGACATTCGCGGAATTGCGCGACTTCGGCTGATCACACTGCCGCGTCTGCGACGGCCGCTTGGGTTTGCCGCCGGAATTGCGGCGGCGTTAAGCATGGGCGATCTTGGCGTGATCGCGCTTTTTGCTGACCCGGAGACCGCCACGTTGCCGTTGCAGATCTATCGATTGATGGGGGCATACCGTATGGACGAAGCAGCCGGAGCAGCCGCGCTTCTTTTGATCGTCAGCTTCGCTCTGTTTTGGGCACTCGACAGAGGATTGGTCCGCCATGCTGAAGATTGAGGGCCTACAGTATCACCGAGAGGGGTTTAACCTCGCCGCTGACTTCTCAATTCCCGACGGAGCACGTGCCGCGATAATCGGCCCCTCAGGAGGCGGCAAGTCAACGCTTTTATCGCTGATTGCGGGATTTGACTGCCCGGACGATGGTCGCGTGCTTTGGGATGGGCAGGATTTGGGGCCGACCGAACCAGGGAAGCGGCCGGTGGCGATGCTTTTTCAGGACAACAACTTGTTTCCCCACCTCGATCTTTTGACCAACGTCGCGCTGGGCACATCGCCGCGCGCGCGACCAAGCCAGGATGCATTGGACCGCGCCCGCAAAGCGCTTTCGCAAGTGGGGCTGGAGGGGCTCGAAGAGCGCAGACCCGGCGCTTTGTCAGGGGGACAACAAAGCCGCGCGGCTTTGGCGCGGATTTTGCTGACTGAGCGGCCAATTGTATTGATGGATGAACCCTTTGCTGCGTTGGGGCCCGCGATGCGCGTTGAAATGCAAGAGCTGGTTGTTCGGCTTTTGCCCGAGGCCGTACTTTTGATGGTCACTCACGATCCCAGAGACGCCAAACGATTTGCCACACAAGTGCTTTTCGTGAACGGCGGGAAGGTTTCGCCGCCAGTCGAGACGTCTGATTTCTTCGAGAAACCCGAAGGCGATGTTGCGGAGTATTTGAATTAGGCTTTGGGCCTATTGATTTTGATTCTCGCGAAGGACAGCCGTGCGGTCCTGGCCGTAGGTCAAAGGCTTTCAGGAATTGCAAGTCTGGTTATGCGTCGCAAATAACTGCAAAAGTACGGAAATTGCTTGTTTTCCCTTCGATTCTACTGCTTTGGAAAGGCTAGAGAATTCCAGCGAGTGATATTTTGAGAGCACATCATTTCGCTCGCCATACTCTCGTCACAATGATGCCTGTTGCCGCTGTTATTCGCAGTTGGGAATGTAATTCGAATGGCGGAAGACAAAATGGATTCAATGGCTCAGAAACCACGCCGGGTCTCTACCACTCTGGTGCGTGAATCAACGGACTGGGGCGTTACTGTATCCGAGAAACGGGTGCGACCGGTTTGGCTGAATACGGCTCTTCTCATTCTGAGCATTTTCGTACTGTTATGCGCCTTCGTAATCGTTCTGCCTCTGCTTGCCGGGTTGATGCTTTCAGCCGAGATCACCGGGATCACCAGCAAAATCTTGATCGTTGCCGCCGTCATCGGGATTGCCTTTTTCTTCAACATGCAGTCCCGCAAGGGGCTGCGGAACGCGCTTGAGCTTGACGGCAATGCGAGCGAGCTGCGTCTCGGTTTCATGAACCGTTACGGAGCTTTTGTTCGCCGACAGGTCATTCCGCTGACGCGAGTCGAGGACGCGTTTGTCGGGCAAGACGAGGAGGGGCAGCCCGAACTGGTTTTCATGGTTGGCGGCGAACAAATTCGGATTGCCCTGGCCGATGCCAAGGCGGAACGACTGAGCGAAATCGCGGCGCAGACCTGCGAGGCTGCCACCCGCGCTCGCAATGCGCCGCGCCGCTCCCGGATAAGAAGTGCAATCGCGGGCATTGGAGCGGGTTACCGAGAAATCGGCGACCGCGTCGTATCGCGAATCTACCACTAATCTGTCGAAGGGGACTCCGGCGCCAAGTTCCCTTTTACACTCAAAAGAAGACCAATTCTTTTTGCGCACCTCTGACGATTACGTTTTGTTAGCGACCTCCACCCAAGCGGAAATTGCTCAATCGTCGCCGTCGACTTGTCCGCGCAACGCTTTGATGTCGCCCCGGCGCCTTTTCGCGTCCAGGCGCTTTCGTTTTTGCGAGAATGAGACCCGTGTTTTTGTCCTTGCTTTGGGTTTTTCGGCAGCGCGCCTGATCAATTCCACAAGCCGTTCGCGTGCAATCGCCCGATTCCGCGCCTGGCTGCGTTCTTCGCTCACCTGGATCAGCACTGCGCCATCTTTGGTCCAACGCCGCCCTGCAAGGCGACGCAACCGTCGTTTGATATCGGCGGTTAAATTCGGTGAGCTATCGGCCTCGAACCTGAGTTCAACTGCGGTCGCCACTTTGTTGACGTTCTGACCGCCTGGTCCGCTGGCACGAACAAACTGCTCGGTCAGTTCCCAGTCGGCGATCTCAATGTCGTCCGTGATCTTCATCTGAAGCTCGAATTGAAGAAGGGCCGCGCGACGCGCGACCCTTCCGAGGTTTATGGAGATGGGCCAGTTAGGGGTCGGCGTACCGACGGCCCAATCAGGAATGTTCAGCCTTCAGGTCTGCCGTCAGGCTTCGGTCCTCCCGACTGTTCCGACACCTCTCTCCAATATCGCTCTAGACACTGGACCACCTCCTTTCGTTGTTACCGATACGTCAGAGGTTGTCACAGATCCTGCTTCTGTCAACGATTATCACGCGTGAATTATGGTCATTCGCTTCACAATTAGGCGAAACGGCACCAGTGCAGCCAGCGCAATCGCCAGTTTGACCCCCCAATCAGCAAGTGCCAACGACATCCAAAGCGGCACAATCGGGCCCAAACCGATCATCGGCAGCGCTTCGTTCGCCCAGCCGACGTCGTTTGCGGGTTCCAGAAAGGCGAACCAGGCGGAAAACGCGATGGTAAAGAAAAGCGCTGTATCAACCGCCGAGCCGATCACTGTAGAGAAAAGCGGCGCACGCCACCACGCCCCATCGCGCAACCGATCGAAGATGGAAACGTCCAGCAATTGTGCTGTCAGGAATGCCAGGCCCGATCCGATAGCGATGCGCCAGGTCACCAGAGGACCAAATTCGCCGATGATCTGCGTGCCGGCCAGCGAACATGCGACGCCCGTTACGAAGCCGGCGAACACAACTTTGCGTGCAACCGTTGCGCCATAAACTCGGTTCATCACATCTGTGACGAGAAACGCCAATGGATAGGTGAACGCGCCCCAGGTCAGCCACTGGCCAAAAAGGAACTGGACCAAAATGTTTGAGGCGACAACAACGGCGGTCATCGCAAGGATGCCAGGAAATAGACGAACCATTTGAGTTTTCCGTTTTGACAAGGTGGTCGGAGACTTGGCCCCATTGGGGACGAGGGCATGTAGCGCCCGATCGCATTTCGGTCAAGCGAAACCCAACGCTCTCGGTTTTCCAAGAACGCTGGTGAGCATCGTCCCAGACATATGCTATCCGCAGGCCGCCGCCGCGTCGGTCAGGACTAGCGCGACAAAACCTGCGCGCATTGCTTTGGCAAATCGGCCAGGACCAGTTCACGGCGCGGTTTTGCCTTCGGCGCATTGGGGTCCGGCGGTGGCGGGTTCAGAATGTCGTTCACCCACTGCTGTGCCGCTTCGCACCCATCGCCTGCGGGCGGCGGAGCCTGATCGACGCAATTACGAGCGCCACGGGGGCAACTCAGGCGAACGTGGAAATGATAATGGTGCCCCCACCAAGGCCGGATCTTTCTGAGCCAGGCACGATTGCCTTTCTCGTCCTTGCACATCTGGACCTTGGCGCCGGGAAACACAAAAATCCGCGCGACTGATTTATCTTTGGCCGCGGCCTTGAGTATATCATGGTGCGCGCGCGACCAATTGTCGTTGACGTATGCGCCCTTCGCACGACGAGTTGAGATCGATGAAAGATTCTCGCGTTGGGTGCGGGACAGCTTCAAGTCTTTCGGGGGAAGCATCCAGATGTCGACGTCAAGACCCAACTGGTGCGATCGGTGCCCGGTTAGCATCGGGCCGCCGCGGGGCTGCGAAATATCGCCGATGTAAAGTCCGCTCCATCCCTTTTGCTTGGCTGCGAAACTGGACAACCTTTCAATGAATTTGACTGTATCTGGGTGGCCCCAGTTTCGATTGCGGCTAAGCCGCATCGCCTGCCATGTGGGACCAGTTTCCGCAAGTTGCTCGCCGCCCGCCAGGCATCCTTTGGCATAACCGCCGTAGGCTGCCGATTTCTGCCGCGATGCTGAATGTTCAGCTCCGAAAAGCTCTTTTGCCAGTGGTTCTGCCGATGCGCCGCCGACGGCGATGAATATTGCCGTCAGGATGGCTGCGGCGATTTTTCTGCCCATTGATCTGCCCGATCTCCGTTCGCCTTCACCCAACGTAACAGAATGAGCCCGAGAAGGAACAAAAAGATCAATGGCGCGACGCCAAAGCGCGCGTTCTGCGTAGCGGTGGTGACGATGCCGATCAGTGCAGGCGCCAGGAACGCCGTCGCGCGTCCAGACAGCCCATAAAGACCGAAACTTTCGGTCGCTGTATCGGGATCCGCGTGTCGAACCATCATCGAGCGGCTGGCCGACTGCAACACACCACCCAGGCCGCCGATCAGCATGCCGCAGACAAAGAATACTGTGTCTGGCAACGTTGAGCCTTCGGCCAACGTCAAACCGAACAAGGTCTCGCGGCTCATGCTCACAATTGTAAAACAGACTGCCATCAATCCAAGAATGGAAACGATAATCACCGGTTTCGGCCCAAGCCATCTGTCAAATTCGCCACCAATTCTGCTGAATATCGCTGCGGCCAATACACTGACAATTCCAAAGATGCCGATCTGCGTGATTTCCCAATTCAGCACCAATGCTGCGTACACGCCGCCAAATCCGTACAAACCATTCAGAGCATCGCGGTAGAGCATCGACGATCCAAGATACGCCGCCAGGCTTTGCCGAACTCTCAAGCCGCGAATTGAACCCGCAACACTCGACAACGCTGCCGAAATTGAATGCTGATTTTGTTCGACCCGAACTTCACGAAACCAAAGAAAATACGGGATCATGAATATGACAAACCAGATCGCCGCCAATGGACCCGCAAATCGTGTGCCTTCCCGGGCACCTGCGTCCAAACCAAAAATCGGATCAAGACCGATGAGTGTTTTGCCGCCGGATTG
>JBPCWO010000272.1:0-4444 GCA_051009475.1 Boseongicola sp.
CCAGTCCGCCGTAGTATCGGGCTTCGCTGATCGCGGCGTTTGTCTCGTGCACACAATGCGGCAGCACCTTGCCATTCTCAATCGCAATATGGCGCGCAATTTCATCTTTTCTCGCCGTGATCGCGTCCGCCAGCTCAAATAGAACCTGCGAGCGCAGTCTTGGCGAATGTGCCCAGTTCGACCGGTCGAACGCACTTCGAGCGGCATCGATGGCCTCTTCGGCCTGGTCTAATCCGCCCATCAAGTAACATGCGTGATCTTTGCCCCCTTAGACTTCCACCGTTACGGCTTCAGGCCCGCCAACCTGCCAGTTGCCTGCGATCCAGTGCCGTATCGTGTCCGTCATTGCACCGCCCATTCGTATCGATACCCAAAGTTATTCTCACGTTACACTAGCCTGTGAATCGACTGAACGTCGATTGCATTAGGAATTTGGCTTAGTATGCGATTCGTAGCCCGCGCCTTGGGAAAAAGCGTAATAGGGGGATAGACGGGTGAATGTTCACACGTCCGACGAACCGGTCACCACTGGTCTTTACATCAATGGTGAAACTCGACCTGCGCATGCGAACCGGTTGTATGATATTCACAATCCGGCGCGTCCCGATGAGCTTGTCGGACAAGCCGCAGCCGCGAATGCAACTGATGTTGACGCCGCAGTAAATGCAGCACATGCGGCATTTCCCGCCTGGTCAGCGCTTAGTTATCAGGACCGCGCGAGCTATCTTGTGAAGATTGCAGATGAACTTGTTGCGGACGAAGCCGACGTCGCCTATCGCTCGCGACTGTTTTGCCGCGAGCACGGCAAGATCATCAAGGAAACATTGCTAGAGATGTCCCGGCTGGGCGACAGGTTCCATCTAACAGCATCCTACGCTGGCAGGCTTACAGAGGATGAAACACTGTCCGGCCCGCCATTTGACACGATCATCACCCGTCAGCCACGCGGTGTTGCGGCTTTGATCGTGCCTTGGAACTGGCCGCTATCGATCCTTGGCGCCAAGCTGCCGCAGGCCCTGATGGCCGGAAACACGGTTGTTGTGAAACCCAGTCACAACTCCGCCCTCGCGCCATCGCTGACGTTGCGACGCATCGCCGAGATTTTGCCGCCGGGCGTGGTCAACGTTATCACCGGTTCCGCGACCGAAATTGGTGACCCGCTGGTGAAACACCCGCTGGTTCGGTTCGTCAATTTTACAGGTTCAGTGGATATTGGGCGGCATGTCATGAAGATGGCCGCGGGCAATGTCACCCCGGTGACGCTCGAGCTTGGCGGCAACGATGCCGCCATTGTCTGCGAGGATGCTGACCTGGACCCGGGCGCATTCATGCGGATGTACATGGGCGCATTCATGTCATCGGGCCAGATTTGCATGGCGCTAAAACGGCTTTATGTCCATCGCTCGCGCTTTGAAGAAGTTGTTAGCGGCCTGACCGAGGTTTGCAATCGCATGGTTGTTGGCGACGGGTTGCTGGACGAAACCAATATGGGTCCGGTGAACAACGCCCGACAGCATAAGACGATTAACGGCATAATTTCTCAGGCAAAGGCGGCAGGTGCCGACGTTCACGAGCTTGGTCAGGTGCCTGACGAAGAGCTTTATGCCAACGGCTATTTTCAACGCCCGACACTCGTGATCGACCCCGACCAGGGCCTTGATGTTGTCAAAGAAGAGCAATTCGGACCTGCATTGCCCATTTTGCCATTCGAAACCGAAGACGAGGCAATCGTGGCGGCAAATGACAGCAGGTTTGGGCTATGTTCGTCGATTTGGACCGCAGATTTGGACCGCGCGGTTGCGCTCGCGCGTCGTCTCGAGGCGGGCTACACTTATCTTAATGCGCACGGGCCCGTGGCACAGGACAGTCGCGGCCCGTTCGGAGGATTCAAAGACTCAGGGATCGGCCGAAATCTTGGCTATGAAGGTATCATACAATTCCAAGGATACCATTCCATCAGTGGACCACCGGGAACAATTTGCTGATCGAACCCTTAAGGGAGAGATCAACGAAACTACTTTTAACCGCCGCTACCGTCGCAGGCATTGCCTTTGCGGGCGCTGCCGCCGCCAAGGACCTGAGCCTGGCTTATTTCATGGGGCCAAAACACCCGATGAACAAAGCAGTCTTCACACCATTTGCGGAAAAACTGGCCGAAGTGTCAGGCGGGGCGTTGACCGTACAGCAATTCCCAGGTGGAGCCCTGAACTCTGTTCCGCCAAAGCAATACGCCATTCTGCTCGACGGAGTTGCTGATATCGTCTTCACGCTGCCTGGTTACACAGGTGACGTTTTCCCGATGACAAATGTCGTCAATTTGCCCGGGCTTTGCGATGACAGTGTTTCCTGCACCGCAGCGCTGCAAAGGGCAAAGGGCGACATCGAAACCGAATATAACGCCAAAGTTCTGGCGCTCTGGGCGAACTCGCCACCGATTTTGCTGACCAAAGACAAACCAGTACGAACACTTGAGGACCTGCAAGGGCTAAAAATCAGGATTACATCAAAGGGCCAGGTTCCGTTTGTCAAAGCACTGGGCGCTAGCCCTGTCGGCCAGCCGGTCACCGTAATTAACCAGAACCTCGCCAATGGCGTGATAGATGCAATTTCGATCGACCCATCCGGCATAGGATCGTTCAAATTGCATGAAGTCGCAAAGTACTTGACGACCTGGTTCCCCGGGTCCGGGTCAGCTTTCGTGCTGCTTTTGAACAACGACGTCTACAACGCGATGTCCGACGAGGAGAAGGGTTGGATCGACGCCGCCTCAGATGCATCTCTCGCGGACAGCGGTGCTACGGGTTTCAAGGCGTCCACGCAGCGCGGGCTGAAGATTGCCCGCGAGGCGGGTCTGGAGTTTATCGACATTTCGCCTGACGAAAAAGCACGGTGGGACGACATTGTCGCGGCAACAATGGAAGAGGTGCTTGCTCAGCCCGCCGGCTCGAAAACCGTGGGCGACATATTCGAGATCATGAAGGGCGAATAGAACTTGGCAGAACAAACGCCGCAGTGGCTCACGGCAGCTGAATCTGCTGTGAGCCGCCTCTCGACGCTGTTTGCCTTCGCCGGCGCGCTCGGCATCGTGACGCTGCTTGGTGTCACCGTTACAGCGGTTTTCTGGCGCTATGCTTTGAATGCACCGATTTTCGGGATTGAAGACGTGTCAATCGTTGCGTTAACGATTGTGGCCGCCGCATCAGTTGCTTACGGCGGCTTGCGACACGCCCATGTTTCAATCAATCTGATCACCCGCATCGCGGGCCGACAGACGACGCGAGTGACTGACGCCGTCACACGGGTCTTGACTGCCGCAATCTGCTTTCTCGCCACCTACGCACTGGTGGTAAAGGCGTGCGGAATGGCGAAGGCCTGCATCACTTCCAACCTCAGTATCGAACATCGACCTTTCTACTACGTGCTGGCGGTTGGAATGGCACTGGTCGGACTACAGATCACCGTGCGGCTTCTGATTGGATTGGCCAATTGGCACAACGAAGATCCGAACGAGGCCCGTGACTGATGGACGGTGCCACGATTGCAATTCTCGGTTTTGGCACATTGTTTGTCCTGCTCTTCATCCGAATGCCTGTCGGCTTGTCGATGATGTTGGTTGGGACCGTCGGTATTTGGATGATCCGCCCTCAAGCCGCGATTCCGAAACTGGCCGGAGAGATCTTCAATGAGGCCTCAAATTATCCCTTAACGATCATTCCACTTTTCGTGCTGATGGGAAATCTTGCGGGTGTGTCCGGGATGAGCCGCGATCTTTATGACGCCGCGCACGCCTGGCTTGGGCATTTGAAGGGTGGTCTTGCGTCGGCCACCATCGTTGGCTGCGCCGGATTCTCAGCGCTGTCGGGCTCATCACTTGCGGCCGCCCTGACTATGGGCCGCGTGTCGCTGCCCGAGATGCAACGTTACAACTATGACAACGGGCTTGCCACCGGCGCCATCGCGGCCGGCGGCACGCTCGGCATCTTGATTCCTCCGTCGGCCGGGTTCGTGATTTATGCCATTTTGACTGAAGAGAGCATTGGCCGCCTGTTCATGGCCGGAGTCATTCCGGGTCTGCTGCTGACGGCGCTATTCATCCTTGCAATCTGGATCGTGGTCATGCGCGACCCAAGCAAAGCGCCAAGCGATGCGTCACGGTATCCGATGTCCGAGCGGTGGGCTGCGATGGGCCGCGCAAGCTGGATTACGGGCATAATCGTGGTGACAATCGGCGGGATATATTCTGGGGTATTCTCTGCCGTCGAAGCCGCAGGAATCGGTGCATTTCTGGCGCTAATCGTCACCGCGATCCGTGGCAAGCTGACGATGCCCAATATAATCGAGGCGACGGCAAGCACACTTTCGTCATCCGGGACAGTATTCATGATCCTGTTCGGCGCTTTCGTTTTCAAAACGTTCATAGGCTTCACTGGGATCACCTATGCGC
>JBPCWO010000273.1:0-13425 GCA_051009475.1 Boseongicola sp.
CAATCGCGACCCTATCGCTTACAACGATGACACTGGTTCCCGCCCTTGCGCAGGACGGGACCGGACTGCGTGGAGTACTGTCTTTCTCGCAGGGCATTGAGTATAGCGACAATCCCTCACTTGCGACAGTATCTCCAGGTGGCGAATTCCTAAGTGTAACCGGTCTTAGTTTCAGTCTTTCAAGCGAAACTCGCGCAGAGAAATTTTCATTCAACGTTGGAACTTCGCTAGAGGGAAACTTTGATTCTTCTTCAGTCGCGACAGACGATTTCGAGTTCAAGGATACTGACGCTGCGGTGGCTTACGAACGGGAAGGTTCAAACTCAAATTTGACCTTTCGCGCGCGATACCGCGAAACTGACATACAAGACGATTTCTTTGGATTTTTTGTCGATGGCGTTTTTGACCCTGATGCGCTGATCATCGATGGCGGAATTCGCGAGTCTTTCTGGGCATTTGGACGTTTCGAAACCGGCGTTGAAGGGCCTTTAGGGTTCGTACTTTCCGCCCGTCACCGTATCACCAACTATGTCGGCACAACCGATCCCGATCTTGTAGATAACGACAATACGAGCATCGACGCTACGGGGAGATTCCGGATAAACCCTGCACTGTCCGCGCGTGCCGTCGCGGGCTATCGACGCAACGATGAGGAAGACTTGCTGAGCACGTCAAATCGGACAAAGTATATTGGTGTCGGCGTCGAAACAGAAACAGCCGGAGGTCTGACTTACACCGGTGACATAACCGCCGAACAGACTGAGACTTATGAACTGGGCGCGCTAACCTCTGACGACGAGGGTATTGGTATTGACCTCAGTGCAACACAAGAACGGACAGATGGATCCTATGGCGTCGATATCGGCAGCCACATTGACGAATCTGGGCGCCGCACAACTGCCCGCGTTCGCCGGTTTTATGACTTGCAAAATGGTTCGCTTTTCTTGTCACTCGGTGTCGCCGATCAGGAAGGTGAAGACCTAGAATTTACGACACGCGTTTCCTATTTGCGCGATTTACAAGACAAGGTGATACGGGCGGACGTCATTCAAAGCCCATCGACAAGTGATGGCGAAGCTTTCCTAAACACAGCCATCCGCCTCAACTACATGCAGGAAATAAACTCCATCTCGTCGTGGGATGCAGGATTCACCTATGGGTCAGCTAATATGTTCGGCGAACCAGACGGCGATACCCGCACTGCTGCGACCTTCGCATACAACCGCGATCTGACCGAAGAATGGAATTTGCGCGCCGGAATCGAGTTAATTCGAATTGAAGATGATGGCGGTGCAGACCGGGACTCAAACACCGTGTTTGTGAGCATTGGCCGCGACTTCAGCCTCGGGTTTTAGTCGCGCTGATCAGCACTGGCGACGCGCCAAAGATCAGATATGACCGAATCTCCTAGAAAAATGATTCAATGGTTGCAGCGCGTCCACCCAACGGTCTTTGCAATCGTCGCGCTTTGCATACTGATCGAAGTCTCCCTGATACTTGGCGACCTTGGCGTGCTCGAAATCTCAAGGTTCCGGTCTCTGGCTTATGAGTACGGCGGGTTCTGGCCAGGGCTGCTAGGCAATTGGGCACCAAATTTCGCGCTTCAGCCCTGGGCAATGTTTATTACCTACGGCTTTCTCCACAGCGGAATTCTGCACCTTGGCGTCAACATGCTCACGCTCGCATCGCTGAGTGGCCCTGTGGTTCATCGGGTCGGTGTCTGGAAGTTCATGTTGATCTACGGCGTCGCGCTCTTTGGAGGCGCTGCAGGGTTCGCTTTGCTTAGTGACACCTTCCGGCCCATGGTCGGTGCATCCGGGGCGCTGTTTGGGCTCGCCGGGGCAATCCTCGCTTGGGAATACGTCGACCGTTTCAATCTTAGCGAACGATTGTGGCCTGTTGCACGCGCTATTGCGTTAATCATCGTGCTGAACGTTGTTCTTTACTACGCAATGGACCGACTTCTGGCGTGGGAGGCTCATTTAGGTGGATTTGTCGCCGGCTGGATTGCCGCGATGTTGGTAGATCCCCGCGGTCGACGCGATTAACGTCAAGGCGGCGAAATCGGAAACGAAGCCAGCGCATCGTATATTGGTGCTTCGCCACCAATCATTGATCGAAAAAGTGTGACAGAGAGCGGCTGGAATGATTCGAATTCCTTCGCGCTGTGACCTTCAAAATGCGCCGCCACCTGGCTGCTGTTGCTGTTCGATGGCGAAAACCGAGCCAGCGTGACATGCGGCACATACTTGCGTTTTGGCACATCAAACCCGACTTCCAGCGCACGACGCGCGATCTTCTTGTGCAGTATTTCCAATGGCCCATTTGGTGTCACGCCCAGCCAAGCCGATCTGAGTTGGGCCCTGCCAAACACACCGGGCACCGAAAGCTTGACGGGCGGCAACACCAGGGTAAGCCCCACTAACGCGTCTTCAAGTTCGTCAATCATATGGGTGGTGCCGTTACCAAGGAACACCAGGGTGATATGCAAGTCGTCGACGTTTACAGCGCGACCATGAACCAGCCGGCGCTGAAGGCTGAAAATTTTTTCGCGTTCCATTCGCGGAATACAAAGAGCCAGAAACAGTCGCATTATGTGTCGCCGCTCATAACCTCAAAGACACTTCAAGCGTGACTTGCCACACTATTAACTAAATGATTACAAAATCTTGTGCATTGCTTGCCTCAGCAATCTATTGGTGCAATGTTAATTGCAATGAAAACATATAGCCTTTTCAAAGGCTAACAGAGCGGTTGTTGCCGGTGAACGTTACGAAGATCAAACAAAAGGCCCTACATCTAGCCGATCACGACAAGCGCGGTGTTCGAACCCAGTTCGGCGCTCTTTGTTGGCGTAAGCAAAGTGACGACGTGCAGGTTCTTCTCGTAACGTCCAGAAAATCGCAACGTTGGATACTCCCCAAAGGCTGGCCTGTCGACGGTGCAACGCCCGCCGAGGCTGCCCTTACCGAGGCTTGGGAAGAGGCCGGTGTTGTTGGAAAAGTTAAAACCACATGCCTTGGAATTTTCAGCTATAGTAAAGAGTTATCGGACGACTCTAATTTACCATGTGTAGTTGCGGTTTTCCCGGTCAATGTAAGCGCACTGAAGAAAAACTGGCCGGAAAAAGATTACCGCAAGCGAAAGTGGTACTCATTAAAAAAGGCGGCGACCTTAGTTGATGAACCCGAGCTTGCAACCATTCTCGGGAAGTTCGATCCGTCTGGTCTTTGAACTAGACCCAATCCCAAATCCAGCATGAATCGTTATCGTCGGCACCTTCATGGTCTGCGGCTGAAATTGATACTATGCTGACAAGCGACTCTTTTGGTCCAAAAATGGGAGGAACACATGAAACACATCAAACCCTTTGCGCTGGCGGCAGCGACTGCGATTTCTGTCGGTAGCGTATCAGTAGCCGAAGAGGCCAATTATATCCTGGCGACCGCCTCGACCGGTGGCACCTACTATCCTGTTGGCGTCGCACTATCGACACTTGTCAAAGTCAAGCTGGAGCCGAAACAGAAAGTTGGCATGTCTGCGATTTCGTCGGCCGGTTCAGGCGAAAACGTACGGCTTTTGCGCGAAAACGAAGCCCAATTCGCAATATTGCAGGGATTATTTGGCAGCTACGCGGCAACCGGCACCGGTCCGATCAGCGAATCCGGGCCGCAGGAAAACCTGCGATCGGTTTCCATGCTGTGGCAAAACGTCGAGCAGTTCATCGTCTCTCGGGATCATGCCTCTGAACGCACCGTCACCGATCTTGTGGCTCTCAAAGGTGAATCAATGGCGATGGGACGCCAGAACTCAGGCACTATCGGTTCGAACCGGGCGCTTCTAAGCGGCCTCGGCATCGATCTGGAAAACGACTACGAACTGGTTCACGCCGGTTATGGCCCGTCGGCCGAGGCGCTTCAAAACGGTCAGGTCAAGGGCATTGGAACGCCAGCAGGTGTTCCGACTGGCGCGGTTTCCCAGCTGATGGCAGCCGCAGGCGACAGCGTCATGCCGCTCGATGTTACCGATGAAGAGCTCGAAAAAATGGACGGTGGGCGCAATCTCTGGACGCGCTACGTCATTCCCGCAGGCACTTATCCGAACCAGCTGTTGGACTGGAATACAATCGCCCAGCCGAATTTCCTGGCCACGAACGCGGATGTCTCGGAAGAAAATGTCTATCAGATCACCAAGACGATCTATGAAAACCTGGCGTTTTTGCAGGCGATCCACCCGGCCACCAAAGCCATGGCTATAGAAAAGGCCATTGCCGGTTTACCGGTGCCACTGCACCCGGGGGCAGCGAAGTTCTATAAAGAACAGGGGATCGAGATCCCGGACCGCCTTATGGCCAATTAAAGCCGAACACCTTTTCGGTACGACCCGGCCGTGTCTTCGGCCGGGTCAATTCCCAAGGGAATTTATATGTCGGATGCAGAACAAGCGACGCCTGCGTCACTTCGTGTATTCGAGGGCTGGGCGATGTGGGGCTTGCACGGCCTCTGCCTGGGCATAGCGGTCGGGCATGTCTACCTCGCATTCGATCCAATCATCTCTGAGTTCCAGCGAAATGCCTATCATTTTGCTGGCTTCGCATTTCTGGCCGCAGTTTATCATCCGTTTCTGAAAGGACGCACACGCAGCCGGAGCTTGTTAGTCGGCGACGTTGCGTTCGGAACAGCGGTCGCGCTTGCGGCCATCTATGTCCCCCATGCGGAAACGCCTATCTATGATCGAGGGGTTAAGCTGGTGACTCTCGATTGGGTCGCCATCGCGCTTTGTATTTTTGGCGGGATCGAGTTGACCCGCAGACTGACCGGCTGGGTCATACCCATTCTCATAATTCTCGCGCTAAGCTACGTGGGGTTCTGGGGTAAGTATATTGGCGGAGTATTTAGTTTTGCCGGGCTTGGTTGGGAAACGATCGCCTTTCGGTCGATTTTTGGCGACGACGCGATGTTTGGAACGATCGCGCGAATTTCGTCGACTTATGTCTTTCTATTTATCATCTTCGGTGCATTTCTTTTGCGCTCGGGCGCGGGCGAGTTTGTTATCAATCTGGCGCAGGCAATTGCCGGTCGGCTGGCCGGTGGTCCCGGCATTGTTGCGGTCATCGCCAGCGGTCTGACAGGAACGATATCGGGCTCCGCCGTTGCCAACACCGCATCGACCGGCGTTATCACTATTCCGCTGATGAAGCGCGCTGGGTTTGCACCGAAATTCGCAGGTGGCGTCGAAGCAGCTGCGTCAACCGGCGGGCAGTTGATGCCGCCAATCATGGGTGCGGGCGCCTTTGTCATGGCGAGCTTTACCCAGATTTCCTATGAAAAAATCGTCGCCGTCGCAGCCCTGCCAGCGTTGCTCTACTTTTTGTCGGTCGCTTTTTTTGTTCGGATCGAAGCCAAACGGCTAAACCTGCAACCGATGGATAACGATGGCCAGACTTTGTGGTCCGCGTTTCGCAAGGGCGGCGCGAGCTTTGTCATTCCAATTTTCAGCCTGATCGCACTGTTGGTTGTCGGTTTTACGCCGTCATATGCAGCGGTATTCGGCATTATCGCAGTCATTGCAGGAAGCTGGCTTACCGAGAACCGAATGGGTCCCAAAGCGGTTATCGAAGCCTTGGTCATGGGCACCAAGGGCATGATTATGACCGCTGTGCTGCTGTGTTCGGTCGGTCTGGTGGTGAATGTCATTTCGACTGCGGGCATCGGCAACACTTTCAGCCTGATGATCGCGGACTGGGCTAATGGTAACTTGCTGATTGCGCTTTTGCTGGTGGCAATTGCCAGCCTGGTTTTGGGCATGGGACTGCCCGTGACGGCATCCTACATCGTACTCGCAACACTTTCAGCGCCAGCCATTGCAGGCATGATTTCTGACCGCGTCGTCATCGATGCTCTCGCCGATGGGTCATTGAACGAAGCTGCGAAGGCAGTTTTGATGCTTGGAGCGCCGGAACATATGGCTTTGCTGGCCGGGCCGGTATCAGAAGATCAAGCGCGCGAGATCATTCGTATGCTTCCGCTCGAAGTTGCGGCACCGTTGCGCGATCTAGTGGTGCCGCAGGACGCTGCGATTGCAGCGGTTCTTTCAGCGCACATGATCATTTTTTGGCTTAGCCAGGACAGCAACGTTACACCGCCCGTGGCGCTCGCAGCCTTTACAGCCGCAGCAATCGCCAAGTCACCGGCGATGGCCACAGGCGTGACAAGCTGGAAGCTCGCCAAGGGTCTCTACATCGTGCCGATCATTATGGCCTATTCGCCTATATTGTCAGGCGACTGGAACCTAGCGCTGCTGGTTTTCGCTTTCAGTGCCGTTGGCATCTATGGGTTGGCGGGCGCGTTACAGGGTTGCCTTGAGCGGCCAATCGGGTTGGCGCTACGTACAATTGTCGGTTTCGCGGGCGTCGCTTGCCTCTGGCCTGGAATTCTTGCTTTGAATTTGGCCGGACTAGCTGCCATTTTTGGCATTCTCGTCTTGAATATCAGTTCGGCCCGAAATACGGCAGATATCGTGGCTGAATAACTGCTAACAGAGATTTGGCGAATTCGACGGGCGGCTTGGAATTGAAATTTTACACTTTCTTGATTAGCTCTGCTGCAAGCTAGGAAAAACGGTGACCACTAAATGATCCGATACGCATTGAAATGCGAAAACGATCACCAGTTCGAAAGCTGGTTCAACTCAGCCGATTCATTTGATCAGCTGTTGGGAATGGGATTGGTCGACTGTCCGCAATGCGCATCATCCAGTGTCGAAAAAACGCTGATGGCGCCGCGAGTTCCTGCGAAGTCAAATATCACCGCCGACAGCGCGCCGACAGTGACTCAGCCAATGGCGTCGGGTCCCAGTCCCAAGCTTGAAGCTGCGCTGAAAGAGCTTCGCGCGCACGTTGAATCCAACTCGGAGTATGTTGGACCGCGGTTTGCAGCCGAGGCAACGTCGATGCATCTTGGCGATACCCCACAACGTTCGATATACGGCGAGGTTAAACCCGAAGAAGCCAAACGTTTAGCGGACGACGGCGTCCCAGCCTTGCCGCTTCCGTTCGTTCCAAAGCAAAAAACCAATTAACAACGGTTTTCTTCGGGTTATAGCGGAAAAGCTATCGACGCTTGCAGCCTCACTGGCATGGGATTAGGGCTAGCGCGAGACGCAGCTTCGGGACATCCATGCCCATTCTGGTTATGAAATTCGGCGGCACGTCGGTTGCCACGCTCGACCGCATTCGGCGCGCTGCCAAACGCGTCGGCCGCGAAGTCGCGAACGGCTATGACGTGGTCGTCATCGTGTCGGCGATGGCCGGTAAGACAAACGAGCTTGTCGAATGGGTCGAAGAGACATCAAAGTTCTTTGATGCCCGCGAGTATGATGCGGTTGTGTCTTCGGGCGAACAGATAACCGCCGGATTAATGGCGCTGACGCTGCAGGAAATGGATGTGCCAGCGCGATCCTGGGCCGGGTGGCAGGTGCCGCTTGTCACCAATTCCGCCCACGCGGCCGCGCGGATTGAAGAGATCCCAACCGAAAATATCAGCGCGAAGGTTGCCGAAGGCATGCGCGTTGCAGTTGTTGCCGGGTTCCAGGGCATCAGCCACGAGGGCCGTGTGACTACGCTGGGACGCGGCGGGTCTGACACCACTGCCGTAGCGTTCGCAGCCGCGTTCAGTGCAGAACGATGCGACATTTATACGGACGTAGATGGAGTTTACACGACCGATCCTCGGATCACCTCGAAGGCGCGAAAACTCGAGAAAATCGCATTCGAGGAAATGCTGGAATTGGCGTCGCTCGGCGCAAACGTTCTTCAAACCCGATCGGTTGAACTTGCGATGCGATTTAACGTGCGCTTGCGGGTCCTGTCGAGTTTCGAAGACAACAATGAAAACGCCGGCACGCTTGTGTGTGCCGAGGAGGACATCATGGAAAGCAATGCAGTCAACGGCGTCACATACAGTCGCGACGAAGCGAAGATGACGCTTTTATCAGTGGCCGACCGACCTGGAATCGCCGCCGCTATCTTTGGGCCGCTTGCGGATGCCGGGGTGAATGTCGACATGATCGTCCAGAACATTTCCGAAGACGGCCGCACGGACATGACATTCTCGCTGCCCGTAGGGCAGGTTGCGGGGGCTGAAAGGGCGATGGCCGCAACAAAAGAATCTGGCGAAGTCAATTTCGCTGAGCTCGTCATTGACCCGGATGTCGCCAAGGTTTCGGTTGTTGGTATTGGAATGCGAAGCCACGCCGGTGTTGCCGCGCAAATGTTCAACGCACTTCGCGATGAAGGGATTAACATCAAAGTTATCACGACGTCAGAGATCAAGATTTCGGTGCTGATTGACCGGAAATACCTTGAGCTTGCGGTTCAGGCGCTCCACGACACGTTTGGCTTGGAAACCGCGGCCTGATTTTGGTCGTCGTTTTTAGCCGCGTAGTATATTTCGCTGGGAATTCGAGCTCTTTTTGATCGAAGTCACCTTTGGGCCGTCTGCCAATCCGGGTGAATCCACGGCTGCACCTCGTCTCTCGGCAACTTGCGGCCCAGAATATGATCCGCAGCTTTCTCGCCGACCATAATCGAAGGTCCATTCAAATTGCCATTTGTAATCTGAGGAAAGATCGAGCTGTCGGCCACGCGCAGGCCATCGACGCCTATGACGCGGCATTCTGGATCAACGACTGCGAGTTGATCGCTGGACGCGCCCATTCGACAAGTTCCGCACGGGTGGTAAGCGCTTTCGGCATGTTCGCGAACAAAGTCATCAATTGCTTCGTCGGATATCGCATTTGCACCTGGCTGAATCTCGTGGCTGACAAATGGTTTAAAAGCCTCTTGCGCAAAAATCTCGCGGGTGAGCCGGACAGCGGTGCGAAACTCGGCCCAGTCCCGTGGGTCGGACATGTAGTTGAACCGAATTTCGGGATCTGCGCCCGGATCGGACGAGCGTAGCTTGACATCTCCGCGGGATACGCTGCGCATCGGGCCAACGTGGGCCTGAAAGCCGTGGCCTTCGGCCGCAGTTTGACCATCATAGCGCACGGCAAGTGGAAGAAAGTGAAATTGAATGTCAGGATACTCGATGCCCGGTTTAGAGCGGATAAACCCGCAGCTTTCAAAATTATTTGACGCGCCCAGACCGGTTTTTGTGAACAGCCACTGTGCGCCCAGAATGCCTTTCCACGCCCAATTCCAGTACCGATAGAGCGTTATTGGCTGGCTGGCCGCCATCTGGAAATAGACTTCAAGATGGTCCTGCAGATTTGCGCCCACCCCTGGCCGATCTGCGATAACATTGATGCCATGCCCGGAAAGTTGCGCACCGGGACCAATGCCCGAGAGCATCAGAAGCTTTGGCGAATTTATGGCAGATGCCGCAAGAATAACTTCGCGCCGCGCTGTGATAACTTCGAGCGACGTTCCGCGCTTAACTTCGACGCCCGTGGCGCGACCGCCTTCGAATGAAACTCGCCGAACCAGCCCTCGCACCAAGTCACAGTTCTGGCGGTGCAGCGCCGGGCGCAGGTAGGCGTTCGCTGCAGACCAGCGACGGCCCTTCCAGACCGTTTGCTCGAATGGCCCAAATCCTTCTTGCTTTTCACCGTTGTAGTCGCTGGTCGTCTCGTATCCCGCCTGCTCGCCAGCCTCGACAAACGCATGATATAGCGGATTTTTTCGCAAGCCCCGGGTAATGTGTAGTGGTCCGTCCGTGCCCCGCCACGACGGATCGCCACCGTGTCCGCCATCGTGCCAGTTTTCCATCCGTTTGAAATAGGGAAGCACATCGGCGTAGGACCAGCCGGTTGCACCAAGCTGCGCCCAGGCGTCAAAATCGCGGGCGTGACCCCGGACATAGACCATCCCATTGATGGACGACGATCCGCCGATCACTTTGCCGCGCGGACAGGCAAGCCGCCGATTTCCTAGATGTTGTTCGGGCTCAGTCTGAAACCCCCAGTCATAACGCGACATATTCATCGGATAGCTAAGCGCGGCTGGCATCTGGATAAACGGACCGGCGTCCGTTCCACCGTGTTCGACAACCAGAACCGAATTGCCCGCCTCGGAGAGTCTGTAGGCGAGCGCACAGCCCGCGGAGCCAGCGCCGACTATGACGAAATCAGCTTCCATCAGAAGGTATTCCTGAGTGTATCGTAGGAAACCATAACTGCCGACTGATAAGCTGGCCGGTCGGCCAGCCGGTCGTAATATTTGCGCAACGCCGGCAGCGCGCGGCGATCGATCTGAATATCGAAATAGCGGTAGAGCACGTGACCGAACTGAATATCGGCAAGCGTCAGGTGGTCGCCGCAAAGAAATGGCATGGCCGACAATCGCGGCTCGGCTTTGTCCAGCGCGTCTTCCAGACAGTCCAGGTTCGCGCGTATTAGTTCTGGATCACGACGTTCAGGCAACGTGCGCGCCGTGCGCCAGAATACAGGCCCGGTAAACGCCTCAGCCACGGAATGCTTTGCCCATTCCGCCCACATATCGACCTTGGCTCGTTCTAGTGGATCACTTGGCCAGAACGAATCGGCCCCGTGGGCGGCCGCCAGATAACGCAAGATCGCCGGTGTCTCAAACAGCGCTGTCTTGCCAACAGTCAGGACCGGGATTTGTCCGTGGGGATTCATCGCCCAGAATTCAGGCGTATCGAGGCCACCGAAGACCTCGCCGTAGTCGAGCCTTGAATAGCTTAGCCGCAACTCTTCGAGCCCCCAGAGAAGTGCCTGTACATTCGACGACGTAGTTCGACCATATACAGTGAGCATCACGCCGTTTCCGTTGCCAGCACGTTGCCCAGCGAAGCCATGAGCGTTGCGATTGCGTCTTCGCCGTTCGGGTCGCGGTCTGCGAGGCCGTGGTTCAGATAGACGCCATCAATCAATTCGGCGGTGCGCTGCGCCAAATCCTCGGCCTCGGCACCGACCAGTGGCCGCAGTGCAAAGGTGAGATTCGAGCGCAAACGTCGGCGATAGATGCGATGTAGCCGCGCTGCAGCCGGTGAAGACAACGCCAGAACGTAGAAGTTCAGCCAGGCCGAAACGACGTCACTCTGAAAATTGGACCGAGCGAACGCGCCGTTTACAATAGCCACCACGCGTTCCCGGGGCGATTTCGCAGCTGTGAGGCCCGTAAGAACTCCGCCTGCATATTCTTTCATGATATGCCGCATCGCCGCGAGCAATATGTCGTCTTTGGCCCCAAAATAATGATGTGCCAGACCGCTCGACACACCAGCCCGCCGCGCAATTTGCGCCACAGTTACGTCCAGAGAGCCTGCCTGACCGATCTCGACAATCGTGGCGTCGATTAACGCGGCGCGACGAATGGGTTCCATTCCAAGCTTGGGCATGCTCAACTTCTTTTGTTGCCCTTAACGGGTATCTGGTTTTTAATTGACTCGTCAATCAAGAAAAAAATAGGGAGTGAACTGATGCATCTGAAATCCACGCTGTCGGTGCTGGCCATTGTGGCCGCGGGCCCGGCACTTGCTGATTGTGATACGGTAACGTTTTCGGATGTCGGCTGGACCGACATAACCGCAACCACGGCCGCGACGACTGTGGTTCTCGAAGCACTTGGCTATGACACCGATATCACGATCCTGTCGGTGCCGGTGACCTACACGTCGTTGGCCGAAGGGGATATCGACATATTCCTCGGCAATTGGATGCCGACGATGGAAGCCGATATTGCCCCCTACCGCGAGGCTGGCACGGTCGACACGGTTCGCGCAAACCTGCAAGGAGCGAAGTATACCTTGGCGGTCAACAAGGTTGCCGCCGATCTTGGCATTGGCAGCTTTGCCGACATCGCTGCGCAAAGCGATGCGCTTGAAGGCAAAATTTTCGGTATCGAGCCCGGCAATGATGGCAACCGCCTGATCCAATCAATGATTGATGAAAACGCCTTTGGTCTGAGCGGGTTCGAAGTCGCCGAAAGTTCGGAACAGGGAATGCTAGCACAAGTTGCCCGCGCAGATCGACGTGGCGAACCGGTGGTCTTCCTCGGTTGGGAACCGCACCCGATGAATGCCAATTTCGAGCTGACATACCTGGAAGGCGGCGATGATTGGTTCGGGCCGGATCTGGGCGGTGCAACTGTATTCACCAACACCGCCGCCGGCTACGCGGACGCATGCCCAAACGTTGGCACGCTATTGAACAACCTAGAGTTTTCGCTTGCGATGGAAAACGAGATCATGGGCGCAATTCTGGACGACGGACAGGATCCGGCTGACGCGGCTTCAGCGTGGCTGGCCTCCAACGCCGATGTTCTTGGCGGCTGGCTGAACGGCGTCACAACGAAAGACGGCGCGGATGGCATGGCAGCTGTGAAAAGTGCGCTGGGGCTATAATGCAATTCCGAGGGGGCACCTGCCCCCTCGTTTTGCGCTTCGCTGCGACTGAATTTCCAACCGAAATTAGCGTGGTCGTCTGCGAAGCGAGATGCAGGCGACCGCAATTGGGGGCAAATGGACTGGCTGACTGACAACAAGATACCCGTCGGAAAATGGGCCGCGGCGATCTTTGAGTGGCTGCAGGACAACGGCGCGTTTTTCTTTGATGCCCTGTCGGACTTCCTCGAGGCGCTGATTGACGCGATCCTTTGGGTTTTGCAGACGCCCAATCCGCTTGTGATCATTCTGATTTTTGCCGGGATAACTTACTTTATTCAGCGAAGCTGGAAGATGGCGCTGCTGACTTTGGTCGGATTTCTCTTCATCCTGAATCAGGGATACTGGGAGGAAACGACCGAAAGTCTGACGTTGGTATTGTCCGCTTGTGTTGTATGTATGGGCATCGGCACACCCATTGGAATTGCCGCAGCGCACCGGCCCAGACTCTTTCGTGCCATGCGTCCAATTCTGGACCTCATGCAAACGCTGCCAACGTTCGTCTACTTGATCCCTGCCATCGTCTTTTTCGGGATTGGCATGGTGCCGGGATTGATCGCCACGGTGATTTTTGTGCTGCCTGCTCCAATCCGGCTCACGCATCTTGGCATTTCGACCACGCCGTCGGCGCTTTTGGAAGCGGCACAAGCTTTTGGCGCCACGCCGCGACAGACGCTTTGGAAAGTGGAACTGCCATACGCGCTTCCGCAGATTATGGCTGGTCTTAACCAAACGATCATGCTGTCGCTTTCAATGGTCGTGATTGCCGCGCTTGTCGGCGCGGACGGACTCGGTGTCCCGGTCGTACGGGCTTTGAACCAGGTCAACACGTCATTGGGTTTTGAAAGCGGGTTCATAATTGTCGTAGTCGCCATCGTCCTTGATCGCATGCTGCGGGTGGACCGGTCATGAGCGCTGTTTCATTCGAAAATGTTTCAATAGTTTTCGGTAATAAACCCGAAAAGGCGCTCCCATTGATGGACGAAGGGCTTGAGCGAGGCGAAATCCAGCAACGGAC
>JBPCWO010000274.1:0-7908 GCA_051009475.1 Boseongicola sp.
AAACGACCCCCAATAATACCCCCAGCTGTTGCATTGGCTCGAAATATTCCCACTCTTCGGCCATGCTTGAAGGCCGGTGCGTCTAGGCTCCGCATAGATGGCTGCACTGACGCATTCGGGACAAAGCTGCCACTCGTCCTCCAATCTTGGGCTTTGGTGATCTCTGTTCCATCTATTACGTCAAATATTGTTCTGAAACCATTCAATGTGATCTTTTTCCGGTGGCTCCCCCAAGGTCATTGGTATTGCTGGAAATGCTCAAGTCCCACGCCATCCGCGCATCTGTTAAGTGCATTTCGACTTCAGACAAGTTGTTGTCGTGGGCATGCCGAGTGAGTTGATCTATTGCGGTCTCGAACCAATCATCGTCATATTTCTGATGGAACATTGATAGTCGTCCAGAAACCTCCCTAAGGTCTCCGGCAGTAGTTCGACGTGCAATTCTCAAAAGACTGACAACTTCATCCCAATCATTATTTTGGGCGAATTCCTCGAGAGCGGACAACTCCTTCACCATCCATGTTTGACGTCTATCCATCAGAATGACCAAATTCAAATTTTGAGAAATGGATATGCGATGCACCAATACTTTTGATTGATCTACATCAACCTTACTCTCCTTATTGGGTAGCCAAACACTGATCTTTCTTCAGCAAAAATGTGTCGATTAGGGCTCTTTACGGTCATCCGATGGTTTCGGCCGGGCTTATGCACCCGCCTGAGCCCCTCCAAGGTCGGCTGGGCAGGACAAAGCGGCCAAAGTAATGTCGTTGCTTTGACGAAAACTGTTTTTCCGAGATTCGACGCTCACCGGGAATCGGGTGCCGGTTGAAGTATCTCAATTATGTTGCCGTCGGGGTCTTTACCAAATGTGAAAATCCCACCGGCTGGCGTTTTCCAAGGAGGAGCGTTGAAAACCATGCCAGCCTTGCTGAGCTGCTCGTACTCCGCAATGCAATCAGCGCATGACAGCGCAATGTGAGTGAGCCCGGTTCGAGCCAGCGTGGGAGAGCCGCCTTCCGCGACCTTGGGCGCCATGAACTCAAAAATCTCAAAAAACGCTGAGCCGAACTTTATCAGGGCCATGCGCGCGGAGCTTTCCGCTAGCCCAATCCTCGCATCAAGTTCAGTCTGCCCGCCGTCCCACTTCGCTTCTCTTATGATCTCGCCACGCAGTACGTCGGTATAGAACGCAAGGAGGCGCGGGAAATCTGTAGTGGTGATAGCAGTGTGGTGTAACGAAAAGGTCAAATCGCACCTCCGTTCGTTGGTTCCGAAGGAGAATCCTAGGGCAGATCCAGTTCCTCAAACAAATTCTGCCTGATTGACACCGGGATGTCTTCACCAGTCTTTAGAATGACCCGTCAATGACGGCAATGGGCTCATAGTAGACATTCGCAAAAAAAGACCCCGCACAAGGCGGGGTCAGGTCCGTGCTGTGGGCGGCCACAGGCACGGGCGGTAATTACTAAATTCAATTCATCTCTGACCGGATTTGTTGGCGCAGAACGTCGATCGAGATGTCTTTGCCTTCTTTGCGAAAATGCCAATACGTCCAGCCATTGCAGCTTGGCGCACCTTCTAACGCGGCACCGACTTGATGGATCGAACCTTTGATATCGTCGGCCACGAGCGTCCCGTCAGCGCGAACTTTAGCGGCCTTGCCGCGCGGCGAAGTCAGTAGCTCGCCAGGGCGCAGCATCCCGCGTTCGACCAACTGCCCGAACGGTACTCGCGGTTCAGCCCGTTTCGACGTGGAAACTTCCAGCACCGCTTTGTCAAATTTACGCACTTTCGAGATGCGTTTTTCGGCTACAGTGCGATAGTTTGCTTCTCGCTCGATCCCGATGAAGTTTCGGCCAAGCATTTTGGCGACTGCACCCGTGGTGCCAGTACCAAAGAATGGATCCAGAACCACATCTCCGGCGTTTGTCGCGGCAAGTAGAACGCGGTGCAAAAGCGCCTCAGGTTTCTGTGTGGGGTGTGCTTTGTCCCCATTCGAGTCTTTAAGCCTCTCGTGGCCTGTACAGATCGGAAGAACCCAGTCCGATCGCATTTGCACGCCTTCATTCAACGATTTCAGCGCTTCGTAGTTGAAGGTATACTTTGCACCTTCGTCCTTTGACGCCCAGATAAGAGTCTCGTGCGCGTTGGTCAGCCTTTTGCCGCGGAAATTCGGCATCGGGTTCGACTTGCGCCAAACCACATCGTTCAAAATCCAATACCCTTGATTCTGAAGCTCGGCGCCTAGTCGAAAAATGTTGTGGTACGACCCGATTACCCAGATCGCGCCATTTGGCTTTAGAAGTCTTCGGGCCGCTGACAGCCAGTTGCGTGTAAAACGGTCATAGGCAGCGAACGACCCGAATTGGTCCCACGCATCGTCGACCGCGTCGACTTTTGAATTGTCCGGCCTGTGAAGATCGCCGCGCAGCTGAAGATTGTAGGGCGGGTCGGCAAACACCAGGTCAATCGACGCCTCTGGCAAGGCATTCATCGCCTCGACGCAATCGCCGTCGATAATGGTGTTCAACGGCAGCCTCGCGGCTGCCTTTTGCGCGTTGGTCGTCATCACTGCCTCTGTCCCGGGGCGCTGCCTGCGGCCCACGTGCTTGTTGGGGCAAACATGAGTCATTGATGATTCGCCGTCAAATTCTTTTTTGAATCAACATGTTACGATTTTTACTTGTCACAACATATTGTGGACGGGCTTGAATGAACGTCTATGGTGTGGGGTCACACCAAGTTTTAAGAGCGCCTCGCGATGGGCTTTCGTGGGGTAGCCAGCGTTCCTGTCCCAGCCATAGCCCGGGTGCTGTTGCGCCAAATCCACCATAATTCGATCACGGGCTACTTTGGCAACGATCGAAGCAGCGGCGATTGACACCGAAAGGCTGTCACCTTTGACAATTGCCGTCGCCACGCAGGACAAGCCGCCTGGGATCATGTTGCCATCTATCAGTGCGTGGTCGACTGGCAATCCTAGGCCGTCAACGGCACGGCACATTGCCAGATGGGAAGCCCGCAAGATATTCAGAAGATCGATCTCGTCGACGCTTGCATGAGCGACCGACACCTTGGCGCGACTTTCGATTTCAATGGCGAGCCGTTCGCGCGAGGCGGCGCTCAATTTCTTGGAATCCTTTAATCCTTCAGGAATGTCATCAGGTTCCAGAATAACGGCCGCCGCCGTCACCGGGCCGGCAAGCGGCCCGCGCCCAACCTCGTCGACACCGGCGACCAGCGACGAACCCTGAGCATGACAATACGATTCATGAGCGAAATCTGGCCCCAACATTGGCAGACAAGACACGGGAACGGCTGGAATCACAAGAAAAGGGCGGCGCCAAACATCGGCACCGCCCTTCCAACTCTTACCTCACCACTCGTGAGACCGTTACTTAACCCCACTCGTTACTCGACTTCGGGTCGGGGAATGAAAGCCCCGACCCACCGGCGCAGATGGAGATGTGCGGGAAATCCGCGCCGGTTTTTTGTTCTTCTTTAACGGCGGGCGACCTTCCATCCTTCGCGGCGAAGACACCGCGCGCTATATACTGCGCGGTGGCCGCGGCGTGTCCTCACGAAAGTTTCGCAGGAACCCGGCAACTTTGAAGCAAACTTGAAGTTCCGATTTACACAACGTGCGCCATAGACCAGGCGATCCCGCCGCGATGTTTGGACATCACGCAGACAAGCCCGAGGCAATGGATGCTTTTTATATCCGCGACCCGCTTTGGGCCCTCGATTGCTATGGCGGTAGTTATCGTACCGATTGTTGTTATATCGGTTGCTGTCGTAGCGGTTATTGTCGTAGCGGTTGTTGTCATAACGGCTGTTGTCGTGGCGCCGGATTATTCCATCAATCGTCCGGCGCTCATCATACTGCCCATATGTACCAAAATTGCCTGTGTTATACGTGGGCGAACGCTTTCGGTCTCGCCGATCGTCGATTGCTTTGGCGATTATTGCGATCACGGCTATTCCCGCCAACGCTTTTGCGACATCACTTGTTTCAGCCGAAGCCGGTGCCGGCATCGCCAAACTTCCTGCAAGCGCCAAGCTTGCTATTGTGCTAGTAAGTTTTCTCATGTCGGCCCCCATGGTGCTCGGTTTCTAGTTTTGACATTGCCGCACTCTGACGGCGCCGTCGTCTCGCAACCGATGTGGGACCGTCGGGAGGAGACAAGCAATATCGGGAAAATGCTATTGGATAACAGCCAGGCAAATCCGAGTTGTTATTGATTTTCACGGCCATAATCCGCAGGGTCGGCCACATGAAAATGTATGTGTTATTAATAGCCGCAACGCTCGCTGCTCTATTGGCAGCCGGACCGGCTTCGGCGGCGTGTTTTGCCGATTACAAAGCGAAAAAAGACAGCCCTCTCAGGCTTCACTATGGTGTCATGAAACTTGACGTCGAGCCATGCCGGATGTCCAACGATATTGCGAGCACGGTCAAGAACCGTCTTGCCAACGGCGGTTGGACATTATTGCAGGTTCAGTCAGTTTTTGACGAACGAAGACTGGAGGCGAAGAAAAAGGATGCGGGTGCCTATTTCCTCCGTTTCTGACGTCCGAACTGCCGGGGCACGCGTTGTTGCACTGGGAATTGTCGGCGTTGTTTTAATTCTTGGTGGCGCAGCAGCTTTTTTGCTGTGGCGACTTCCGGACGCGAACGCGTTTAATGCGCGGGTCGAACAACTGTTTGTCGAGAATGCGGATTTAACGTCTGAAGCAGAAATCAGACTTTTGGAAATCCTGGCGCAATCTGGCACCGCCTTTTCCGCCACGCTGGACAGCTATCGGTTCGTGATTTTCGTGCTCATGTTGTTTGCAACGGGACTTCTGATCGCCTGCCTTGTGTTCGTTGTGACCATTGTTTTGCTGAACCGCAGAATTGGCCAGATCGAACGCCAAGGAATTCAGGTCTCATCACTTGTCATAAGCCGAGATGAAAACGCCGTCGTATTAAATGACATGGAATTCTCTCTGACCGCCGCCGCAATGGAAACTCTGTCAGTGCTGGCAGAAGCGCGAATGGACGGGGATGTTCTGACGGGCGCTCAAATCGAGGCCATGATTTCCGGCAAAGCACTTGAAGATTGCGAGGAAGCTGCAGGAGCCACCCGTGTCAAACGGCTCCGCGACGCATTGGGAAACCAAATTGTTGCAGAGCTTTTGGTCAAAACAATTGCAAGGCAGGGATATGTCCTGTCGATCGAGCAAGGCGCTATCCGCATTCTGTAGATCAGCTCGGCGTGTGACCCTCGCGATATCGAATCTCGCGCTGCGGAAATGGAATCTCAACGTTTGCCTCTTTAAGGGCATTCCAGATCAAGAACCGCACTTCAGACGTGTATTTGTTCTTGCCGTCATCGATGCCCTCAACCCAAAACTCGACTCCAAATTCGACACCGCTGTCACCGAAACTGCGCAGTTCACAGTCAGGTTCCTCTGGTTCTGTTAGCACTGCCGGGTGCGCAGCGACGGCTTTTTGGATGATCTCGGGGATTACGTTGATATCCGTGTCGTAAGACACCGAAAAGTCGACCTCGTAGCGGTTGCCTGATCCCGCATCTGACCAGTTCACAATTCGCGAGGTAATAAAGTCCTCATTTGGAACGACAATCCACTTGCCGTCAAATGTCTCCAGAATTGTTGCGCGCGCGCCAAGTTTAATAATTGTTCCGCATTCGCCGCCGTCCAACTCAACAAAATCTCCGACCGTCGCCTGGCCTTCAAGTAATAGAATGATGCCCGAGATAAAGTTTGCAGCAATCTTTTGCAGGCCAAAGCCAAGACCTACACCGATTGCGCCGCCTAAAAGTGCCAGCGCCGATAAATCGAGGCCCATGATATTCAGCAGTACCAAACCAACTGCAGCAAATATCGCCAGTTCCAGAGCCTTGGCGGCAAGCTCTCGCGTTGGGACGCCCATCTGTTCTTGCGCGCGGATATAGGTCGTTCCCTGATCCGACGACCAACGCCCCAACCAAAACAAAATCGAGCCGGCGATAACCGCGCGCGCAATGGCCAGTATTGAAAAATCGATCCGGCCCAAAGACACCCGTGTCGACTCTAGTGCTGCAACCACCGGGTCAAGCAATCCGACGACGTAAAGCGCAGCAATCGGGATCGCCACATAGCGCCCGATAGTCTTTAAGAACGGGTCATGGACGATATCATTGACGACCAGCCGCACTGCAAGAAACACGAAAACGCGTTTGCCTAACGCAATCACTGCGCCTGAGCCGAATAGTGAACGAGTGACCTGCTCTCCTGCGGCAGTGAACGCATAGGCCAAAAGTGGCAGCAACAGCGGCAGAAAAATCAAAGAAAACCGCCGTGCATTCGCCAGTGTTGATTGGCTCGTATCTTGCGGCCTCAAAAGAGTGTCGATCCTGGGCCGCGCCCATTTCGAAACTGCAATCGCCAGTAAATAGGCAGCAACCAACAGACCGAACTGCGCAAAAGCTGCAGGCGAAGTGATCCACTCCAGCAGAACGTCCTGGCCTTCTTCGAGATATCCCCGGACAGTTTCAATCATGAATTCAATTCCCAATTCCGGCTTAAATATGACGCGTTCAAACTTATTTTCCCATTATTTTACTCGGTGATGCATCGTACATCCACTGGTGTCGGGTCGACATCGAACATCCCCGTTGTCCCATGGCCCGGCCCCCTCGGTCGCACGTCACAACAATGCGATCGAGGAAGGGTAAACGTGTGTGAAGGCGCGAAAAGTAACAAGTGGGGGAAGCATGTGTAATGTGCTGAGGTAAGTCAGTTAACCCTTCGCGTACTTGGGAGCCGGATGCTAGTTGTCTGGCTCCCTTCGTCTCGACCCTTCACCTGCTCTCGCCCTGTAAATTCAATTTCATATCCATAAGGACTTTTTGGAGTGAGTTGGTTTCATCGAGCAGGCGTTTTGCTTCATTTAGCGAAATCACGCCGTCGTCGATCGAGTGGTTATATTCGGCCATTAGCGTTGCAAACCGTTGCGACAAGTGAATGACATCGCTGTTTAACCCGCTGCTTCGGTCTTCCCGGCTTTCGTCGAATTCTAGCCGCAACATCTGTAGCTCAGCCAACGCTTTAGTGACAAACGGGCCCGACGCAGCCTGTTCAAGTTCGATCACCACGTTGACCGGAATGTAGCGATCAGAGTTCTCGGGTGCCAAAGAGGCATAGCGCCCGAGCGTCGCCTTAGATTTTCCCGTGACTTCGCATGCTTTGGCGTAGCCGAGATCTTTGATAAGCGCTTCGGTATGGCGCTTTAGGTATTCTCCGCGCTTGGCGCTCTCCCTCGCATCAGTGTTCATTCATAGATCCCTTTCGGCGTCCCAATGGCCTTGAAATCTACTTAATGGAATCATGCCGATTTGCCTATACAAGACATCAATAGAAGGAATTGGCGGCCCCAATAAGCGCCATCAATCCTTCCAAAATGTTCCGAAACTGTGTACATAGTGTTCATTACTCTTTGAAAACTCTAACTCTCAGTTCCGGTGGTGTGTTGCTTGTTCCGATATATTCCCCCATTTTGAGGGGGAACATATGGGGGAACTTAAATGCCCGACATACACGTTTCTAGGACGAAATCCCTGACTGCAGCTTTTGTTGTCGCAGCTAGACAGCCTGGCAAATACCACGATGGCAAGGGAACGGGCTTGTTCTTGTTGGTGAAGCCGAACGGCAGTCGATTCTGGGTTCAACGCCTCACAATTCGCGGCAAGCGGCGCGAGATGGGTCTGGGTAGTCCGCTGGTCGTCTCACTCGCCGAAGCCCGGAAACAAGCTATCGACAATAAGAGATTGGCGCGGACTGGTGGCGACCCGCTGGCGGATAAACGCAAAGCCAAACGAATACTGTCCTTCGAAGAAGCCGCGCGAAAAACACATGTCG
>JBPCWO010000275.1:0-5308 GCA_051009475.1 Boseongicola sp.
CGCATTGGATTTATTTGACGCAACGCCTATTTGGCGAAGGACATATCATAAGCCGTCAGGTTCACTTCCCGAGCGATCCGGGGCAGTCGGAATTCCGGCTGCTGGCAGAGCTTGAATTCGGTGGCATACCCGCCGTTATCAATGCTGCCATCGGCGGTGCAGGCCCGGTCGGAACCGATTATACGATCTGGGGTACCAAAAAATCTCTTAGAATGCAGAGTGGTGGCCGCATCAGCTCTTCGCAGGGTGATGCCTGGCTGCAAGAGCTCACCAATATCGCAGATTTCACGCAAATTGACATTTCGCGCAATATTGCTGCGGCTGCCCAGGTTTTCCGCCGCGAACAGGTGAAAGTGCCGACACTGGCTGACGGTCTTGCGGTTCAGAGAATCGTCGAAGCACTAATCGCATAACCTGCCCAGGCCAATTGCAACAGGCGACGACGAGCATTTCGAACTATGCCGACAAAGAACATGCATTACGTATCAGGAAGATACGGCTGCCGACGCAGGCCCGGAGAATTTCACACCCGGCAGCCGACCTTCTTCCGTGGCATGACAGGCAAACATTCGGCCTGCCCTTTCTATCAGCACGGGCACTTCTGACTTGCAACGCTTGTTGGCGAACGGGCAGCGTGGATGAAATGAACATCCTGACGGTGGATTGATAGGGCTTGGTACTTCGCCAGCAACCGGCTCTCTTTCAACCCCTGTCAATTCAAGGTCGGGGATCGTCTCTAGGAGCAAGCGCGTATAAGGGTGTTGGGGATTGCCAAAAAGTTCTTTGGCTGGTGCAATCTCACACAAGCGCCCGAGATACATCACTCCGATCGTATCCGACAGATGATACACGACTGCCAGATTGTGACTTATGAAAAGGTAAGTCAGCCCAAAACTCTTTTGCAAATCTTTCATGAGATTCAGAATTTGCGCCTGAACTGATACGTCCAGCGCAGAGGTCGGCTCGTCGCATACGAGAAATTCAGGGTTTGACGATAGCGCAAGCGCAATCGATATGCGTTGACGCTGTCCGCCAGAAAACTCATGCGGAAATTTTTCACGATCGACTGGAGACAAGCCGACCTGAACCAATAGTTCATCGATGCGATCGCTTATTTCATCAACAGACCCGGCAAGCCCAAACACACGAATAGGTTCTGCGATGATATCGTGCACCCGCCAGCGCGGGTTGAGGCTTGCGTAGGGGTCTTGGAAAATCATCTGCCAGCGTCGCCGCAAAGCTGCGTTCTCAGCCCCCGACTTTGCATCAGCCACATTGTTGCCATCGAACCGAATGACCCCGTCCGTCGGCTTATGCAGACCGACAACCAGTTTAGCCACCGTCGATTTTCCACATCCGGATTCGCCGACAAGGCTGAACGTTTGTCCCGGCTGAATCTTGAAGGAGACGCCGTCCACGGCTTTCAGTATCTGACGCGGCATCCGTTCGATCATTCTTGCCAGCAGCGGCTTGGACACGTCGAAATACTTCGTCAGGTTCTCGACCTCCAATAAAGTCGACTCATCCGAACTGAGGTTCGTCATGCTAGGCACCCGCGCACTCCTTCGTATAGAGCCAGCAGGCCGCTTGCGAATTGCCCGCTGGCATGAGGTCTGGGCGATCGACTTTGCAACGTGTTAATACGTTCTGACACCGTGGATTAAATGAACAACCGGCGGGAATCTCTGTCAGGCGAGGCATTGACCCTTCAATTTGTGCTAAGCGCTCCGTGTCATGCCCAACCATTGGAATTGCTCCCATCAGGCCATCCGTATAGGGATGCTGCGGGTGTTTCACGACATCTTTGACCGGACCGACTTCGGCGATACGTCCCGCATACATAACCGCCACTCGGTCGGCCATCTCGGCAATGACACCCATGTCGTGTGTGATGAGCATGATTGCGGTCTTGTGCTCGCGGCAAAGTTTTTTCAATAACGAAATGATCTGCGCCTGGATGGAAACGTCAAGTGCGGTCGTTGGTTCATCGGCAATAATCAATTTGGGATTGGCACAAAGCGCCAAAGCAATAACCACGCGCTGGCGCATACCGCCTGAAAACTCATGCGGGTATGATCCAATTCGCTTTTCTGCCGCTGGAATGCCGACTTCTGTGAGCAGCTGCACGGCCCGATCTTGAGCCTGCATTTCAGAAATATTCATATGGACGCGAGTTGTTTCCACAAGCTGGCGCCCAACCGTGTAAAGCGGATTAAGGCTGGTGAGAGGGTCCTGAAAAATCGCTCCGATTTTCTTACCCCTAATACGCCGGATTTCCTCGTACGGAAGGTTGTCGATGCGATGTCCTTCAAAACGGATCTCGCCAGCGGCGATGCGACCGGGCGGCTCCAAAAGACCAATGATCGAGGTGCCTGTGAGAGACTTGCCCGCCCCGGACTCGCCGACAACGCCCAAAACTTCACCTTCTTCGATTTTGAATGATACGTCGTCGATCGCAAGCAGTGTTCCCCGGCGGGTCGGGAATTCTATGCGAAGATTATCGACTTCTAGCAGTGCCATTCCACAGTTCACCGAAGTTTAGGGTTGAGCGCATCGCGAAGCCAGTCACCCAAAAGATTGACTGCGAGCACCAGGATTACAAGCGCCAACGAAGGGAACAACGTGATCCACCACTCGCCGGAGAATAAGAAATTATTGCCAACCCGGATCAACGTACCAAGGGACGGTTGGGTCGGCGGCACACCGACGCCCAGGAATGACAATGTCGCTTCGGTAATTATGGCAAGGGCCAAGCCGATGGTCCCGAGAACCAGAACGGGGCCCATGACATTTGGGAGTACGTGGCTGAACATAATCTTAAGCGGGTGAACGCCTATCACGCGCGCGGCAGACACATACTCTTTATTGCGCTCCACGAGGGCTGCGCCGCGGGTGACGCGCGCATAACGCGGCCAGTCAGATATGCCGATCGCGAGGATCAGAACATAGATCGCCATGTCATCTCGCATGTCAACGGGCACAACGATGCGGGCAACCCCGTCAATCATCAGTGCCACAAGAATAGCGGGAATTGTTAGCTGCACATCGGCCATGCGCATGACAATCGTCTCAATCCAACCACCGAGATACCCGGCGAGCAATCCCAGTCCAACGCCAATGATGATAGAAAACCCAACGGCCGAAAATCCAACGATGAGAGAAACCCGGCTACCGAATATGATTGTCGATAAAACATCGCGACCCTGATCGTCTGTACCAAGGAGGAATTTACTCATGCCGTCGGCTTCCCATGCCGGCGGTGTAAACGCTTCCATCAAGTCAAGGCTGGCGGGATTGAATGGATCGTGAGGCGCAATCCACGGGGCGAAGGCCGATCCGATGAAATAGATTGCGGTAACTACAGCCGAAATTACGACGATTGGCGAGCGACAAAAGCTATAGAATATATCGCTGTCCAGTATCCGATGGAGCAGATTGTCCGGCGCCTTCTCGCCGAGCGGGTTTTTCGACATCAGGCGGCTACTCCCCGTCGCCAGACGACACTGTCCGGCCAGTTCGCAAACGCGGATCTACGGTGAAATACAGTATGTCAACGATTAGATTGATGCTGACGAAGACGACAGCAACCAAAACGAGATAGGCAGCCATGACAGGAACATCAGCAAAGCCTACGGCCTGAATGAATAAGAAACCCATGCCGGGCCACTGAAAGACTGTCTCGGTGATGATTGAAAATGCTATGAGCGACCCAACGTTGAGCCCTATGATCGTGATGACTGGAACAAGTGTGTTTTTGAAAGCGTGTCCGAAATTGATCATCCGATTGGGGAGCCCACGGGCGCGCGCGAATTTGATGTAATCGGTGCGCATAACTTCCAGCATTTCTGATCGTACCAATCGCAGGATCAAGGTCATCTGGAAAAGTGCAAGCGTGACCGACGGCATAATTATCGCCTTCCATCCCGACACAGTCAGAAAACCAGTCGACCACCAACCGATCTGCACGGCTTCTCCTCGACCAAACGATGGCAGAATACCTAGAATAACCGAGAAGAGATAAATCAATAAAATGCCGATGACGAAAGTCGGCAGCGACACGCCGATCAATGAAAATGTCAGAATAAGTTTACTGCTGATCGCATCGCGTTTGATGCCCGTATAAACACCCAGTGGAACACCGAGAAGAATTGCGAGAAAGGCTGAGGCGCCGACCAGCTCGAGCGTCGCGGGCATGCGCTCCGAGATAAGCGCTGCAACAGGGCGCTGCAATCGGTAAGAGATCCCGAACTCGCCCTGCACCGCATTCCCTAAAAACCTTACGAACTGCACGAGAAAAGGATCATTGAGGCCGAGGCTATCACGCATCGCGACGCGTTCCGCATAGGTCGCTTCCTGTCCCACCATATTGTCGACTGGATCGCCAACAAAATTGAACAGCAGGAAAGAAACAAGCGCAACGACGATCATGACCGCAATTGCTTGAAAGACGCGTTGTATAATGTATGCGGTCATTCAACCACTCAGGGTGATTTGCGGGCATTCCCGGACGCAATACAAGAATGCGTCCGGGATGATTGGCTAAGTCTATGGTTTTACTGACGTTACTTTTTGAACTTGGTGTAGATGAAGCGCACACCATCATCAGCAACGATCGGGATATCTACCTTGTCTTTCATGGCCCACACGATCACTTGATGGTGCAATGGCAAGTAGGTTACATCTTGGCGTAAGGTATCCCAGATTTTGGCGATCATTTTATCGCGCTCAGGAAAATTCACCTCTTTTTCAATTTTCTTGATCAGGGCGTCAATATCTGGATGATTGAAGCCCGTCCCATTCCAACCTTTGTCAGCGCTTTTGACTAAATAGTTGAAGACGTAATGGGAATCGAGTGACGAAACACCCCAGCCCAACATATAGAAGTCAGTTTCGCGGTTCTTGATCTTCGGAAAATGGATCGTCTTCGGAATTGCCGACAATGTAACTTTGATGCCGATTTTTCCTAGCATTCCGACGACTGCCTGACAGATACCTTCGTCGTTGATGTACCGGTTGTTCGGGCAATCCAACTGGATCGAAAAGCCGTCGGGATAACCAGCAGCTGCAAGGAGCTTCTTGGAGGCACTTGGGTCAAAAGGACGACGCTTGTTGAGCGCTTCGGTATAGCCATGAACAGCAGGCGGTGTGATCAAGCCTGCCGGTACAGCATAGCCACGCATCACCTTCTTCTTGATCGCATCAATATTGATGGCTTGATACATGGCCTGGCGGACACGCTGATCGGCCAGAGGGTTTTTACCTTTGATATTCGATGTAAGAAGCTCTTTGCGGCCTTGATTCATTCCAA
>JBPCWO010000276.1:0-6798 GCA_051009475.1 Boseongicola sp.
ATTTCGATCTTCGCGTTAATCAGGAAAACGTCGGTCTGGAAAACTGGCTGGCCTTCATTGTTGCGAAGGCGGCTTATCTGTTTGCGCTCTTTGGCCTGATTTACGGCTGTTGGGTTCTTTTCCGTTCTGGAGTGTTGACACCTGTCGTTCGAGAAACGGCCAAAGTCACGTCGATGGTCTTCACCATTTTAATCGGGTCTCAGTTGCTAAATCTGGTGGTGATTTCGTTCGGCGGCGAAGAGTATATTCAGGATTTTCT
This sequence comes from Boseongicola sp., assembly GCA_051009475.1. Lineage (GTDB taxonomy): Bacteria > Pseudomonadota > Alphaproteobacteria > Rhodobacterales > Rhodobacteraceae > CAXMNX01. Next base: position 260 of record JBPCWO010000276.1, read on the forward strand.
CAAAAGTTATGATAATGAATTCAAGGTCTTCCTGATAGTCATGCTTGTGCTGTTTCTGCTGGGTTTCGTGTTGGATTTCCTTGAAATCATATACATCGTTATCCCAATTGTGGGGCCGGTCATTTATGGCGGCACCTTCGATCCTAAGTGGGTTACGATCATGATTGCCGTAAATCTGCAAACTTCATTTCTCACGCCGCCGTTTGGTTTCGCATTGTTTTATTTGCGTGGAGTTGCTCCCCCTGAGGTCACGACAACACATATTTATCGTGGGATAGTACCCTTTGTATTGATCCAGGTTTTGGGACTGGCGCTGCTTTGGTGGTTCCCCAGCGTTGTCACGATCATCCCTGATCTGATTCCCAAGTAGTGCGGCCGCTGCCGATCAGGTTAGGGCCTTGCCGCGGATTACCAAAGCTGCCGAAAATAGTCAGCCACTGCGATTGTCCCAAGGGCTTAACGACCCGTTGGTCGTGAATCTGGCAAATTGATCCGTGCCACTTGTTCCGCAATCGGATCAGTGGACAGTGGATGAGTTTCCGATGAATACTGTGCCGGATCGCCAATATCGCGCCACTCGCCGCGGAAATAAATTTCAAGAGCCGAGAACCGAGCTTTGTAGCCCATTTTAATAGATCCTGGGACCCAATAACCTAGGTACACGTAAGGAAGCCCCGCATTTCTGGCGATCTCGATGTGGTCCAATATGACATAAGTGCCCAGACTAGAGGCAGCAAGCGAAGGCGCATAAAAGCTGTAAACCATGCTGAGCCCGTCATCGAGCACGTCAGTCAGGCTAACAGCGGCCAGTGTCTTGTTTCCGGACTTTGTGGGTTCTGTGTATTCAATTACGCGGCTGCGAATTGGTGTTTCCTCAATCATCGCTGCGAACTCGAATATATCCATGTCCGCCATTCCGCCATCTGTATGGCGGCTATCGAGATAATCGCGAAAGAGCCCATATTGCTCTTCTGTTGCCCATGGCGAAGTTGCCTCTCGTTTTAGCGCAGAATTGCGGCGAAGCGTCTTCTTTTGGCTTTTTGAGGGTACAAAATCGTCCACCCTAATACGCGCAGACAGGCAAGCTGAACATTCCGCGCACGATGGGCGATAAAGAACATTCTGAGAACGTCTAAAACCCTGTTTTGAAAGCGTATCGTTTAGTTTTGAGGCATAGTCGCCCTGGAGCGCCGTGAACAATTTGCGCTCCAACCTACCTTCCAGGTAAGGACAGGGCTGTGGTGCCGTCACATAAAACTGGGGCGCAATAGGAAGTGTGTGGCGCATGAACCCGTCTGGTTAACCATCGAGCGGAACTTCCGCAACAAGTTAACAACTGATCGCCATCGCGCCAATCCCCTAATCTGGGGAGGCCTTACCGGATGCGTGTATTCAATAGGGCGGTACCCAAAATGCTATCTGAAAGACCCTGCCGACGAGGGCTGATCAACATCATTGCGATCGACACGAGTTGCGCCGGAAATATTGCGACACTGGCGAAATATCCGGCTGTATGAAGAAGTGCGGTGCTACTATCGAATTTTGATCCATCGTTGCGACGGAATTCAATTGCAAAAAGCCGCATACCAAGAGTTGCAGAGCTGCCAATTAATGTTGTCCAGCGGTACAAAAAACTAATAACCGCGTAGAAAAGCGGCCAGAAAAAAAGCGCGGTAAATAGCGTAAAAATGGAAAGAATGGCCGTTAAGATCGAGATAATCAAAACATCGACAAGCCACGCCAGTAACCGTTTCGAGACGACATCCTCATAAAACTCCGGATGAGTCTCAGGGTGAGGAAACTGCGCATGATTTGCGGAAAATGCAAAGTCAGACATGATTACTTAGTCCCAAAATAAGCGGCGGGCGCCGCGGTATTCGCAGCGCCCAATCTTGGCTCAGACTTCGACAGCCTCGCCATCAATATCTGCGTTTTTCTTTTCGCGATCAGCCATAAACTGATCAAATTCAGCCTTGTCTTTGGCTTCGCGCAATCGCTGTAGGAATGCTTCGAACGAGTCCTGCTCATCTTCCAGCCGACGAAGCGTTTCGGCCTTGTAGGAATCAAAGGCGCTATTGCCACTGGATTTGAAGGCAGAGTGGGCGTGGCGCGTGCGGGCCGCGCAGGAACCTTTAAACATTCGTTTGCTCCAGATCATGTAAGCCAAAAGGGCAAGGCCGACTGGCCAGAAAAAGATGAAACCAAGGACCATAGCGGCGATCCAGGCTGCCTTGCCTCGGTCATCGAGCCATTGCTCACTGCGGCTCAGGAAATTACCGCGTCCGGCATTCGGGGCGTTGAGAGAGGCAGTCGTCATTTAGGTACTCCAATCTAAGTGTTTCCGTTAATGTGAATGTGCTTCACATTCGAAATATCGGAGCAGAAAAGAAGGAGTTCAAGTGTAAATGTAAAAGTATTTTACATTTTGTTTTTTTATGTCGTAAAATCAGCAAGTTGTGCGCATGAAATTTTTTGTAAAACTGCTGGACCAACGGCGAATATGTGTTTTGGCGTGCCGGCGGCGGCGAAGACTGTATCAAATTCTGAAAGCCTTCGGTCCCAGAAGGCGCTGGGTGGGGTCAGGTGCGCAATCGGCGCAACCCCACCAATTGCAAATCCGGTAACCTTTCGAACAAAATCAGCTTCCGCGCGCGCCAGAGGTTCGCCGACCAATGCGGCAGATTTCTCTGTGCTCACTTGGTTTCCGCCTGAAGTAATAAAGAGAAAAAGGCGGTTGGAATCTTTTCCGCAAAAAATAATGGACTTCGCAATTTGATCTATATGGCAATTCGCTGCTCGAGCCGCATCAGCTGCGGTTCGTGTCTCACTCGACATCTCAAGGACCTCAGCGGTGATGCCCGCGTTAGCCAATGCCGTATTCACACGTTTCAGACTCTTGCTCATGCACTTGTCTTTGCGCCCTTGCGCGCCAGATCGCAAGATCGCACGCTTTGCGTATGTCATTTTCGGGACGGATAACGCGGACACCCACAGCTTTCGACGCAGAACGCGCCGCTGAAACTGTCGCTATGCTCCCAGAGCTGGGAGATAATGTTCGTGAACTAGTTTTTGGTGTGTCCGGCGCGTCACCTTTTTTGTCGGAGCTGTTGCAACGAGAGCCCGCTTGGATCGAAGGAATCGGGTCCGACAGTCCAGAGGACAGGTTGGTCGATATTTTGTCGGCGGTTAATCGTCTGAGCGATAGCGATCTTGATAGTGGATTGAGGATCGCAAAACGTCGCGTTGCGTTGCTCGCCGCCTTAGCGGATTTGGGTGGTATCTGGTCACTAGAGGATGTGACTGGTGCCCTAACGCGGTTTGCCGACCTCGCCGTTGATCGAGCGTTGAAGTCCGCAGTTGCAGCGGAAATCGGCCGTGGCAAGCTACCAGGTCAGACAGAAAGCGATATTGCCGCCTCGGCCGGCCTCGTTGCTATCGCAATGGGGAAAATGGGGGCACATGAGCTTAACTACAGCTCGGATATTGATCTAATTTGCCTGTACGACGAAACACGGTTTTCTTCCGATGACTTCGGGGATGCAAGAACCGCGTTTGTACGTGCTGTTCGTAAAATGACACAAATCCTTAGCGAAAGAACAAGCGAAGGTTATGTTTTCCGGACTGATTTGCGGCTGCGTCCAGACGCATCGGTAACGCCCGTTGCAGTTTCGATGGAAGCTGCCGAGCGATACTACGAAGCATTTGGGCGGACTTGGGAGCGTGCGGCATACATCAAGGCGCGTGCCGCGGCTGGTGACAAGACTGCTGGACAAAAGTTTCTGGATGCCTTGACTCCATTTGTATGGCGCCGCCACTTGGATTTTGCGGCCATCCGCGACGCCCATGATATGCGGCTGCGAATTCGCGACCACAAAGGTCTGAATAAACCAATCAAGATTCTTGGTCACGACCTCAAACTTGGGCGCGGCGGAATACGCGAGATCGAGTTTTTTACCCAAACACGGCAGATCATTGCTGGCGGTAGAGATTCTGAACTTCGTGTGCCAGGAACGGTTGAGGGGCTAACAAAGCTGGCGGAAAAAGGATGGGTTGGCGAAAGTGACGCTGACACTCTGGTATCGGATTATCGATCGCTGCGCGAAGCAGAACATCGCGTGCAAATGATTGCTGATCAGCAAACGCATCGAATTCCAAATGACCGTGAAGAATTTAGCCGACTGGCGGCGTTGGCAGGTACTGATCCGGATCAGTATGCCAACGAGTTAACTGCGCGTCTTAGCCGGGTACACGACCTGACTGATGGATTCTTTGCGCCAGGCTCAAGAGCCTCGGCAAATGCGAGTGCCGAGATGCCCGATCAGGCAAGTGAAATCACCGAACGCTGGCCCGGTTACGCCGCATTGCGAAGCCCTCGGGCAGTGGAAATATTTAATAGGATGCAACCGTTCTTGATGCGGCGACTTTCAAAGTCTACGCATCCGTTAGAGGCACTGGTGCATTTTGACGGATTTCTTGCGGGCTTACCCGCTGGCGTGCAGCTGTTTGCGCTTTTCGAATCCAACCCACAACTATTGGATCTTGTTGTAGATATTGTAGATACCGCGCCGGCACTTGGTCACTATTTGTCACAAAATGCCGGAGTGTTTGATGCTGTTATCGGCGGCGAATTTTTTGCTGACTGGCCAGAGGTTTCGGGCTTGGTCGAAAGGCTTGAACTCGCATTGGGATCAACTAACGACTACGAAACGCGCCTAAACACCGCTCGGGTGTGGGCGCGTGAATGGCATTTCCGGATCGGCGTTCACCACCTAAGGGGTTTGATCGACGCAAGCACGGCCGGCAAACAATATGCCGATCTTGCGGAATCCATATTGTTTGGCATATGGCCGCACGTTGTTTCGGCGTTTGCGGACAAACATGGGGAGCCGCCGGGGCGTGGTGCCGCCATTTTGGGAATGGGATCACTTGGGGCCGCGCGGCTGACTGCTGCCTCTGATCTTGATCTGATTGTCATCTATGATGGCGCCGGAGTTGAGGCGTCGGAAGGGAAACGGCCGCTGGCGACGCGTGCGTACTATGCGCGTCTGACGCAGGCTTTGGTTACGGCATTGTCGGCCCCGACAGCAGAGGGCCGGCTGTATGAAGTCGATATGCGGCTCAGGCCCTCGGGTCGGCAAGGACCAGTCGCGACTGGGCTGGGATCATTCAAAACCTATCAATTGACAGAAGCCTGGACTTGGGAGCATCTGGCACTTACGCGCGCGCGGTTTGTCGCCGGAAGCGAATTGGTTGGACAGGACGTTGAAGAGTTTCGTCGAGAATTGCTCGCTCGGCCGCGCGAGCAAACCCATATCCTTCATGATGTATCCGAGATGCGGCGCAAGTTGGCCGCTGCCAAACCAGCGACTGAGACACTCGACGTCAAATCCGGCCCCGGAAGGCTCATGGACATTGAGTTATTGGCTCAGGCGGGAACGCTCCTTGCCGGGGCTGATGTGCGGGAATTAAAGGGGCAACTCATAGCTTCGCGTGAATTGCTGAATCTGGAGGACACGGATTTCGAGTCCCTTGGCGCCGCTGCGGAGCTATTCTGGCGTGTCCAGGCGGCATCCAGATTGATTGCCGGAGGACCGATGTCAGCAAATTCGGCAGGCGCAGGCGCTAGCGCGTTTCTTTTGCGAGAAACCGGCGCTGGTTCAGTTGATGCGCTTGCATCGCGCGTCGCAGACGCCGCCGAAGACGTCGCGGAAATCATCGACAATGTCATTGTTCATACAGAAGGCTCCCACGCAATTCCGAGCAATAATGACGACCCGGTACAAAATGCCAAGACATGACGATATCGCAGACCCGCGCGGGTTGATCCACGAAAGTTATCGCATCAAAGATATTGGCGAGGCTGAATGCCGGTCTATTTTTCTGGACTGGGCAATCGGCGTTCCGATCGGCGAGGATAGCGCGGGCTATGTGCGAAAGCTTTTTGCTCAATATGCTGCCCAGCACCCCGATCATCCAATGACGACCGTGCTGCACGCAGCGCTCAATGAACCTGAGCGTCGCGGTCGTCGCGGTGGGGCGGGCGGGCGCCGTTCAGATTCTAATGGTGAAGACGATATTTAACAGCACGTTATCCGCCAAGCGAAGCGGCTTCACTCGCCAACATTTCGATCCGTTGCCAATCATAATTCTCGACCGCGTCTTTTGGCGCCACCCAAGATCCTCCGACACAAATCGTATTGGTTAATGCCAAATAGTCGGGAGCGCTTGTCAGGTTAACACCGCCTGTTGGGCAATACAGTACTTGCGGAATTGGTGCAGCTAACGCCTTTAAAGCCAGCACGCCGCCGGATGCTTCGGCCGGGAAGAATTTTTGAACATGGTATCCGCGCTCCAACAGGCGCAATGCTTCGCTTGCTGTTGCCGACCCCGGAAGAAGCGGAAGCTCTACGTCCAGCGCAGCATCCATCAACCGGTCAGTTGTGCCCGGCGTCACACCAAAAAGAGCGCCAGCTTCTTTTGCTTCAATGACATCCTCCGCTGACAACAACGTTCCAGCGCCAACAACTCCACCTTCGATC
>JBPCWO010000277.1:0-5788 GCA_051009475.1 Boseongicola sp.
GTGGCGAAGCGGACCAACCATCGAAATAAGCGAACCATGCGAGCCTTGTTGACTGCAGTTGGGGGTCCTTTAGGTAAAACCTGCACACCGCATGAACACAAGGGAATAGCTGATGGCAAAATGCGCATTTCTCGGGCTTGGCGTAATGGGGTTTCCCATGGCTGGGCATCTGAAGGCCGCCGGCCACGATGTAACGGTTTTCAATCGCACGCGCGCAAAGTCCGAAGCATGGGCCGAAAAGCACGAAGGCGAAGTTGCGGCAAGTCCGCGCGAAGCAGCAGCCGGGGCGGATTATGTTCTGGCCTGTGTTGGAAACGACGACGACTTGCGGTCAGTCTGTATTGGCGTCGATGGTGCGTTTCAAGGGATGGCGGCAGGTTCTATCTTTGTTGACCACACCACAGTGTCCGCTGCGGTCACGCGCGAATTGTACAAAGTAGCGGACGGCGCCAACGTTTCATTCGTAGACGCGCCGATCTCTGGCGGGCAGGCGGGAGCTGAAAACGGTCAGCTTTCGATTATGTGCGGTGGTGATCAAGGAGCATACGATCGCGCGGAGCCAGTTATGCAGGCCTATGCGAAAATCTGTCGGCGAATCGGTGAATCGGGTGCCGGCCAGATGACCAAAATGGCCAACCAGATCGCGATTGCCGGCCTGGTTCAGGGTTTATCAGAGGCATTGCACTTTTCTGAGAAAGCCGGGCTGGACGGTCGCGCTGTCGTTGAGGTCATTAGTCAGGGTGCAGCGGGGTCCTGGCAGATGTCGAACCGATACGAGACAATGCTGGACGATCACTTCGAGCATGGATTTGCAGTGGACTGGATGCGAAAAGATCTTGGAATATGCCTGGCAACGGCGAACGATACCGGCGCCAGTCTTCCGGTAACTGCGCTTGTCGATCAGTTTTACAAGGACGTCCAAAAAATGGGTGGCGGGCGTTGGGACACATCAAGCCTGTTTAAGCGCCTGCGAGCACTCTAACGGAAAATTGCTTCTGTTTGCAGCGCATCCAAGTGAGTGGGGGACTCTTCCCCCGCTCGTTATGCGTGTTTCTCTGCAAGGCGATCCGCCAAGAGTAAGAACTCATCAATCAACATGATCTCTTGCAAGCACTTGGGATGTTTCGCGCGCGAAACAATTTTGCCGCAAGCCGTTGATTTAGTTGAACGTCACGATCCAACTAACTGAAAGTAAACAAGAAGCACTCTCGCTTATGGAATAATGCGTGTATACTTTGTGCCTTCGACCGATGCGCCGGCAATCAGACCGGCCTGACCAAATATCACCGCAATTACCGGGGCCAGCACGGTTGTCGTCTCTGCCGACATGTTTGCACCACGGTCGTTCACAGCATACTCCACGCCGGCTCCGGCTGCCCAACCCTGGGACGCACGGAATTCGGCCAGGGCCTCTTCAGTCATGAAATAGAGAACGTGGGCATATTGCTGGGCGCCAGCCTGGAAGCCAAAACTGCCCTTTGCCGCAGAATAGTAATCAACAGATGTATCATTCACGCGAAGTGCACCGCGCCCGTAAGAGCCGCCCACTCCAAAACTTGCCTCGGTCACCAGCGGCATGATCAGCATGCCTGCTGAACTGTCGTGCAGGTCACGCGTTCCGGGATACTCGTTATCAAGATAATTCAGCGTTGCATCGACGCGCGCGTCCAGTTTCACTGGTCCATCGCTGCCAATGCCGTTACCGCAGGCCGTAAGTGCCAATGTGGCGGCAGTGCCCGTAAGCAGCGTGCGGCGGGGTATACGTGTCATTTGGATATCCTCTTTGCTCTCAGTTGCCTCGCGACGGCCTTATCTGGCCGTTCACCCCCAAGTATAGGGGAGCGCATTCAGAGAGTCACCCTCTATAGTAGTAGTTCAGCGAAATTCAGGCAGAATTCAGCGCCTCGGCGACTTCGGGAGCGAAGTAAGTCAGGATCCCGTCGCAGCCTGCGCGCTTGAATGCGAGAAGACTTTCCATCGCGGCTTTGTCGCCGTCAAGCCAGCCGTTCTGTGCGGCTGCCTTGATCATCGCGAATTCACCCGAAACCTGGTAGGCAAATGTCGGTGCGCCGAATGAGTCTTTCACGCGCCGGCAGATATCGAGATATGGCATTCCGGGCTTAACCATCACCATGTCAGCGCCTTCGGCGAGGTCGCGTTCAACAAGGCGAAGCGCTTCATTCGAATTCCCTGGATCCATTTGATAGGTTTTCTTGTCGCCAACGAGATGCCCAGTTGCGCCGACCGCGTCACGGAACGGGCCGTAGAACGCGCTGGCATATTTTGCCGCGTAGCTGAGAATAGCGGTGTCATGATGTCCACCGTTTTCCAGCGCCGTTCGCATTGCACCGATGCGACCGTCCATCATGTCAGACGGGCCAAGAATATCGGCGCCTGCCTCCGCCTGGGCGATCGCCATTTTCACCAGTGTGTCAACAGATTCGTCGTTCAGAATGATGCCGTCACGAACAAGCCCGTCATGGCCGTTGATGTTGTAAGGGTCGAGCGCGACATCCGTCATCACCGCGATCTCTGGCACCGCGCTTTTGATGGCGCGTGTCGCCCGGTTGGAAAGGTTGTTCTCGTTCCATGCTTCATCGCAGGTCGCGGATTTGAGCTCAGTTTCGATGTACGGGAATAGGCAAATCGCTGGAATGCCGAGTTTGGCGGCGGCTTCGGCCTTTCCCACGGCACGGTCAATTGTCAGGCGGGCAACGCCTGGCATCGAAGAAACAGGCGTTTCATCGTTATCACCTTCGCGCAAAAATATCGGCCATATCAGGTCGTCGACGCTGAGTGTTGCTTCACGCACGAGCCGACGCAGTGCATCCAGTCGTTTGATTCGGCGAAACCTTGTTGCGGGATAGGGACCAATAGCCATCGTATGCCGACTTTCATGCACCGGATCAGTTTCTTTTGCGGTAGCGGTCGGTTCCACACTGGTCAAGGCCGGGTGCTTTTTCTAGTGTCCGCCGAAAATGGCTTTTGGGACAGCACGTGGATTGGTACGAAACCGTCTTTAGTGTGATCGACATGCGATCCTTTTCCAACCTCTGGTATTGGATCGCGCTGGCAATTCTTTGGTCGTCAGTCAGCCATTGGGTGCTCGGTGTCCCATTTGACATGATCATCCGTGCCCGCCGTCAGAAAGACGGCGATGCGATGAATGATCTGCACGATCTGGTCCGGGTCAACGTTCGAAGGATACTTTACATCGCGGAAACTGCGGGTTCTTGGATTTTGCTTTTTGGGTCCGCTGTTTTCACCACGTTTCTTCTGCTGGCGGTCTTTTATGATATCGAATTTGCGCAAGCGACGCTTCTTTTGGCGGCACCGATGGGTATCCTTGGCGCTCTATCGGTTCGGACATCGCGACGGATCCAGTCAGACGGTGATCAGGGCGACGCACTGGTCAGGCGACTGATGAAGCACCGTTTCGTAACCCAGATGCTTGGGGTGTTTGCGATTTTCGTGACTGCAATGTTCGGGATGTATAAGAACCTTTATGTCGGGCCGCTTGGCTTCTGAGCCATATCGGTTGACAGCGCGCTGGCAACGTTTACCTCCGACCCAATGTCCGAACCTCAACACATCACTGTAAGCGGCGCGCCCGAGGGGTTTGACGCAACGCTGATACTGTCAGAACTTGAGCGTTCGAATTGTGCGGTTTGCCATGTTGCACGCGATGACAAGCGAATGGCCGCGATGCACGAAGCACTAGCTTTCTTCGCACCAGATCTGCCGGTCATGACGTTTCCGGGTTGGGATTGCCTGCCTTATGACAGGGTCTCGCCAAATGCGGATATCTCGGCCACGCGGATGGCGACGTTGGCGGCCCTGGTTCACGGGATGCCCAAGCGATTTGTCCTGATAACAACATTGAATGCGGCGACACAGAGGGTGCCAGCCCGAGAATTGTTGGCCGAGGCCGCGTTCACGGCACGGGTCGGTGATCGTGTTGATGAAGCAGCTTTGCGCACCTTTCTGGTGCGGATGGGATTTGTGCAGGCGCCGACCGTGACCGAGCCGGGCGACTATGCGATCCGGGGCGGGATCATGGACATTTACCCGCCCGGTGAGGGCGGCCCGGTTCGGTTGGATTTCTTTGGCGATGTCCTGGAGGGCGCAAGGCGGTTTGATCCGGTAAGTCAGCGCACGACCGAGGCGCTGAAAGTTGTCGAGTTGGCGCCGGTTTCAGAGATTATTCTGGACGATGCTTCGATCACCCGGTTTCGCCAGAACTACCGATTGGAATTTGGCGCGGCGGGAACTGACGATCCGCTTTACGAGGCCGTCAGTGCCGGAAAGAAACACGCCGGTGTCGAACACTGGCTGCCGTTTTTCCACGATCGGCTGGAGACACTGTTTGATTACTTGCCGGACGCAGTCTTTATGACTGATGACCAGTCAACACCGGCGCGGATTGCCCGTTGGGAAGCGATTGATGATCAATACGACGCCCGCCAAGAAGCGATGATCGCAAAGGGGCGGATTGACAGCGTTTACAAGCCCAGTCCGCCAGGGTTGCTGTATCTGGGCGATGATGCGTGGAACGCGGCGTCTTCTGATCGTCGGATGTTGCAATTTTCTGCATTGCCACAGCCGACGGGTCTTGGCGTCACGGATGCGGGTGGCAGGATTGGGCGTGATTTTGCACCGGAAAGACAACAGGAAACCGTAAGTCTTTTCAGCGCTTTAGCGGCGCATATTGAAGAAAAGCGAAAACACGGGCAGGTGGTGATTGCGTCCTACTCCGAAGGCGCGCGCGAACGGCTTCAGGGATTGATGGAGGATCAGGAGATCCACGGCGCGACGCCGATTGCCGATTGGCGTGATGTGCCCGACGGAACCGGTGGAATCTATCTGGCAGTTTGGGCGCTTGAGCATGGTTTTGAGAGCAAGGACGGACTAACCGTCATTTCCGAACAGGACGTGCTGGGGGACCGGCTGGTCCGCGCGCCGAAGAAAAGGCGGCGCGCCGAAAATTTCCTGACCGAGACGCAGACGCTTTCCCCGGGTGATCTGATTGTACATGTTGACCACGGCGTCGGGCGCTATCAGGGGCTGGAAGTGGTCGAGGCTTTGGGCGCTCCGCATGAGTGTATTCATCTGGAGTATTCGGGCGGCGACCGGTTGTTTCTGCCAGTTGAAAACATCGAGCTGTTAAGCCGCTACGGTCACGACGAAGGGCTGCTTGACCGACTGGGCGGTGGGGCCTGGCAAGCAAAGAAGGCAAAGCTAAAAGAGCGCATTCGCGATATTGCGGACAAGCTCATTCGAGTAGCAGCCGAGCGATTGCTTCGATCAGCGCAAGTTATGGAACCTCCAGCCGGTATGTGGGACGCATTTTCGGCCCGGTTCCCTTATGAAGAAACGGACGATCAGCTAAAAGCGATCAACGACACGCTGGATGATCTGAGTTCGGGTCGACCAATGGACAGGCTGATTTGTGGCGATGTTGGATTCGGCAAAACTGAAGTGGCGATGCGCGCGGCTTTTGTTGCTTCGATGTCGGGCGTGCAGGTCGCCGTGATTGCGCCGACGACACTTCTGGCGCGGCAACACGCGCTGAGTTTTCGTGAACGATTTCGCGGGTTTCCAATCGAAGTGCGCCAATTGAGCCGCTTTATCAATGCCAAAGAAGCACAATCGACACGGGACGGGCTGGCGCGCGGCACGGTTGATATAGTCATCGGAACACATGCTGTGTTGGCGAAACAAGTGCGGTTTAAGAGTCTTGGACTTCTGGTTATCGACGAAGAGCAGCATTTTGGGGTTAGCCACAAGG
>JBPCWO010000278.1:0-5521 GCA_051009475.1 Boseongicola sp.
TCCTTGCGAATACTAGCACCTGAAGCTAGCGCGTCTACCAATTCCGCCACCTGGGCCGGTGTCGTGAGCGCGTGAAATACGCGGCACACATATACCTGTCAACGTTCAATCGCGGGGTCAATTGCGCCTTGTCGCGCTGGGCCTCAAGAGTTCCACCAAGAGCCGACTTAGAAAAGGGTTTCCCAATGTCGAAGATCGTTACGATCTATGGCGGATCAGGCTTTGTGGGTCGCTATATTGCGCGGCGTCTGGCTCGCCAAGGTTGGCGTGTTAGAGTGGCGGTGCGCCATCCCAACACTGCGATATTCGTAAAGCCATACGGCACCGTCGGACAGGTAGAACCGGTTTTCTGCAATATCTGTGACGATGACAGCGTTCGATTGGTGATGTCCGGTGCCGACGCCGTCGTCAATTGCGTCGGGACGTTCGACGCGCGCGGAAAGAATAATTTCGACGCCGTTCAGCATGAGGGTGCCGCACGCATTGCGCGCATCGCCGCAGAGGAAAACGTATCCCGCATGGTGCACATATCTGCGATAGGCGCCGATCCGGACGGAACAAGCGATTATGCACGAACAAAGGGCCTTGGCGAAAGCGCCGTTCTAGAAACAATGCCGGATGCGGCGATCTTGCGGCCCTCAGTCGTGTTCGGCCCAGAGGATCAGTTTTTTAACCGATTTGCCGGGATGACCCGTATTTCGCTGGTGCTGCCGTTGATTGGTCCGGACACACTTTTCCAACCGGTTTACGTTGACAATGTAGCCGAGGCCGCGGAATTGGCTGTGCTTGGTCAAGTTGCCCCCGGCATTTACGAACTCGGTGGACCGGAAACCGCAAGCTTCCGGGAATGGATGCAAGTAATGCTCGACGTCATCCGGCGTCGGCGTTTGATTGTCGGTCTTCCTTTCTGGATGGGCCGTATGGCTGGCCGGTTATTTGGCGCGTTATCTTTTTTGACTGCCGGGCTTGCTCCGCAGATGATAACGCTAGATCAAGCGCGCCAGCTGGAAACGGACAATGTGGTTGGGTCAGATGTCAAAACGCTCAAAGATTTAGGCATCCATCCGATTGCAGCGCAATCTGTCCTTTCGTCGTACCTTTGGCGCTTTCGTCCGTCAGGGCAGTATGAGGTGTTGAAAGAAAGCGCGCGAAATCTCCGCCTCTAAGAATACGCCACCCATAGTAAGACCATGCCCAGCGCGATCCGGTAAATCACGTAAGGCGTGAAGCTGACGGTTCTCAGCAACCGCATCATGATCGTGAGCGCAGCGAGAGCCGCAAAGAATGCAAACACTGCGGCAATTCCCGCGTCGCGCGCGACGGCAGCATCCATCGCAAAAGCAACTTCAATACCAAGAAGCGTGCCCGACGCCAATATGGTTGGAATCGACATCAGCATCGCCAACCTTGCCGCATCACTTCGGGCGTAGCCGAGTTTGCGGGCCGCGGTTATGGTTATTCCCGATCGAGACGTTCCCGGGATCAACGCGAACGCCTGGAGCAATCCCATTGTCAAAGCGTCTTTCAGATTCCAGTCGCTTGTTACTTTTTCATCGCCTCCGGATTGATCGGCCCAGTAAAGCACGACGCCAAATATCAGCGTCGCCCAACCAACGACCGCGACGGACCGCAGAGCATCGCTCGATCCGGTCAGCTTCAACGCCAGCCCCGCTAGAATAACTGGGATAGTCGCAATGATCAGCCCTAGCGCCAGGCGCGCATCCGCGCCGTCTAGTTTTCCCCGCACAATCTTCAGCAATCCCGCGAATGCCCGGGATACGTCCGACCGGAAGTAGAGAACAACCGCCCCAAGAGTACCAACGTGGACGGCAACGTCGATGACTTGGCCCTGATCATCAAGCCCAGTGAGATTCGGTAGTAAAATCAAGTGCCCGGACGACGATACAGGCAGGAACTCGGTAACACCCTGCACTATGGCGACGAGGATAAGGTGAAGGATGGGCATGGATTGGTCTTGCCTTGATGATTTTTGCGCACACTAACTGATTGAGACTCTTTGAAAAGATTCAATTTAAGTCCGGTTCGGTCCTAAAAGTACCCTTTGTAGGCAATTTTTGGCTTCTTTGATCCCCAAGGTGGTGTATTTAGGTCAGCGAGATTGCCTTTTATTTTCTCCATGTGCCGTCTAGTACCAAAACCAACAATGCTGCGCGAGGGTCTGGCCGATGGCCGAAAATCCAATGCTAAAATTCGTGACCGTACCGCGTGTGATGCCCAAGAAACGGGACGCGAGTGTTCGCAGTGAAGATTTCCAGGAAATCTATGCCGAATATGCGAACGCAAAGGCCAAGGAACAGGCGGCGCGGTGCAGCCAGTGCGGTGTGCCGTATTGCCAGACGCATTGCCCTTTGCACAACAACATTCCGGATTGGCTGAAGCTGACCGCGGAAGGACGCCTCAAGGAAGCCTACGAAATCAGTCAGGCCACCAATGCTTTTCCCGAGATCTGCGGGCGTATCTGCCCACAAGACCGGCTTTGCGAAGGCAACTGTGTCATCGAGCAATCCGGCCATGGCACTGTCACCATTGGCTCGGTCGAGAAATACATTACCGACACTGCCTGGGAAAAGGGCTGGGTGAAGCCGATTTCGCCTTCCACAGAGTGCCCCGAGAGCGTCGGCGTTATAGGCGCAGGTCCCGGCGGGTTGGCGGCGGCCGACCGGCTGCGACGCGCTGGTGTCCAAGTGACAATCTATGATCGCCACGACCGGGCAGGCGGGCTGCTGACCTACGGCATACCGGGCTTCAAGCTGGAAAAGGACGTCGTGATGCGGCGGAACAAGCAGCTTGAAGCGGGCGGCGTCAAATTTGTTCTGAACTGCAATGTCGGCAAGGACATTTCGTTCGAAGATCTGCGTGCAAAACACGATGCAATTCTAATCGCCACGGGGGTTTACAAGTCACGTGACCTGAGTGCGCCAGGGGTCGGTGCAGAAGGAATTGTGCGTGCGATCGACTATCTGACGGCATCCAATCGGAAGTCCTTTGGCGACGACGTGCCCGAGTTTGACGCGGGCCATCTGGATGCAGGTGGAAAGCGTGTCGTGGTCATCGGCGGCGGCGATACGGCGATGGATTGTGTGCGCACCGCAGTTCGGCAAGGCGCGGAAAGCGTCAAGTGTTTGTACAGACGCGACCGCGCCAATATGCCTGGATCCCAGCGCGAGGTGGCGAATGCCGAAGAAGAGGGCGTCGAGTTCGTCTGGCTAAGTGCGCCGAAGGGTTTCACCGGCGACAAAGTTGAGGGAGTCATGGTGCAAAAGATGCGCCTTGGGGCACCGGATGCGACCGGCCGGCAAGTGCCGGAATTGATCGAGGGCTCGGATTATATCGAAGGTGCCGATCTGGTGATCAAGGCGCTTGGGTTCGAACCTGAAGATCTGGCGAAGCTATGGGGCGTGGACGGATTGGAAGTGACCCGCTGGGGCACCATCAAATCGGATTTCAGAGCCCATGCAACATCGCTGGAAGGGGTCTATGCCGCGGGCGATATTGTAAGGGGAGCGTCGCTTGTCGTCTGGGCGATCCGCGACGGACGCGAGGCGGCGGATACAATTCTCGATCAGTTGAACGCGGCGACTGCCGTTGCTGCGGAGTAATATTAACCCTTGCTGAACCGGTCCGACCGGTTCGAGTTTTTTTTAATTTGTACGACTTGGGAACCGCCGAAATCCCAAATGTACAGCAACCGGATCGGTGTGGTTGCAAAAGTATGAACGAATTTGGGTCAGCATTCATGTCCCGTTTGGTGAAGAAAGGATGAACATGGCGACAAAGACCGGAGGATGCCTGTGTGGTGCTGTCCGCTTCACATTGGCCGAGGCGCCCAAATCTTACGGTGCGTGCCATTGTGGGATGTGCCGAAAGTTTTCGGGCGGTATCGAGATGGGTTTGCACGTTCTTTCTGACGGGATCACTTGGAATAAGGACAACGACCTGGCCACATATGCGTCGTCAGAATGGGCCGAACGGGGATTCTGCACGATTTGCGGGTCGAGCCTTTTCTGGCGGCTGACCGCACCGGGACCAATGCATGGCATGCTAAGCCTGTCGGTCGGGGCGCTTGACGATATGTCTGGTCTGGTGTTCGACGCCGAAGTTTACATCGACCACAAGCCCAACAGCCACGCCTTTGCCGGCGATCGAAAGCGCATGACCGAAGCTGACGTCATGGAAATGGTGGCGAATTCCGGAGGTTCTGAATGAACCGAACCGGGCAATGCCTGTGCGGCGCCGTGACATTCCGGGCGAATGTTGAGGATGAGATTGGCGCATGCCATTGCGTCCAATGCCAGCGCTGGACCGGTGGTGGCCCGCTGATTTCAGCCCGTGCGCATGATCTGGAGATATCCGGCGAAGACCGCATTTCGGCCTTTCACGCCAGTGCGTGGGGCGAGCGCGCGGTCTGTAGCGCGTGCGGGTCGACGCTTTACTGGCGGATGCAGGGAAAGCCCATTGCCTATATTGCGGTGGGACTTCTTGACGACCAGACCGGATTGACCCTTACCGAAGAGATATTCGTGGACCACCGGCCCGACTGGCTGCCGGCCTGGCCTGATGCGGCCCAAAGTACAGAAGCCCAGGAAATGGCAAAGCTAGAGGCCTTCATGGCGGAGCAACAGCCATGAGCGCAAAATTGAACGGCCAGTGCATGTGCGGCGCGGTGAAGATATCAGCAGAGCCGGCCCGCAATTCGCTTTCAGCCTGTCACTGCGAGATGTGCCGCCAGTGGACCAGCGGCGCGCTGGTTGCCCTGGAGGCCAAGTCCGGAACTGTGAATGTCGTCGGCCCCGCCAAGGTTTTCCAGTCCTCGGAATGGGCCGAACGGGCGTTTTGCGAAACCTGCGGATCCAACCTTTGGTATCGAATTACTGCCGATGGGCCGGGGAAGGGGCAGTACCAGTTGGCAGCAGGGCTGTTTGATGTCAGCGGAATGCATCTGGGGCTGGAAGTCTTCATCGACAGCAAACCGGATGCCTATGCGTTCGAGGGCGAACGCAGACAAATGACGGGGCAAGAGATCTTTGAGTTTTTCGCGCCAGAAGACGAGGGAGTTTCGCAATGACCAAATTTGATACGGATTGGGCGGCGCGGGAAGAAGCCAAGCGGAAGTGGATGGCCTCGAATTCGCTGTATCGCGAGACGGACGAGCACGCTTCTTGCGGTGTCGGGCTTGTGGTCTCCATCGACGGATCAAAGTCGCGAAAGGTCGTCGAGAACGGCATCGACGCATTGAAAGCGGTGTGGCACCGCGGCGCTGTGGATGCCGACGGCAAAACCGGCGACGGTGCGGGAATTCACGTCGAGATACCTGTTCCCTTCTTCGTTGATCAGATTGAACGCACTGGGCACAAACCGCGTGAAGGCGAAACGCTTGCAATCGGGCAGGTATTCTTGCCGCGCACTGATTTTGGAGCACAGGAAACTTGCCGAACCATCGTGGAATCTGAAGTTCTGCGGATGGGATATTATATCTATGGCTGGCGGCATGTGCCGGTGA
>JBPCWO010000279.1:0-2771 GCA_051009475.1 Boseongicola sp.
GCATTATTGCGCTTGCAACCGGTGTCGACTGGCAGTGGCAATTGGTGATCTTTGGCGTGCTATCGTTCGCAACCGCGCTTTTGGTGCGCCGCTACGTGACACCCCAGACCGCCCCGAGCGACCAACCCGGCCTCAACGAGCGTGGCTCATATTATATCGATCGCATCGTCGTCGTCGAAGAACCTATTGAAAACGGCCGTGGCCGCGTTCGCCTTGGCGATACACTGTGGGCAGCGCAAGGCCCGGACCTTGCCGCCGGCGCCAAAGCCAAAATCACCAAACTCGACGGTACGGTGCTCGTTGTTGAGCCTGCCGATGGAGACGAAAAGTTCGAATTCTGACGCCGCGCCCCCGAAGGCTATCCGAGCCCCGCACGGAGCAGGTCGTGGATATGTACGATCCCAACCGGCTTTGATTTTTCCACCACAAACAGCGCCGTAATCCGCGATGCGTTAAGCTGCTCAAGTGCGGCCGAGGCAAGCAGATCCGGTCGAATCGTCTTTGGCTTGCGCGTCATGACCGCAGCCGTCGTCGCCGACAGCAGATTATCGCCCATGTGTCGACGCAAGTCGCCATCGGTGATCACGCCAATTAAGCGCCCGCGGCCATCAACGACGCCAAGACACCCGAACGCCCGCTGCGTCATCGTGACGATCGCCTCCGACATCGGCGTATCCTTTGGCACCAGTGGCAGGTCACTGGCGTCATGCATGACATCTTCAACATATTGGAGTTGGGCACCAAGCGATCCGCCGGGGTGAATGCGCTTAAAATCTTCAGCCGTGAACCCTTTGGCCTCAAGCAACGCAATCGCCAGGCAATCACCAAGCACCAGTGTCATGGTTGTCGACGTGGTCGGCGCGAGACCGTGCGGGCAGGCTTCCGGCGCCTTCGGCAATTGCAAGACAACGTCGGCAGCTTTGCCTAACGCCGAATCAGGCCGCGAAGTAATCGCAATCAGCGGCACCGCAAACCGACGTGAATAAGTCAGGATGCTGCCAAGCTCGGCCGTCTCTCCGGACCAGGACATTGCCAGAATGACATCGTCGCTTGAGATCATTCCAAGATCGCCATGCGAGGCTTCACTCGGATGCACAAAGAACGCCGTCGTACCGGTCGAAGAAAACGTCGCCGCCATCTTGTGCCCGACGTGCCCGGATTTGCCCATGCCCGTTACGATGACCCGGCCGGTCGCCGAATTCAAAATCTCGACGGCGCGCGCAAACGACCCCGCCATCCGCCCACCGACGGCCTCAAGCAGGTCGGCTAATCCCTGGCTCTCAAGCTGCAGCGTACGCTTGGCTGACTTCGTGATCGCAGACTTCGAAAAAGCGCCAGCCTTGGTCGGCTTCGAGCGAGCCGCTTTGGCCTTTATCGGATCGGTATTGCGAGTATTCGCGCGGCTCGCTTTGGCCTTGCCCGATGGAGCCTGTGATTTACCACGCGCCGTCGTGCGCTCTGGCTTCGCCTTGCCATTGCGGGATGGGCCATCATCGCCAACAATCACGCGGTTTTTTTTATCCTTTGCGCTATATGTCGAGTTAAGGCTTCGCCGTTCCAAGATCTTCACTGTCATACAGGCCCCCAACCGCCCTTCATCCCAGATCATCGTGCGCGACCATAGTGCCTTCCCAACTTGTAACAACCTCAATTTCAGCGTTTGAACCGAAATCTGGCCAACGACGCCAGAATAAACCATCCATACGGCCCAAATTACCGTTTTCAATCAAACATTAACCATACTGGCCTTACACTTGATGCTTCGGCTTGTTCCGCGTCCGCCTCAATGATTGACCTCCGGAGTTTTTGGTGGACTGGCAAAACCGATGGCGAGAAACCGCCCTGCCAGCGCTGGTTATGGCGCTCACGGTGGCGTTGTTCGCATCGCCCTCATTCGCGCAACAACAGCCGGCAACTTTCCGCGCAATACCGGCCGCGACCACGGATACCGACGCCAGTGGCCAAAACCACCTGCGCGGCACTACCCTATTCGGCGACGCAGCTGCTTCTCCCAGCAACCAGCTGACCGACTTCAGTAAAAGCAATTCGACCGACCAAAATGCGCGCTCCGACAACCCAGATCGTGATCCCGATCAACGCGCACGCCGCGACCGCGAGCCGTTCGAGAACCCTCCCGCCGGTCACGATCCACGATATTTCCAAATCGAGATTGAGCCGCTCGCAGATCGCCGCACGCGGCAGTTCTTCGAAGCCGAACCGTTCCCCCATGTCGGCTGGCGCCTGGGCAGCTTCATATTATTTCAAGAGTTCGAAATAGGCCCGGCTTGGGATTCAAACGTATTGCTTGGGCGCGACGCCCGCGGCGACTGGCGCGCTGATTTCCTCTCAGAAACGCGGTTGGTGTCGAATTGGACCAATCATGCACTTGAGTTGCGCATGCTCCATGATCGTTCGAATCATAACAAATTTACGCAAGAGGATGATGTCCAACAGATTTATGAACTGCGCGGGCGTCTCGATATTACGCGTCGCACCAACCTTGAAGCCCGCGCGGCCCACGAAATCGGCCAGGAAAGCCGCAACTCAATCGACGCGACGGTATCATCTGGCGCACCTCGTGCCGATGTCACAACCGATCGCGTAAATCTGACCCTCAATCACCGCTTCAACCGACTGTCCGTGCAACTGCGCGGCGGTCACACACGCACGTCCTACGAAGAACCAACAGGCGGCACGACCAACGATCGTGATTTCAAGAGCCGCACCATTGCCTTGCGCGCACAGTGGGAGTTTCGCCCGACATTCTCCGT
>JBPCWO010000280.1:0-7486 GCA_051009475.1 Boseongicola sp.
TGGCGATCCTCTGCTTGGCAAACGATCTCGCGGACCTTGAAAAGCGTCTTGGCGACATGATCGTCGCATACCGCCGTGATCGTTCGCCGATTTATGCGCGCGATATCCAGGCCGACGGCGCGATGACTGTGCTTCTGAAGGACGCGATGCAGCCGAACTTGGTGCAGACGCTTGAAAACAACCCGGCATTCGTTCATGGCGGACCGTTCGCAAACATCGCGCACGGCTGCAACTCGGTGATCGCGACGACGACAGCGCTGAAACTGGCAGATTATGTGGTTACTGAAGCCGGATTTGGCGCCGACCTGGGCGCTGAGAAGTTCATGAATATCAAATGCCGCAAGGCGGGTCTGGCACCAGACTGCGTGGTGCTGGTTGCCACTGTTCGGGCAATGAAAATGAACGGCGGCGTGGCCAAGGCCGATCTTGGGGCCGAAAACGTCGAAGCCGTAAAAGATGGTTGTGCAAACCTTGGCCGCCATATCGGTAACCTCAAATCCTTTGGCGTGCCGGTCGTTGTGGCCATCAACCATTTCGTGACCGACACCGACGCGGAAGTTGCGGCGGTTAAGGATTACGTGACCAGCCAGGGGTCCGAGGCCATCCTGTCGCGCCACTGGGAACTCGGTTCAGAAGGCTCTGCCGACTTGGCGACGCGGGTTGCTGAAATTGCAGACAGCGGCGCCAGTCAGTTTGCACCGCTTTACAAAGACGAGTTGCCGCTCTTTGAGAAGATCGAAACGATCGCAAAGCGGATTTATCGCGCCGACGAAGCGCTGGCCGACAAAAAGATCCGCGACCAGCTTCACCAGTGGGAAGAGGCAGGCTACGGAAATCTGCCTGTTTGCATGGCGAAAACGCAGTACAGCTTTTCTACAGACCCCAGCCTCCGAGGCGCGCCGACCGGACACAGTGTACCGGTCCGTGAAGTAAGATTAAGCGCTGGGGCGGGTTTCGTCGTTGCGATTTGCGGTGAGATCATGACGATGCCGGGCCTTCCGCGGCAACCTGCCGCGGAATCGATTGGATTGAATGATGACGGCGAGATCGAAGGCCTTTTCTGATGGCACTGCACATCGCCGAGGTCATCTGGGACTGCGAGGGAGCTTTCGCATCAGGGCGTTATTCCCGCGCGCACCGCTGGCGATTCGACGGCGGGATTGAGGTGCCGGCGGCGCCTTCGCCGACGATCGTGCCGCCACCCTTGGGGCAAGCCGAGGCCGTCGACCCCGAGGAAGCCTATGTCGCGTCGATCTCGTCCTGCCATATGCTGTGGTTTCTCGATATCGCCCAGCGGGATGGCTGGTCGGTCGCAGGCTACCAGGATCGGGCGACCGCGGCCTTGAAAAACGATGGCGGCGTCGTCTGGATCCCGCGCGTCGATCTGAACATCTCGGTCACCTTCGACGGAAATTCGCCTGACGCGGACACCCACAAAGCGCTTCACGACAAAGCGCATCACGCCTGTTTCATCGCGAACTCGGTCAAGACCGAGATCGTTGTTAATCTGACTTGAAGGACCGAACCCATGAGCGCCAAGATCATCGATGGTAAAGCTTTCGCCGCCACTGTTCGTGAAAAGGTGGCGGTCCACGTGGCGCGCCTGAAGGACGATCACGGGATCACGCCGGGTTTGGCGGTGGTTCTGGTCGGCGAAGACCCGGCCAGCCAGGTTTACGTTCGTTCTAAGGGCAAAGCGACGATCGAAGTCGGCATGAAGTCGGTGGAACACAAGCTGGATCCAGAGACATCTCAATCCGACCTGCTAAGTTTGATCGATGATCTGAACAACGACGACACCATTCACGGAATCCTCGTGCAGCTGCCGCTGCCCGATCACCTGGACGAAGATCTGGTGATCAACTCGATCAGCCCTGCAAAGGACGTCGATGGATTTCACATCTCGAACGTCGGCCTGTTGGGCACCGGCCAGAAGTCGATGGTGCCATGCACCCCGCTGGGGTGCCTGATGATGCTTCGCGACCATCACGGCAGCCTGTCGGGGCTGGACGCGGTTGTGATCGGGCGCTCGAACATTGTCGGCAAGCCGATGGCGCAGCTTCTATTGGGCGACAGCTGCACCGTGACCATCGCGCACTCGCGCACCAAGGATTTGCCCGAGGTTGCGCGGCGCGCCGATATCGTCGTCGCGGCCGTCGGCCGCCCGGAAATGGTGCCCGGCGACTGGATCAAACCAGGTGCCACTGTGATCGATGTCGGGATCAACCGCATCGATGCGCCGGAAAAGGGCGAAGGCAAAACAAAGCTGGTCGGCGACGTGGATTTTGAAAGCGCGTCCGCGGTTGCAGGTGCGATCACTCCCGTTCCGGGCGGCGTCGGACCGATGACCATTGCCTGCCTTCTTGCCAACACTGTCACCGCGTGCAGCCGCGCCAATGGTTTGGACGAACCAGAGGGCCTGACAGCCTGACTTGACCCCTGCTGATTAATAATATGCCATGGCGGTCGGAGGTGCTGTCATGGCCAAGAAATACACCGGTGCGTCGATCGAGATCGGCTTTGAGATGGCGCGGTGCATCCACGCGCGGAACTGCTACCTGAAATTGCCCCAGGTTTTCGATCCAAGCCGGCGGCCCTGGGTTGATCCGGATGCCGCATCAGCGGAAGAAATCGCGGCCATGATCCGCACTTGCCCGTCAGGTGCCTTGACGTTTCACCGTGTCGACAATGCTGCCGATGAGGCCACGCCTGGCATTAACCGGGTTTCTGTTCAGGAAAACGGACCGAACGCTTTTCATGGAAATCTGGTTGTCGCGGGCGAGGCGATGACACGCGCAACGATCTGCCGCTGCGGCAAAACGAAAAACCCGCCATACTGTGATTACTCCCATGTCGACGCGGGCTTCGCCGCGACGGGCGAGCCGCCCGAGACCGGCAAGGACGCGCCCGGCGAAGATCCGGGAGAGGAATTGACTATCATGGGCCACGAAAACGGCCCGATCGAAGCGCGTGGTGCGCTAGAAATCACCAGCGGCACCGGACACCGCGTCCATCGTGGCTCTCGCGCCTTCCTGTGTCGCTGCGGGCAATCGAATAACAAGCCATTTTGCGATGGCAGTCACAAGACAGCCGGATTTGAAATGCCGGGCGATTAAGAGCCTTCGACGGCGATCATCGTGCCCTGCAACAACGCAATCTGCTTCCTGGTGCCTTCGCTTTTGGCGAATACTTCGGATTGAACAACCGTCAACCTCCGGCCTGATTTTACGACCCGGCCCTCGGCCACCAGCCGATCGCCAATTGCAGGCGCCATCAGATTGATCTTCATTTCAACGGTCAACACTTCGGCATCTAGCGGGAACATCGTCAATGCCGCGTATCCAGCAGCGCTATCGCCAATAGAAAACGTCAATCCAGCGTGGGCCGCGCCGTGCTGTTGAAGGCTCCCGGGCAGTATCGGCGCCGTTATCGTCACGCGGCCAGCGGACAGATCCGTCAGTTCGGCGCCGAGTGTCGTCATCATCGTTTGCGCTTCAAACGACGCGCGCACTTTTTCCTCGATGTCCTTTTGCAGGCTCATGCGGCCACCGGAACCGGAACCGCAAGAACGCGCCGCCCGGTCAAGTAAGCCGTGGCCTGATCCGAGAACAAACCACGCAACGCAGGCGACATCCAATTCAGGCCACCTGTGTAACAGCCGTACGCAGGCAACATGAGCCGCTTGCTGTCGACAAGAAAACACGGGCGCGAGGCGGACCGCACGCGCGCCTTCGGATGATAGTGCCCGGATATTTCACCGGCTTCACAGGGCGTCTGTGCGATGTGCCGAAACACCAAGGGTGCATATCGACATTCGGCAAGATGGCTGCCGCCCAGGTCGTTCGGGCCGGGATCATGATTGCCCTCAACCCATATCCACCGACGCCCCGCTTGCAGCGCTGCGATCGTTGCGCGATGGACGTCTTCAAGCGACGCCGCGGCGATGGCGTCATCAAAGCTGTCGCCCAGGCAAAGCACGCTCCTCGCTCGCGTCCGGTCAATATCCGCTGCCAGCCAGGTGAGTGTGTCGGTGGTCTCGTACGGCGGCAGCAGTGTGCCGCCAAGTCTGGCCTGGCGCTCGGATTTCCCCAGGTGCAGATCAGAAACAACCAGCAAGTCATTCGACGACCAATAAATCGCCCCAGACGGAAGAAGCTCCAGCGTTTCGCCTGAAAAGAGGATGGACTGGCCGTTCATGCTTCGTTCTTGGCCGGTTCTACGACGTTTGGCAAGTATCCGAGTTGGTCATCAGTTTTAGACACGGGAGAGCCCGGCGGCACTCATCAAACGTTCAGTTTCCTCTTCCAGCAGGCGCTCGCGGCCGGCACCAATGACCGGCACTTTGCCAACTTCCAGCAGCAGAGGCGCCGCGAGCGGTGTCACATGATCAACGATCACATGATCGATACGCCCGGCAGTCCGCGACAGCATCTCCTCGATCCTGCCGAAGTCCACCAGCCCCTTCAGTGCTTCGTCACGGGTGATGTCCAGCAACAAATGGTCGGGGTCGTATTTCAGCAGCGTCTCATAAAGAATATCGGACGAAAAGCTGGCCTGACGTCCGCTCCGGCGCTTGTGCCCCCAGTTTCGTTCCAAAAGCCCGGCAATCGTCGCAGACGCACGAAAGGTCCGCTTCATCACCGCATTGCCCTTAAGCCAGGTTTCAAACGCCTCTCTTAGGTTGTCGCCGTCGAAAAGGGGCGCGGGATCTGGAACCTCGTTCAGGCCCCAGATCAGCACGGCATAATCGGTGGAAACGAACCCCAGTGGCTCGAGACCGGCTTTCTCCATCCGCTCGGTGACCAAAAGCCCAAGCGTTTGCATCGCGTTTCTGCCGGCAAAGCAATAAACGCATGTGTGATGCCGTCCATCGTGTGGAAAACTCTCGATCAAAATCCGATCGGCTTCGGGGAGTTTGGACGAACTTTCCTGAAGTCGAAGCCAATCAGCGGTGTGGCCGGGCAAAGCGGAGAAATCGCGTTCGCGAAACATCCGAAGGATGCGGGCCGACAACTGCGTGGACGTCGCAAACTTGGTTCCCATAAATGTTGCGATTTTTGGCGGCTTGTCGGCGCGCCGAGTGACCTCGACCGTCATTTCCCGCAGCCCTTCATAGCGCACGACGCGCCCACCGATTAGAAATGTGTCGCCCGGCGTCAGAGAGGCGGCAAAGCCTTCTTCGATCTCGCCTAAAGGCCGACCGCCCATCCGGTTTTTCTGCCGTACTTTCAGTGTATCGGTATCCGCAATTGTCCCGACATTCATGCGGATATGCTGGGCGGCCCTCGGATCGCGCAATTCCCATAGCCCGTCGTCGCGCTGCTTCAGACGCTGCCAGCGATCATAGGCCCGAAGCGCATAGCCACCCGTTGCAACCATATCGAGGCAAGCGTCGAAGTTTTGCCGCGTCAGGTCGGAATACCCGCCGACCGAGCGAAAAACCTCGTATGTTTCAGCGGCATCAAAAGGACCCCGGCAGGCGCGGATCAGAATATGCTGGCAAAGTACGTCCCGCGGCCCTGACCCTCGGGGGTCACCATCCAGATCCGCCGCCCGCACCGCTTCCAGTGCGGCAACGCACTCGACGACCTCGAACCTGTTTGCCGGGACCACCAGCGCTTTAGACGGGGCGTTGTAAGTGTGATTGGCGCGCCCAATCCGTTGCACCAGACGTTTTACATTCTTCGGCGCGCCGATCTGGATCACCAGATCGACGTCTCCCCAGTCGATGCCAAGATCCAATGATCCGGTGGCAACAATGGCCCTAAGGTCTCCGCGCACCATCGCGGCCTCAACCCGTTCGCGTTGTTCGCGGCTCAGGCTACCGTGGTGGAGGCCGATGGGCAGACCCTCATCATTTTCCAGCCAAAGG
This sequence comes from Boseongicola sp., assembly GCA_051009475.1. Lineage (GTDB taxonomy): Bacteria > Pseudomonadota > Alphaproteobacteria > Rhodobacterales > Rhodobacteraceae > CAXMNX01. The sequence continues at coordinate 5,873 of JBPCWO010000280.1, forward strand.
TTATGGAAAAAAATCTCGGCTTGCGCCCGCGTATTGTGAAAGATCAACGTGGTATTGTGCTTTTTGACCTCTTCCAGCACGCGCGGTATCGCATATTTCCCGCCGCCACCGGACCAGGGCGGAAGCTCTGCCGTCTTGAGCATATCGATCTGAGGCGCTGGCCCAGGGTCGGCGTTGAGGATCGAGCAGGGATCGGGATGGCGGGCAAGGAAATGTGCGATAGCAGCCGGGTCTTCTACAGTGGCGGACAGTCCGACGCGGCGGATGCCGGGCGCCATTGATTGAAGTTCGGCGAGACACAGCATCAGTTGATCGCCGCGCTTGGATTCTGCCAGTGCATGGATTTCGTCGACTATTACACGACTAAGCGACGAAAACATTCGCGGCGCGTCTTCGTTAGTCAGCAAAAGCGCCAGACTCTCAGGCGTCGTCAGCAGGATATGAGGCGGATCAGCGCGCTGTCGTTTCTTCCGGGTCGCACTTGTGTCCCCGGTGCGATCTTCAACCCGAATGGGCAACGTCATCTCTTCGATCGGCGTGCCGAGGTTGCGTTTGATATCGGCCGCAAGCGCTTTTAAGGGCGAGACATAGACCGTGTGCAGGCCATCGCGCGCGCCATCAGCAAGCTCGGCCAACGTTGGCAAAAAGCCCGCCAGTGTCTTTCCGCCGCCGGTTGGCGCGACCAGCAGCAGTGCTGCCTCATCCGCGCGGTCTGCCATTTCTTTCTGGTGCGGGTGAAGAGTCCAGCCTCGCGACGCAAACCAGTCACCAAATATCGGGGGAAGATCGGGCATCCCCCAGACCTAGCGTGCAAAAATGATTGGGAAAACCCGACCAATTCTTCCATGAAGAATATTCTGTCCGGAACAGAGTTACGCCAGTGGTGACTTAAGAACTTCAATTTTGTCGACCCAGACGGTACCTTTGCCGTTTCCGTATAGATTAAGATCTAACTGGTCGGTGACCTGTCCCTTCTTAAGCATGAACGGAATTTCGTGTCCGGACCAATCGGTCTTGCCGCCGATCCTGTCGTGTAGGCCTTTGGAGAAGAATTTTCCCGACTCGGGTAAGCGGCACCACATCTCAAGATAACAATCGCCACTTTCCAGTTCGGTTTTGATCCGCATCCTGTACGTCAACCGACAACTGTCATTTCCTTCCGGCAGCGGCAGCTGAAAAAATGGCACCGAACCATCACTCGGCAATTTTAGTTTCCAGCTTCCGTCCTCTAGTTCGATGGAACCGTCAATGGGCTGCGCGGTTTCGGGTTTGAACTCCGCAAGAGTTTCTGTTGGCCCGGATGGTGTCGGTCCTTGAAGCCAGGTCTTCAATAAATTCAACATCGCAGCGCCTATATCAATGCGCCCCAATAAGTATCTTCCAAGGCGCGCAAACTCAAATCGGTAGAGAAAATGCGCGCCACTAGCGGCGCGCATTTGCGATCGCTTCTGCGTGCGACCCAGCTGTTCCGGCCACCGCTAAAGCAAATTCTAGTGAACGATCTTCTCTTCTTGAACGAACATGTTCGCCCAGGCCCGAGCGATCAATTCCGGAGACATCTTGTAAGGAATGCCCTCGAACTCGCAGATCGAAATCATCTGGTCGACAAGGAAG
>JBPCWO010000281.1:0-11913 GCA_051009475.1 Boseongicola sp.
ACATCATTGGGATAGATAAAGATCTTTTCAGGGTCAGTCATGACGCCTCCTGAAGTTAGGTCCTTTTGATGGACTTGAATTTTTCTATCTGGGCACGAATTGCCAGTTCGGTTGGCAGACGCTCCGCCGAAGAGGCACCGTAAAACCCGTGGCACCGATCGCAGTTCTTTAGGACGTAAGCCGCATCGTCAGGCATCGAAATTGGCCCACCGTGGCACAACACAATTACGTCCTCGCGAACAGACCGAGCCGCACCGGCGATTGCGTCGACTTCCGCCACGCAGTCGTCGAGCCCCTTTGCACTCGTCGCCCCGATGGCCCCTCCAGTGGTGACGCCCATATGCGCGACAACGATGTCTGCGCCTGCTTTGGTCATGGCGACGGCCTCGTCTGCATTAAAAACATACGGCGTCGTTAGAAGACCCAGCTTCTGGGCGTCGGCAATCATTTCGACTTCAAGACCATAGCTCATGCCGGTCTCCTCAAAACTATCCCGCATTGTCCCATCAAACAGACCGATCGTGGGAAAGTTCTGAACGCCAGAAAAGCCCATCGCCCTTAGATCGGCCAGAAACTGCGGCATCAGAATGAAAGGGTCTGTCCCATTCACACCTGCCAGAACCGGTGTAGATTTAACGACCGGCAGTACCTCTACAGCCATTTCCTTCACGATTTCATTTGCATTGCCGTAAGCCAATAGCCCCGCGGCTGATCCGCGGCCTGCCATTCGATAACGCCCGGAATTGTAAATGATGATCAGATCAATCCCACCTGCTTCTTCAGATCTGGCAGACAGTCCAGTGCCCGCGCCGCCGCCGATAATTGGGACGCCATTCTCGATCATTTCGTTAAATTTAGTGATAATCTGACTGCGTGGAATTGCCGGCATAGAAAATTAACTCCGAGATATCTCGCGGTAGGTTTCGGCGATTGCCGCCGCAAATTGTGGATCATTGATGTGATGGGGCAAGCTTATTATTTGGCGATCGTCGTTAACAGATACGGTGCCAAAAATAACTTCGAATAGCGCCGCGTTCGCTTCGGGCGACCAGAACGGACCGTCTTTAATATCCAACGCAGATAGCCCTAGTTCAGGCAGGACAAGGCGCACCGGACCACCGCACTGATTCAGCTTACGCCCGATCCATTCACCGATCATCTGGTTTTCTTCCACCGACGTGCGCATCAGCGTCACGTTAGAGTTGTGACGATGAAATAGACGATCGTTAAATTTTGCAGGAGCTGTATCGGGCGCCCAGAAATTCACCATGTCGAGCGCACCAACAGACCCAACCCATGGAATTTCTGTTTTTGCGACCACATCCAATCGATCGTCATTTGCGGGCAAAACTCCACCTACAAGTAAATCCGCAATCTCGGTTAATGTGATGTCCAACAACCCATCCAAAACACCTTCGCGAACCAACCGCTCCATGCAGCGCCCGCCAGTACCCGTGGCGTGAAAGACGATGCACTCAAGATCAGGTTCAAGCGCCTCAACCGTGGCCATTACAGCGGTCGTCGTCACGCCAAACATTGTTAGGCCGACCGTGCTTTTTTCGCCAGCTTCGTTTGCTCTGGGGACCGTCAGCATCCCGGCAAATGCGCCAGCTGCGCTGCGCAAAACACGACGGCTTATACGGTTCAAACCGGCAATATCTGTAACAGACGGAAACATCACGATGTCTGAGATATCTACGTACGGCGCAACGTCACCGGATGCCAAAGTCGAAATCATGACTTTGGGCACACCATAAGGAAGCGCCCGCATTCCAGCGGTGATAATGGAGGTGCCGCCACCGCCACCGGCACCTATGACGCCTTCAATGTCATCACTGCGTTTCGTGCAGTAAGCGGCAAATGCCTTTTCCATCGCAGCCACAGCGGTTCCCCGATCCGGCGCGTCAAAAACTGCCCCTGGACCCGAAGGATGCATCACCGCAACGTCGCGCGCCGATATATCGGTGTTTTGGCTGTGGCTTTGGGTGGAAACATCTATCAGGCGCAAATCCTGCTGTTGCTGTCCCAGGCATTCTTTCAGAAACCCAAGCTCCGCCGCTTTGGTGTCAAATGTCCCAGCAATCCAAACCTCAGCCATGGTCTATTCCGCAATTTCTTGATGAACAGGCAATATCTGGTCCGGCCAGATTGAGCAAACTCAATTCCACACGCAATGAATTCATCCCCTGAACACAGGGTAACGTCACGGCCAAAAAAAATCAATTTTGTTGGTCAAATAGAACCATATTGGAGTGTTTTTAGGCGTGGAATGGGGCGAAACTTGCAGATGCCTAGTGCTTGACACTACCGGCGATCTGGTAATACCACAGTAGTACAGTTGTGACGACGCGCAATTTGAATCCGTCAAGCGCCACGCCGAAGAGGGGTGCAGCGTCAGTCGCAATCTTATGATCAACGACCGGGAGGATCGATAGAATGAAAACTCAGGTAACCGGCCTATTTGCGGGTGCAGCGCTCAGTGCGCTTTCAGCCTCGCCACTATGGGCACAGGAACTGGTGATATTCTGGGCCGAATGGGACCCTGCCAACTTCCTTCAGGAACTGGTGCTGGACTACGAAGAGGAAACGGGGGTCGTCGTCACAGTTGAAACAACTCCATGGTCCGACTTCCAGACCAAAGCCTTTACTGAATTTAACGCACGCGGGTCAGCCTATGATATGATCGTTGGCGACAGCCAATGGTTGGGCGCTGCATCGGAAGGCGGTCACTACGTGGACCTCACCGATTTTTTTGCGCAGCACAACGTCGGCGAAATCATGGCCCCCGCGACAGTTAAGTACTACGCAGAGTATCCGGGCAACTCCGGCAAATTCTGGGCTATTCCTGCCGAAGGTGATGCTGTCGGCTGGTCATATCGTAAAGATTGGTTCGAAGACCCAGCTGAAATGTCGGCCTTCAGTGCCAAGTACGGGTATGATCTGGCGCCGCCTGCCACTTGGGCGCAGCTACTGGACATCGCTGAGTTCTTTCACCGGCCGGACGAAGATCGATACGGCGTCGCAATCTATACCGACAACTCCTATGACGCGATGGTTATGGGCGTCGAGAATGCAATTTTCTCGTACGGCGGCGAACTTGGCGACTTCGAAAGCTATGAAGTCGATGGCATCTTGAACTCTGCCGAAAACGTCCAGGCTTTGGAAGACTACAAGCGTCTTTATGGCTATACGCCTCCGGGCTGGGCAAAATCGTTCTTTGTTGAGAACAACCAAGCGATCACGGAAAATCTGACAGCGATGTCGATGAACTATTTCGCTTTTTTCCCGGCATTGCTAAATGAAGCAACGAATCCGAATGCAAAAAGCACTGGGTTCTTCGCCAATCCGGCGGGACCAACCGGAGCGCAGCACGCAGCACTTGGTGGGCAAGGCATTTCGGTAATCTCGTATTCGGAAAATCAGGAAGAGGCGTTCAAGTTCCTCGAATGGTTCATCCAACCTGAAGTGCAACAACGCTGGGCCGATCTGGGCGGCTATACGGCCCACGCCGATACTCTTAGTAGCGAAGCGTTCCGAAATGCCACGCCATACAATGAAGCCTTCTACCAGACTATGTTTAAGGTGAAGGATTTCTGGGCAGTGCCGGAATTTGCAGAATTGCTGACAGCGGCCAACCAGCGTCTTTATCCATTCATCGTTGGCGATGAAGGTTCCGCTCAGGACACGCTTGATCTGCTTGCAGACGATTGGAACAAGACTTTCGAGAAATACGGACGCAAGTAGCATCCCAGCTAACAGGGTAGGAGGCGAGGCTTGCCCCCTACCCTACACTAAGAAAAGCATTCCTCGAGCAGAAGGCGGCGGCAGTGACCGATACGGTTATGACCTCACTCGACCCAAATTCGCGCGCAGCCGCGCGTGGGTGGAGCGACCTCAAGATCAGGAATCTCTTTATTATTCCAACGATCGCCTTTCTAATCATCTTCAATATCTTCCCACTACTTTATTCGCTTGGTTACTCGTTCACTGATTTTCGAGCGTCAACAAATGCGCCTGCGAATTGGGTTGGGCTTCAAAACTACAAGGAGTTGTTGAACGACGACTTCATCTGGCGCAATTTCACCATCACCGCCAAATACGTGATAATTTCGGTTGCCGGGCAAGTGATCGTCGGCTTCGGACTGGCAATGCTGCTAAATCGAAGCATCCCGTTCAAAGGTCTCATCACGACGCTGCTTTTGCTGCCAATGATGCTGTCGATGGCTGTTGTGGGCCTGTTTTGGAAACTGCTTTATGATCCGTCGTTCGGCATAATCAATTACTCGCTGGGCCTTGGTAAATTCGAATGGCTTGCCGATCCCGACATGGCGTTATGGGCGATCGCGATAACCGACATCTGGATGTGGTCGCCGTTCGTTATGCTTTTGTCGCTCGCAGGGCTCTCGGCCGTCCCTCAGCATCTGTACGAAGCGGCCGAAATCGACCGAGCCGGTCCGTTCTACACGTTTTTCCGGATCACGCTGCCTCTGGTTCTGCCGATTCTGATGATCGCAATCATCTTCCGCACAATGGAAGCCTTCAAGACTTTCGACCTGGCATTCATTATGGCCAGTCAGCCTACGACCGAGCTGATCTCCATCCGACTTTACAAAATGGCATTCCTCGAGTGGCAAACCGGCAAGTCGTCCGCTTTCGCCTACATTGTTTTGGTCATGGTGGTCGCCATCACGAATATTTACGTGAAATACCTAAACAAAGTGAAGGAGCGCTAGGATGGCCGCCGTCCAGACTCAGCGCGAAATCATCCTTAACCGGGCTGCGATATTCGCAGTTTTCGTGGCTTTGATTGTCATGCTTGCGCCAATCTATTGGATCGTCTCAACTTCGATCAAGCCGCGCAATCTTGCGACGACAGTTCCACCGACAGTGATGTTCGAACCGACCGTTGCGCCATATATCAAGACGTTCGTAAAGCGGTCCCAATTGCGCGGTCCGGTGCCTGATGAAGAATACAACGCGGCACCGTGGTGGGAACAACTTGTACTGGATGGTGGCCAGAAAATCGTCCGCAACCGCGCCGGTGACATTCGCCCGTCGGGATACGGGCAACGCTTCACCAACTCACTGATCGTGGCCATCGTTTCAACCTTCTTTGCGGTCTCGATGGGAACGCTGACTGCTTATGGTTTCTCCCGATTCAGGGTCGCTGGAAAAGACGACTGGCTGTTCTTCATCCTATCAACCCGAATGCTGCCTCCGGTGGTTGTCGCGATCCCGATGTTTTTGATGTATCGCGTTGTCGGGCTGAATGACACGCACCTTGGGCTGATCATTCTATATACGGCCTTTAACCTCTCATTCTCAGTCTGGATCATGAAGGGTTTCATCGACGAGATTCCGCGCGAGTATGAAGAGGCGGCTCTTGTCGATGGTTACACCAGAATGCAGGCGTTCTTCAAAATTGTGCTGCCAGAAGCGATGACCGGGATCGCGGCAACCGCAGTATTTTGCTTTATCACCGCGTGGAATGAGTACGCATTTGCCTTGATCATGACCAACCGCAAGGCCCAAACCGCTCCACCCTTCATACCCAGTCAGGTCGGCTCTGGCTTGCCCGACTGGACGGTAATCGCAGCGGGCACGACCATGTTCCTGATCCCGGTCGCCATTTTCACTTTCCTTTTGCGTAACCACTTGTTGCGGGGCATGTCTTTTGGAGCAATCCGCAAATGACATTTCGCGACCTAAATCAGAAGGTGCTCGTTCCCGTCTCCCAGTGGACAATGATCCTGGGAATCGTCGCTCTTTGCCAACCGTGGAGTCTGTTTTTTCACCGTTTTGGTCTGACCATAACGCTAATTGGGTTGGTTGCTTTCATCGTGACAATCCATATCGGGCCGGAACCTGAACCCGCCTATGGCGATGACGAGGATCTGATCTGATGGCCCAGATCGACCTGGTAGATGTCCAAAAGTTTTTCGGTTCGCATCATGTTATCCGCGACATGAACCTAACAATCGAAGATGGCGAATTTGTCGTGATGTTGGGTCAGTCAGGTTGCGGCAAGACAACGACATTGCGCGCCATCGCCGGACTGGAGTCCGTGACTTCCGGTAAAATCTTGATTGACGGCGAAGAAGTTCAGGACCGGAAATCGGCGAACCGTGACATCGCCTTTGTGTTCCAATCGTTCTCGCTATACCCGCACATGACGGTCTATGAAAACATCGCTTTCCCTCTGCGTGCTGTCGGCATGTCGACCGAACAACGAGACAGAGCCGTAAAAGAAGTCGCCGAGGTTCTGCGTATAGAACCACTGCTTTCGCGACGTCCATCTGCTCTTTCGGGTGGCGACATGCAACGGGTTGCAATCGGCCGTGCCCTGGTCCGCCGCCCCAAAGCGCTATTGATGGATGAACCCATCGGAGCGCTCGACGCAAAGCTTCGCGAAGAAATGCGCGCCGAGATCAAGCGACTGCACATTGCAAGGAATTCTACCTCTGTTTACGTCACACATGACCAGGTCGAAGCAATGTCGCTGGCCGATCGGATCGTCATCATGCACGATGGCATTCTGCAGCAAATTGGCGCGCCCGAAGAAGTTTACCTGCACCCGGCAAACCTTTTCGTCGCCCAATTCGTGGGCAGCCCAGTCATGAACGTGACCGGCGCTCGTTTTTCGGCCAATGGCTCCGCGGCCAAGCTGAATATTGGTGGCGCGGAACAGGATTTTCGGTTCCCGGTTGAAGCGTTGGAAGTGTCCAACAAGTCGTCAGGCGATTTGATGCTGGGCATCCGGCCGGAGGCTGTTCACCTTTCGCATGATCCGCTTGAGCACGGGTTTGAAGTCACAACCACGAACGTTGAGCCGCTTGGCAGCCACGACATAGTTGATGTTCGCGTGGGCGACGCCACGTTGCGCGCACGCACCGCATCGGGTTTCGTTGGTGGCGAAGGCGCAAAAATCTGGGTCGATCTTGACGCCACTCAAGCGCATTTCTTTGATCAAGACAGTGGTCTTTCGCTGGCAGGAGGACACTAATGGCTTCCGTTGAGTTGATAGGTGTCCAGAAAAGTTTCGGCGGCAACCAAGCTCTTCGCGGACTTGATCTGGATATCGCCGATGGCGAGTTTTTTGTACTTTTGGGCCGCACCGGTGCTGGCAAAACCACAACGCTGCGCGTCATTGCCGGATTGGAAATTCCTGACGCTGGTTCGGTAAGGATAGGCGGTCAGGATGTAGATGGCTGGAACGCAGCCGAGCGCGATGTGACGCTGGTTTTGCAGCAATATTCGCTTTACCCGCGACTGACTGTGCGCGGCAACCTGGAGTTTCCGTTACGGTCCAAAATTCGCAACATGTCCGAAGACGAGATTGCAGCACGTGTCGAAAAGGCCGCTCAAACGCTTCAGATTGTTCCCTTGCTGGACCGCAAAGTTGAAAAGCTTTCCGGGGGCGAAATGCAACGTGTGTCGATTGGTCGGGCAATTGTGCGCGAACCGCGGGTTTTTCTGATGGACGAACCGCTATCCGCGCTCGATGCAAAACTGCGCGAATCACTTCGCGTCGAACTGAAGGCCCTCCATTCCAATCTTGGGGCAACGTTCCTTTATGTGACTCACGATCAGGTCGAAGCGATGTCGATGGGTGACAAAATAGGCGTGTTGAACAAAGGCCGTTTGGTCCAGGTTGGAACGCCGTCTGAAATCTACACCAAGCCCAAAAATACCTTTGTGGCACGATCGGTGGGAACGCCGCCAATGAACCTTTTCGACAGCAAAATCGAAGGCAGCCAAGTGCGCTTAAGCTCTGGCGCCTCGCTGCTTATCGATGCTGATGGTGCGGAGTCCGGTCGCCAGGCAACTGTGGGCATCCGGCCCGAAGACATGGTTCTTGAAAGCGGCGCACCGGTAGAAGCCAAAGTCTTCGATATCGAGGATCACGGCGTCATGAAGATCCTGACGCTTGATACTGACGCGCACCGTTTACACGCAACCGTCTCTGCAAAAACGCACGTGAAGCTGGACGAATTGGTTCGCATCGGCTGGAAACCCGAGAAAGTCATCCTTTTCGATCAGGAAACCGGGGAAAACATGGCGCTTCGTTGACGAGACAGCCCAGTTAGTTCGGAAACCGCTCGCGGAACCGTTGCAGCGCCGCCGGATTGATCAGCGGCTCCGGCGGTTGGTCGACCAAAAGTCGTTTCACGTGATCCAAGACACCTTGTCCCATTCGCATCATGCTTTCGTCAGTAATGCCGGCCATATGGGGAGTCAGGATCACATTGGACATAGCAAGTATCGGGTGGTCTGGCGGCAACGGCTGTTGCTCGAAAACATCCAGCGCGGCGCCTGACAATTTCCCGGTATCCAAGGCATCAAGCAGCGCATTTTCTTCGACAATCGGTCCGCGCGACACATTTACCAAAATGGCCCCCGGCTTCATGGCCTGAAATGCTGCTTGGTCGATTAGTCCGTGGGTCGCATCGGTCAAAGGGCAGCAAAGCACGACGATATCTGATCGGCTTAGCAAGTCGATCAGTGCCACGATTTCGACGGTCGGGGGCGCACGATCGGGCGACCGCGTGTATGCGATGACTTCCGTCCCAAACCCTCGCTTTACGATACCGGCCAATTCGCAGCCGATATTGCCCAATCCGATAATACCCAAAGTTGCATTGCTGAACTCGCGGCCATCGTCGGCGTGCCGTCGCCCGGCCTCCCAACCGCCGTCGCGCAAATCCGAATTTACCATCGGATGTCGTCGCAACAATGAAATCGCGCACCACACGACATGCTCGGCTACAGTGCGAGCGTTTGCACCCGGAACGTTCCCAACTAGAACTCCGCACTCGGTCGCAACATCCACTGGGATCATATCCAGCCCGGCCCCATGCCGGATCATGGCCCTGAGCTTGCTTTCGCGCCGAACAATGTCGGCCGAAATTGGCGCGCGAACCACAATGATGTCCGCCCCCTTGCTGCCCTCGTCGATTTCTTCAGGCATGGGTCTATCGGCTACCCGATAATCAGAAATCGAAGCCAAAGCGTCAGTAACATCAGGATGCAAAGGATGGGTAGAAAATACGATCCGGCGGTCCCGCATGCTTCGTTCAACCTTTGTTTTCGGCTTCCAGAAGCTCGCTCCAGTAACTCATCGCACCTCGCAGATGTGCGTTCATAAGAGCTTTGGTCAGCTCACCATCCCGCCGGTAAAGCGCATCAAAGATTTGCGTGTGTTCCTGATGGCTTTTTGCGTTGCGCTCGGGCTTGGCGAAATAAACCGGGTGGCGTTTTTCGCCAAGCGTGTAAAACGTCGTGCAGATATTCAGAAATACGCTGTTCTGAGTTGAGGCAACGATCTCCAGATGAAACTCGCGATCTAACGACGCAAGTCCTTCACCTTCACTCAGGCGTGCCTCGGAACGGGCAAGAATATCACGCAGATTCTCGAAGTTCGCTTCGGTTGCCCGTTCTGCCGCCAGTTCGGCGGCCTTGATCTCGTGGATCTTGCGAACCTCAACGGCTTCGAAAATCTGCTTTGGTTCAAGTGGGATGCCCGCGTTTGCATAAAACGCCATTGTCCCCAAACCAAAACCGTTGTTGGCAAGGTAAATGCCGGACTTCGCACGACGCTCGATCACCTGCACCGCTTCCAGAATTGCCAAAGCTTCGCGAACCTGCCCGCGACTGACGCCAAAATGCTCAGCGAGTTCACGTTCCGACGGTGCCTTGCCGTCATTCAGTTTCGCAGCACCGACAAGGTGCGCGGTTAACTCTGGAAGGAAGCTATTCTGCTGCAATTGCTATCCTGATTTGGAGTATTTTTCGACGACGTCCATGGCTATGTCCAGCCCCAGGCCAGGCGCATCCGGCACCGTCACAAATCCGTCTTTTGCCTCTACCGGCGCGCTCGACAGTTCATGGATCATTGGGTTGGCCCCCAACGAATATTCGACCATGTAACTAGCGGGTGCGGCGGCGCAAACGTGAAGCCCGGCAAAATAACATGGGGCACCTGCCCACAAATGCGGGGCAAGCCGCAAGTTATGTGTGGAGGCCAGCGTCGCGATACGCATGGTTTCGGTAATGCCGCCGCAAAAGGCCGGATCCGGCTGCAATACATCGACAGCCCCCACCGAAATCAGTTCGCGGAAATCATACCGTGTCGCCTCAGATTCACCCGCGGCAATTGGGATATGGGTTGACCGTCGTAATTCGGCCATTCCGGCTTTGTCTTCGCATGTTACCGGCTCTTCAAACCAGGTTAAGTCGCAGTCGCGAACCATCCAGGCAAAACGCTTGGCATCCCCAACCGAAAATGTTCCGTGCGCATCGACCATCAATCCAACATCCGGCCCGAGCGCTGCCCGCGCTGCAATCACCCGCTCGGCGGAAGCCCGAGGCGACTTGTCCATCGCCCCTACCCGCATTTTTACGGCCTCGAACGCGCCTGCATCGATGTAAGACAACAACTGCGCGCCGATCCCCTCGGCGTCTGCCCAACCGCCTGAAGCATATGCACGCAACCGATCGGACTTACGGCCGCCCAACAATTGCCAGATCGGCTTGTCGGCGGCCTTGCCCAAAATGTCCCAAAGGGCGATGTCAATCGCTCCGATTGCAGCGGTCGTCAGACCGCGCCGTGCCAGTTCTGGCATCGCTTGCCCAGCCGTGCGCGCCTTTTCAGCACGTACACCATTGTACAAATCTTCCCAAATCCAAGTCACGTCCGCAGGGTCGCGCCCTATCACCTTCGGCCCAAATTCATGGTTCAGGAGATGGACCAACGTACCGTATTCGCCGGCACTTCCCGCGGCGTTTTTCCCCTCACCCCAGCCGATTATCCCCGTGTCGGTCTCAATCTGAACAATGGCGGAGTCAAATGTCTTCAGACACCCAAAATCACTGACGTGCTGACGGTCAGTTTCGATTGGGATCTGAACCCACCATGCACGGACTGACTTAACCTTCATGCGCATTCCTTTGCCGGGTGCGGCAGGGAGACCCCGCACCCGGCCTCTACTTGGGCCAGTTCAGCGAATTAGCGGCAAAAGCGTTTCAGCTGTAATTCGCATCTGGTCGGCGTAGAAACTCTCGGATAACAAACTCGATCCATGATCTTCGATGAACTTCAGTTGTTCAGGCGAAATATCGACCGGATTAGTTTCGACCATATCGGGGTATGGGGCTGCCGGTGTGCGATCGAGCGGCGCAACAAACTCGTTGGTCAGCGCGCCGTCGTAGCCGATTTCTTTCAATGTCCCGACGATCTTCGCCCAATCCAGGTGCCCTAGTCCCGGCGCGAACCTGTTGTTGTCGGCGACGTGAAAGTCGAACAGTCTGTCACCGGCCAACCGTATAGCGTCATAAATGTTGTCTTCTTCTATGTTCAGATGAAAGGCATCCAAACAAACACCGCAATCGGGGCTAACTGCATCGGCCAGCGCAAGTGCTTGGGCGCACCGATTGAACAGATAAGTCTCAAACCTATTTAGTGGCTCCACTGCAATCCGAACGCCCTCTTTCTGGGCGTGTGCAAAGCACTCCTTGGTTGCCTCAACGACCCATCCCCATTCTTCATCTGGAGTCGCATCCGGCACGACCTTCCCGACAGTCGCGGGAACAAGCGTAATGATCTCGCCTTCAAGTTCAGCCACCATCGTGATGACAGATTTCACGTAATCAACCGAACGCGCCCTTTGGCCTTCATCTTTGGCAGCAAGATTGCGCTCGCCCAACGTCAGTGTCACAGCGCCCCAACACCGCATCCCCGTATCCTTTAGGAGCGCGCGGGCTTCTTTGGTGTCATATTGTTCCGGTTCGCCGGAAATTTCGATGCTTTCATAGCCATATTGCTTAATCCGACGAACAGTCGTTTCTAATGGCTCGGCGCGCATCCAGTTATGCGTCGAAAGGTGCATGCTTCTCTCCCCGCAGCGTGGCAAATAC
>JBPCWO010000282.1:0-12905 GCA_051009475.1 Boseongicola sp.
CCTTAACAGTGGGGCCGGAAGTGAATGATGCGAAGGCATTTTCGGCCGGAGTTGTGTTTGTTCCGCCAGGGCAAGGTCACACACGGCACAATCATCCCGGTGCCGAGGAGATAATTTTTATTATCAAAGGCAAAGGCGACCAGATGGTCGAGGATGAAGACGGTAATCCCATCATTCGCGAAGTCACTGCCGGATGCTCGATTTTCATCCCCGAAAGCCGATTTCATTCGACGCTGAACACCGGCGACGAGCAAATGGAGATATTTGTTGTCTACTCGCCTGTTGGGCCAGAACGTGTGCTTCGAGAACTACCTGATTTCCGTATCATTCCGGTTACTGAACTATGAGCCTACCCTTGCAACGTTTGCACGCCACGACACCCGAAGATCTGGACTATAGTTTCGACCAACTTGACAATTTGATGGATGCAGCTGGCATCGACGTGCTGATCGCAAGCTCCAAACATAACGTCAGGTACTTGCTTGGCGGATACGAGTTCATCTTTTTCTCGGCGATGGATGCTATTGGTCACAGCCGGTATTTGCCTCTGTTCGTCTATGTCCGAGGACACTCGGACAAAACCGTCTATATCGCCAACAAGATGGAAGGTGGCGAACACGCAAACCACCCGTTTTGGGTGCCGATATTCAAGCCGGTTTCTTGGGGGTCATTTGACGCAATATCCGCTGCGATACAGCATCTGCAATCTGTTGGGGTAACTGGCAACACAATTGGAATTGAGTCCGGTTTCTTGCCGTCAGATGCCGCCGATGCGCTTCGGTCCGCGTATCCCGACAGCAGACTTGTTGACGCAACTGGGACCCTGGAACGACTACGCGCAGTGAAAACGCCACGTGAAATCGAGTTTTTACGTAAGGCAACCGAGTTAATCGGCGCGTCCATGCGGGCGACAATGGAGGCGTCGCGCGGAGGTGACAGCAAGACGGAGATTGTCCAGAGATTGCGAGCTGAAGAAACCACAAGAGGCCTTCAGTTCGAGTACTGCCTGATCACTCTCGGAGATAGCCACAATCGTGCGGTGTCTGATCAAACCTGGAACCAAGGCGAAGTGATCTCGCTTGATTCCGGTGGCAACCTGCATGGGTATATCGGTGATATTTGTCGGATGGGCGTACTTGGAACGCCAGATGCCGAGTTAATTGATTTGTTGGCAGAGATTGAAGAAACGCAACAGGCAGCGTTTTCGATGATAGCTGCAGGAAAAACTGGCGCTGACATGATCGCCCATGCGACCGCAATAAAAGATGTTCAGCCCAATGGGCACTGCACGGATTTCTTTGCGCACGGGATGGGGTTGATCAGCCACGAAGCGCCGTTTCTGATGACCAATCATCCTGTGGCATACGAAGGCACGGACGCTGAGAAGCCACTTAAGTCCGGTATGATCCTTTCGGTCGAATCAACGATGCTCCATCCGACACGAGGCTTCATTAAGCTGGAAGATACAGTTCTGGTTGAAGAAGGGCACTGCGAAGTGTTCGGTAAGGCTGAGCGTGATTGGATCTGCTCAAGTCCATGAACCTTGTTTAGATCCAGGCTCATGAATCCACGAAATGATGATTCACCACCGAATTCTGTACTTTTTGGTGACCTGATCGGGGCCATACCGGATGTTTTGCATAGGCGGTAAAAGTCGCTGACTTCTCCTCGTTTCGCTCCCTTTACAGTCGACTAAGCAATTGTCCTAAATTGGAAGTCGGGTCGTAACGCAGTCTTCTAACAACCCTTTGGTGGTATCGTTATCGCACAGTCGCGTTGCTTCAGTCATGACCGCGGCCGACGCAGCAGCGACGCCCCACCTGAGACAGCTTTCGACGGGTTCGTCGTTTGCCAGCGCTAATGTGAAACCACCAACAAAACTGTCACCTGCGCCGACTTTGGAAACCACAGGAACCTGTGCGCCTAACGAGTGCCAATTGCCTTCGCGGCTAGCAAGCACCGACCCATCGGCCCCTCGAGCAATGATGATTATCCGGGCCACTCCGGCTTGCACCAGTGATTGAGCATAGCTGGCAGTGTCTTCACGACTTGTGAGCGCGCGCCCGGCAAGCTCTTCTCCTTCTGCCCCATCCATCCGCAGCACGTGCAACGCATCCTGCGGTTGCTCGACCAGATGAGACAATGCCGGCCCGGACGTATCCACTATCAACTTGGCTTCGCGGCCGTGGACGTGCGCAGCCAGAATCGACGGAAAGTCCTTCGCAACACCGGGCGGCTGGCTGCCTGAGAGAACGACAAGGCTGTCTTCACCAGTTGCCTGATCGACCGAGTTGAGCGCCCTTGGAACATCGTCTTCGCGCCAAACCGGACCTGGCATGACAAAGCGGTACTGCTCGCCGTCAGTCTGATCGATCACAGACATCGATTGCCTCGTTTCGCCCGGGCCTTGAAACGCGACAGTTGGCACGCCTTCCAGCGCGAGCAACTGTAACAAATGTGCGCCGGTTGCCCCGCCAATGGCAACAAGAGCCGTAGCCTGTCCGCCAAGTTGCTTAACTGCGCGCGCGACATTGATCCCACCTCCGCCGGGATCGATATGCGGCTCGGTGCATCGAAGTTTTGGGCCTGCGACGATGGCTGGCGATGTGGTGCTGAAGTCGACCGTGGGATTCAACGTTATTGTCAGGATGTGAGATTTCATTCTATGCGTACCACCCACTGCATGTGAAAATATCGCGCGCTGGCACGAATGGGACAAGGTCATTATTGTTCGGAGCGCAGTAAGTTGATCGCAACATTGCTAAATACTGTCTTGCGGGGAGCATTTTTAGAGCGTTTCACATTAGGAAAAGCGAGCTTGGTTGTGCTGATGAGTTTTGGTCAGCCACCGTGTTTCATGCCCACCGCTCGATTCAAGCAACGCGAGAGAAGATCGTTGCCGTTGCGGCAATCAGGCTGCTGACAGGACATTCATAAAGTGCGCCTTGTATTCTGGAACTGTAACATGGCGCTGCATCGCAAGTTGGACGCGCTGCTAGCACTAAGGCCCGATATTGCCGTCATTTCAGAATGCGCAAGTCCGGAGGTGCTCGCACAGAGGGGTGCCAACCAATTGACCGGATTGCCGGCAATCTGGGTAGGGTCAAACAAAAACAAGGGACTCGGGGTTTTCGCTTTTAATGGCTTCGAAATTCGTCGTCACGAGCCGTTTCACCCTACGCTTAGATATGTTCTTCCAGTGCATGTCAGTGGCAGACGAAACTTCAATCTCTTAGCGGTATGGGCCCAGAACGCCAGCGGCGGAATAACGCGAAAGCATCAGCTTGGACCACTTCGCCGGGCCTTGGTTAGGTATCAGGAATTTTTGTCGACTGAACCGGCAATTGTTGGTGGCGATTGGAACAACAATGCAATTTGGGACAGGCCTGGGTGGCGGGTAAATCATATGCCCATGGTGACCCGGCTCGAGGGAATGAATCTGCAAAGTGTTTATCATGCATTGCACAACGAGGCGCATGGCCAGGAGTCCACACCGACAATTTACTGGCGGGATCGAACGCGTGATGGGCCCACCTATCACATCGACTATGTCTTCGTGCCCAGTGATTGGATTCCCTTGATCTCTGAATTCCAAATTGGATCCTTCGACGATTGGATCGGCAATGGGCTTAGTGATCATGTGCCGATCATTGTTGAGTTTTGAAAAGCGCTTCCGAGTCACTTTCGTTTAAGGGGTCTGGCTGCTGCAAGTTACTTTGCGCGACCTTAATCGGTCCAATCTCATAGCTATGAGATTGGAATCCGGTGTAGGATCCTGATTAGTTTCTGGATAAATTGGAGCTTCACGTGAGCGCCGAATTTCAACTTTGCGACGTGGAATTGCCTGAGTTTGGCATTCCCGAGACTTGTCCCGAACTCAGCAAAGACTTGTATTTGGCCCGCATAGACCGACTTCGTGAAATTGCGGCGAGGACCGGGCTGGACGATATCGTTGTTTATGGTGATCGCGAGCACTTCGCCAATATTTCGTACCTTTGTGGGATTGACCCTCGGTTCGAGGAGGCTCTGCTCGTCCTCGCTAAAGACGATGAACTTGTTTTCATCACCGGACCGGAAAATCAGAGCTATGCTCAGGTCTCACCACTTGACCTCAAGCTGGAAATCTACCCGCCTTTCGGCCTTCTTGGGCAAGACCGTGGTGAAACACCGGCTTTGACTGAACTGCTCGAGTTGGCGGGCCTTCGCAGCGGCGCTGCCACCGGCGTCATTGGCTGGAAATACTTCACGACGCCAGAGGCGCCGGAGCCTGACCGTTGGCTCGAAATTCCGTCTTACGTTGCCGATACAATCCGATCGGTAGTTGGTGACGAAATGACCTACAACGCTACTGCATTGCTGGCGCATCCCACGACAGGACTAAGATCAACCAACGAGATAGATCAAATCGCCCGGTTCGAATATGCAGCGTGTCATGTGTCGGAAGCGGTCAAGCGTGTGCTTGATGCGCTGGAACCAGGCATAAGCGAGCGCGAACTCGCCGGGCACCTTCAACTAGGCGCGTTGCCTTTAAGTTGCCATCCGATAATCAGCAGTGGAGAACGCACAAAACTTGGGCTGGCCAGCCCTTCTGACAAGCCTGTCAAACGTGGCGAACCATTCCAAATTGCTGTTGGCGTCCAAGGTGCGCTCACTTGCAGAGCGGGGTGGGTGGCAGAGGGGCCTGATGACTTGCCACCTGATGTGCAGGATTATGTGGAGCGCTTGGCGGGCCCTTACTATGCCTGCGCCGCTGCTTGGTACGAGACCGTCGGCATCGACGTGACTGGCGGCGAGTTGGATGCACTGGTGAAATCGCATCTTGGTGAACCCTTTTTTGGCGTGACGCTAAATCCGGGCCACCTCATTCACCTCGATGAATGGATGAGTACGCCCATCTATCCGGGTAGCGAGGAGAAGCTGCGCTCCGGGCAGGCCATTCAGTTGGACATCATACCGGCGACTGGAACCGCCTATGGCACGGCTAATATTGAAGATGGGATCGTGCTTCTGGATCAGGCTGGACGAGATGAGTTTGCGGCCAAATTCCCCGATGCCTGGGCTCGGATCGAGGCTCGCAAGAATTTTATGTCCGATCACCTACGTATCCGATTGAAGCCAGAGGTCCTGCCATTGTCCAACCTGGCGGGATACTTCGCACCGTTCATGCTTTCTTCGTCGCAAGTGCTCATAAAAAACTAGCTCGATCCTGGCCAAAAGACGGCGGCTGAGGCGATGACTAATTCAAAATAGGTGGCGTCGCTAACGGTTATCCAATGCTTCCACCTCGACAAGGCAGGTGTGGGCAATCGGTCCCTGCGCCAGCCGCGAAGTTCCTTTGTCTAAAGTCAGAACATTTGGGTTTCCGTTGGTGCAAGTTTCACCGTCCGGAGTGTACCATGCACCGGTTGCGATCTGGATCACGCCCTGCATTATGTCATCGCTAGTTTGAACCGCCGCCAGACAGGCTCCACGATCATTGAAAAGCCGCACTGTTTGGCCG
The DNA here is from genome assembly GCA_051009475.1 of Boseongicola sp. Lineage (GTDB taxonomy): Bacteria > Pseudomonadota > Alphaproteobacteria > Rhodobacterales > Rhodobacteraceae > CAXMNX01. The sequence continues at coordinate 5,501 of JBPCWO010000282.1, forward strand.
TCTTTCAGGCCCCGTTGTCTGGCATCAATCGGATTTATCAAAACCGGTTCATGATCGTTCAATTTTGCCTCACGGCTAACTACGCCATGATCCAGTTGCGAATGGAGCTTTTTTTCTGGCTGGCTTGAGATCATGTGCAGCGGATACTTATCGACGTTGCCCAACCATTCCGCTGGTTCGATCCACGCGGGATGGCCGGGACAGTCGTCATATCCAAACGCAGCAATTGTCTCAGAGAATATCTCAACCTTACCGCTAGGTGTTGCCAGACGATTTTCCTTGGGGTCAGATCGAAAAGCGCCCAACATCACGGTGTCCTTGTCTGGCTCATCTACTTTGAAATAACCGGTGAACTGGAATTCGTCCCAGCCAGGCAAACTTACGCCTTCCCGGGCCGCCGATTGACGCGAAACGTCAAAAATCCAACGCATCCACTCTTCGGGGTTGCGGCCTTCAGTGAACGCGTGTTCAACGCCCATCTCGGCCGCTATGCCGCGGAAAATATCATGATCATTACGAGACTGGCCAACAGGTTCTATCGCCTGATCCATGACTACTTGATAGGGATCCTTCGCTGTCAGTGCGATATCCGAACGCTCCAGCGTCGTTGTGCATGGCAGAACGATATCTGCATGCTGCGCCAGGCTGTTCCAACACCACTCGTTGGCAATTATCGTCTCAGGATTTTTCCAGGCGCGGCGAAAACGGTTGAGATCTTGATGATGGTGAAATGGATTGCCGCCAGCCCACCAAACCAGTTTCACATCTGGGTATGTGTATTGCTGTCCATCATAGTCGAAACTGCCGCCTGGGTTTTCCAGCATATCAGATACCCTCGCCACAGGGATGAAGTCGCTGACCGGGTTCGTGCCTTGAGGCAGGGAGGCAAAGTCAATGTACCGTCTATGTTGGCCGACGTTGTTCATGGCCGAATAGCCAAACCCCAGCCCGGTGCCGGGTCGGCCTATCTGCCCCAGCATTGAAGCGAGCGTGATTGCGGCCCAGAATGGCTGTTCACCGTGATCTTGCCGCGTCAATGACCAGCTGACAGAAATCATCGTGCGTTTTGCAGCCATCCGTCTGGCAAGAGTTCGGATTTCCTCCGCCGCAATTGAACATATGTCCGAGGCCCAATCCGCGGTCTTGGGGACGCCATCGGTTTCGCCGCGTAGATATGCAGAAAACTCATCAAATCCGGTGGTGTAGCGCCGTAAAAATGCTGAATCGTGAAGCCGTTCATCCAACAAAACATAAGACAGCCCCAACATAAGAGCTGAATCTGTGGATGGCCGTGGTGCAAGCCACTGCGCTTCTGAAACTTCCGCAATATCCGACTTCAGTGGCGATATGCTGACAAACTGAACGCCCGCATCGCGTGCCGAACGAAGGCCGGCCTTTTGCACGTGAGAACCCAGTCCGCCATTGGAAATCTGTCCATTCTTTAGCGGCACACCACCAAATGCCACAAACAGCTCGCAATGCTTTGCGATCGAAGCCCAGTTTGTGGTGCAATCAAGATGGCCGCGAAAGTTGCCTAGCACGCGGGGCACCAACACCTCGGCGGCTGCAAAGCTGTAGGTGTTTTTGGAACTCGTAAACCCGCCAATGCAATTCAGGAATCGCTTCAACTGACTCTGCGCATGGTGGAAACGCCCTGCGCTCGCCCAGCCATACGAACCCGCGTAAATTGCCTGATTGCCATGATCGCTGATAACGCGGGTCAATTCAGAGCCGACAAGACGATTGGCCTCAGACCAGGACACCGCAACGAACTCGTCGTTACCGCGCTTATCAGTCGCAGATCCCGGTCCACCTTCCAGCCAACTTCGACGGATCATCGGATCCGTGATGCGCGTGGGCCCGTCAATTACATCAATAATGCCCTCCGCAATCGGGGAAGGGTCGGCATCATGCTCAAATGGGCGCAACGCCGTAACGCGGTTGTTTTCAACCTCAGCCCGGTAGGTGCCCCAGTGCGCGCTTGTGATGAGAGGTCGGTTTTGTCGATTCAATTTAATGCCCTCAAGAATTGAGAAAGGTTCGGCAAAGTGATCGCCTCCGTCAACTTCAATTCCGACTGTGGATGACGGAGACATCGTCGCTTCCTCTGCCTTGATAAGGATCAACGAAGTCGCGCGCGCAATCTGTCAGACAAAGAGTGTGCAAAACTGCGGAATTGGATCATGGAGCCGGATTCTGTAACTCCTGAAGAAGATTTGTCCGGCCAATCGCCAAGATTGCGCCGCGCAATCGGATTGCCCTTGTTGGTTTTGTACGGTCTGGGCATCACAATTGGCGCCGGAATTTATGTATTGATCGGTTCGGCCGCTGCGGCTGCCGGGCCTTATGCTCCTTCCGCCTTTTTGTTTGCTGCGTTCGTGATGGCATTCAGCGCGTTAAGTTTTGCGGAACTATCTGGGCGAATACCTCAGAGTGCGGGCGAAGCGGTTTATGTGGACGCCGGTTTCGGCTGGAACTGGCTAACATTGGCCACCGGACTTCTGATCATACTCTCCGCAACCATAGCCGGAGCCGCGATCAGTATTGGCTGTGCTGGCTATGTCGCGGTGCTGCTGCCGCTGCCTCAACCGATCATTGTCGCCGCGATTGTGATTTTGATGGGGATCGTTGCGTCGCGCGGCGTCAAAGAGTCGGTGATGTTTGCCGGTGTGCTAACCGTCATCGAAATACTTGGATTGATGGTTATCGTCGTTGCTGGCTTCGTGAACGAACCGTCACTAATTCGTCAGGTTCCTACTGCATTTCCGGCTTCCACAGACACCATTGCACTTGCAGGAGTTCTAAGCGCCAGCCTGATCGCATTTTTTGCATTCATCGGATTTGATGATGTGGTCAACTTGGTTGAAGAGACACGAAACCCCAGACGAACGATGCCTTGGGCAATTGTCATTTCTCTGGTTGCGGTCACAGTAATTTACTTCCTGGTTGTCTTTGTCGCGGTCCAATCAGTTCCGCTTGATACCTTGTCCAATTCAAATGCCCCTATTGGACTGCTCTTTGAGGAACTCACCGGCCTGTCACCGCTGGGAATTACGCTGATAGCTATTATGGCGACGATAAATGGCGTCGTGATCGAAATTATCATGGCCTCGCGGGTCGTTTATGGCCTTGGCAAGAAAGGCCGGCTTCCGAGGTTCCTTGCCGCTGTGAACGAGCGTTCACGGGTCCCGTTAAATGCAACCATTCTGATCACGGCGGTAATGTTGGTGGCAGCCATTCTTGTACCGCTCGACGAGCTGGTCGAGTGGACATCACAGATGATACTCACGGCCTTCACCTTGGTGAACATGTCATTGATCATCATCAAGTTGCGCGGGGACTCTCCACCAGACAACATTTTTACTGTTCCGCTGATCTGTCCAATATTGGGAGTGATCACCTGCGTGTTCCTGCTTTTCGGTCCTATATTCTTGGGCTGAAGCATCGCTTAGGTCTCCAACCAGGAAGTTGAATGAACATCCTTGCCAACCTGTCGCTACCATTGCCGGCCAACATCCTTGTGTTCATCTTGGCAACGGCGCTGGTGTGGTTCTCCGGGACTCGAATGGTGATCTACGGCGATGAGCTGGCCGAGCGTTTCGGCCTGTCACGAGAGTTCATCGGCCTGTTCTTTTTGGCAATTGCAACCGAACTGCCTGAAATTGTCACGACGATCACTGCGGCCAGATCCGGAAATGCGCCGTTAGTGCTGGGCAACATGTTTGGCGGCGTCACAATGCAAACGGCCATACTTGCGCTGGTAGATATATTTTTTGTCCACCGGGCTCTGACAAGCTGGCCACGCAAACCCACGCATGCGCTAGAAGCAGTGTTTCTGATCATATTCCTGAACGTGCTTCTGATCGTGACCGTTTTGGGCGATTACCGAATTAGCCACGCGCTAGGGCTCGGGTCGGTTGCACTGTTTGTTGCATATCCGCTCGGTATAGCGATCCTGAAGCAATATGATCAGCGCAGCACCTGGGCGCCGATCGACATACCTGAAGATGGCGAGCATATCGGCGCTTTCATTGGCGGCCGGACATTGGAAGGCTGGGAAACTCGCAAGCTGATCGGTCATACGGTATTTGCCGCAGGTCTTATTCTGATAGCAGGCTACGCAACAGCCACCAGCGCCGAAGTAATTGCCGAACAGACGGGTCTTAGTGCATCGTTTGTCGGTGTTGCATTCCTTGCAGCTGCGACCTCAATGCCAGAGCTTTCCACGACAATCGCCGCCGCCCGGATGGGAGCCTATACAATGGCGATATCAAACATCTTTGGCAGCAATCTGATCATGCTGGCATTGATATTTCCGGCTGATCTTGCCTATCGCGGTGGGCCGATCTTGGCTGAGGCTGATCAGATCGCACAGTTTAGCATTGTCACGGGCGTCATAGTGACTGCGGTTTATGTTGCGGGTATATTGATCCGAAGAACACCGCAGATCTTGGGCGCAGGTGTAGATTCTCTATTGGTTCTGGCAATATATCTCGGGTCGCTCATTTCCTTATATTACATGCAGTTGAGCTGACAACTTTTGCGAAATCGCCCGGAACTCGAGCACCCTTTGTTCATCAAATGCTCTGATCCGGCTAAGTTGCGAGACCTCAAATATGGAAGAGGCTCCCCACGCCAAAGGCCACCAACGCAGCCACTCCACCAATCAGGCAAGACTCGATCGCTGAGCGCCACCATGGGCTTAGAGACCAGCAGCTTTTTAGTGCCCCGATTGCAAAAAATGTCGCCATCGTCATCCAGATAGAAATGGTAAAGGCCCCATCGAGCTTCAGGATAAAAGGAGACAGCGGTATCATCCCAGCGACTAAGAATGACGCGAATGTGGTCAAGGCGGCTTTCAACGGGTGCGGATCTCTGCCGCCCAGCCCGTACTCACCTTCCATCATAAGTTCGATCCAGCGTTCGCGATCCGCTGTTATTGCATTTGTGGCCTCGTCCAGTACTTGCCCCGATAGTCCTTTCTGAGAAAGAATTTCGCGCGCTTCGTTCCACTCGCCTCGCGGATACTCCTTTATATGTCGTTCCTCGATCTCGCGAATTCGTTGTGCATTATCTTGCTCGGCCTTTGACCCGGAATAATTGGCCGCTGCCATCGAGAATCCGTCTGCCAGTACGTTGGCCAGCCCCAGTACCACGATAACAATCGGTGACAAACCTGCTCCGGCCACACCGGCGACAATTGCAAACGTCGTGACGGTTCCGTCAATTGCGCCATAAACCGCGTCTCGTAATACTCCTCTTCCCTTTGGCGCACTGATCCGCGCGACAATTTCGCGATGACTATGACCGTGATCGGGCATGACAATACTCCGGTTTTGACCCAGCCTGGAACGAGATCCTCGAAGGCGCCATGAGGCAAATCAAAGAGCCTTCAAACCAGAGGAGCGGCTAGTAAGTCGGAAATTGTCAGAAAGAGCTACAACAAACGCCGGTCACGAACCCGTCGATTACCGCGGCCGGATTTGCGGCTACAATCTCGTTCTTAGCGCCGGGATGAGACGAAGGCATGTGGATTACAATAGTTGTGATTGGTCGCCGCTTTGCGTCGCCTTGTATGCGTCTGCTTCTGCGATCCACTCTTTCGCGAAGTCAACGTTCTGCCAATCCTCGAACCACGGCCCGCCACGTGTGAAGTGAACAGCATTGGGCAGAGCCCCGTCGTTTGGGATTTCGTTCCAACCCTCAAGCCAATTCCAACTGTTTGGAATCTCGCCAATTTCCTCGTCCTTCGCCCACTGCATCCGATGCAGATAAGCGCCGGATTCACGGTTTACCACCTCGGGTGTAAGTTGCCGGGTCGAAGGATGTGCACAGTTGAAAAGCATGAACGATGACCAGTTTTTGCGCGGATACACCGTCTGGACCGCGCCGTCCATTTTGGTTGTTTCTTTCGGGGTATAGTCATGGTGAACACAGGCGACCGCGTGATCGGGGTTCATGTATTCCTTTAGCTTCGCAACATCACCAAAGAATAGAAAATCGCAGTCGCAAAACAGCGCCCATCCCTCGTAATTCGCGAGATACGGGGTCAGGAATCGCGAATAAGTGAATTCGGTGGACGCAAGCGGGTCGACGTCACGCGTAAACAGGCCATTTTCGACAAGCTCGTTCAGCTTGATTGGCTCTACATCTGCTGGGATTGAAGCGTGTCTTAGCAGCGATTGCTTCGCCACTTGGTAAGCAATGTCCTCGCGGGAATCCCAGCCGATGAATATGCGAAAGCTGTTCACAAAATGCCCCTAACAAGAACAAATGGATTCGGGGAGATTATTACAGGCTTCGGCCCAAAGCCTCTATCCGCTAAATAGCTTATGCGGCGACTATTGCTCCCTTGCGGCAGGTCTCGGCAAGAAATCACTTATCGCGGCCCAGGTTCGCTCGAGTACGTCCGTCTGCGCGTCGATTACTTCGCGAGCTGCTCTGTTCATGCGGTCACGCCAAGCATTATCGGTAGAAAGTTCAAGAACGGCCTTGGCCAGTGTTTCGGCATCGGCGATCTGGCGTTCGCCTCCGGCGTCTGACAGCGCATTGAATGCTGGCAACTGGCCTGCGAATGCAGGGCCGTGCAGTATCGCCGAGCCAAGAGCCGCCGCTTCGTAAGGGTTCTTGCCACGAAATTTTTGGCCAGGCAGTTCGAGTGTGTGCCCGATAAAGCTGACCGGGGCCAAGCGATACCAAATCCCCATCTCACCGATGGTATCAGCGATATAGATTTGCGTCCGGGCGTCGGGCACTTCGTTTCGGCTGCGGCGGGCAACACGGGTAAAGTGATCCTTTGCGCAATTTTCAAGCGCGTCGGCGCTTTCGGGTTGACGTGGCGCGATAATTGCGAGCGCGTTGGGGGATTTTTCCACGACGTGACAATGGGCGTCGACCATTGCGCATTCTTCGTCAGGATGGGTTGCGGCGGCTAGCCAGACAATCCTGTCGCCAATGCAGTTTCGGAGTTCTTCCACCGCCTTTGGATCAGCAGGAAGGGGGCGCGCGGCTGATTTCAGTACGCCCGCGACAGACAAGCGTGCAGGATCGGCGCCCAAGTCAAGAAACCGTGCTGCGCTGTCAGCATCTTGGACGAGCATGACACTGAAAAGATTCAAGATGTCACGCATCATGCCACCCAGCTTGCGTCGGCTAAGGTAATTCTTTTCCAGCATACGGCTGTTGATTAACACCATCGGCACTCTACGCCGGTGCGTATCCAGCATCAGCCGAGGCCAAAAATCGAGCTCTGAAAAAACCGCGACATCGGGCTGCCAGTGATCGAGAAACCGGTGAACGGCGGGGCCAGTGTCGATGGGTAAAAGGATATGGACCGCGCGATCCGGCAACCCGACGCGATCAAGCGCTGCAACAGAGATGGCTGTCGAAGTGGTCAGTACAACGT
>JBPCWO010000283.1:0-8383 GCA_051009475.1 Boseongicola sp.
GGCTTGGACGGGTAGAATCAGGGGTCGGCTTCGGGCTCAAAGCCGACGTAGACGCTTGAGTATTTGCAGTCTTGCCAGTTCGGCGACAATGTCTCAAACCAATCTCGACACCTCAACCGCCGCCCGCACAAAATCCGCAAACAGCGGATGCGGTGCAAACGGCTTCGACTTCAGCTCGGGGTGAAACTGCACCCCGATGAACCACGGGTGGTCTTTCCACTCGACGATCTCGGGCAGGCGGCCATCGGGTGACATGCCGGAAAAACACAAACCCTGTTTTTCCAGTTTGTCGCGGTATTTGACATCGACCTCATAGCGGTGCCGGTGGCGTTCCTCGATCACCGTCTCGCCATAAGCCTTGGCCACTTTCGAACTCTCGCAAAGGTTCGCGGTATAGGCCCCCAGCCGCATTGTGCCGCCTTTGTCATCATCGACTTTGCGCTTCGCGACATGATTGCCCTGCACCCATTCCTTCAGGTGGTAGACCACTGGTTCAAAACGTTTTTTCCCGGCCTCGTGGGCAAATTCCTCGGACCCGGCGGGCGCCATACCGGCGACATTCCGCGCCGCTTCGATGATCGCAAGCTGCATGCCCAGGCAGATGCCCATGTAGGGGACCTTGCGTTCGCGCGCGAACTGCGCTGCACGGATCATGCCTTCGGTGCCGCGTTCGCCAAATCCGCCGGGCACAAGGATCGCGTGATAGCCTTCCAGATAAGGTGCGGGGTCTTCGGCTTCGAATATCTCGCTGTCGATCCACTCGGCCTTGACGCTGACGCGGTTCGCCATGCCGCCATGCGTCAGCGCCTCGGCGATCGACTTATAGGCATCTTCCAACTGGGTATACTTGCCGACGATTGCGACTTTGACCTCGCCCTCGGCGTTTTCGATCCGGTCCTGCACATCTTTCCATCGGCTAAGGTTGGGCTTCGGCGCTGGATCGATTCCGAATGCGTCCAGCACTGCCTGATCCAGACCCTGCTTATGGTAAGCCAGCGGCGCCTCGTAGATCGATTTCAGATCCGGCGCCGCGATCACATCCGACTTGCGCACGTTACAGAACAGCGCGATCTTCTCGCGTTCCTTTTCAGGGATCGGCATGTCCGACCGGCACACCAGCACGTCCGGCTGCAGTCCGATCGAACGCAGTTCCTTCACCGAGTGCTGGGTCGGCTTGGTCTTCAACTCTCCACTGGCAGCCATCCACGGCAACAGCGTCAGGTGCAGGAAGATACATTCGCCGCGCGGCTTGTCCTGCGCGAACTGGCGGATTGCTTCGAAGAACGGCAGTCCCTCGATGTCCCCCACCGTGCCGCCGATCTCGCAAAGCATAAAGTCGACCTCATCCTCGCCGATCGAGATGAAGTCTTTGATTTCATTGGTAACATGTGGGATGACCTGAATGGTTTTGCCCAGATAGTCGCCGCGCCGTTCTTTCTCCAGAACGGTGGAATAGATCCGCCCCGATGACACGCTGTCGGTGCCGCGCGCGTGCACACCGGTAAAACGTTCGTAGTGACCTAAGTCCAGATCGGTTTCGGCCCCGTCGTCGGTGACAAACACTTCGCCGTGCTCAAAAGGCGACATCGTGCCCGGATCAACGTTCAGATATGGGTCGAGTTTTCTTAGGCGGACGGAATAACCGCGAGCCTGTAAAAGCGCGCCCAACGCCGCCGAAGCAAGGCCTTTCCCGAGCGACGACACAACACCGCCGGTAATAAAAACAAACCTTGCCATACGATGGATAACTCCCGCGATCACCTGCTCTGAGCCGCGTTGTTCGGTGCTCCGAATCCGCTGCATCACGGGATTTAACTCTTAAGAGATTCGGCACGCTTTGCCAAGCCACAGACCGCAATATATTGAGCGTGACGTAAAGTTAGACCGAGGTATTGTGGTTAATCAGCTGTCGGCAGGTCCAGCGTGCCGCCATCGCCTTCGCTCGGAATTGACGGCAAAAGCGCATCGCCCGATGGCAGCTCAGGTGTGCCGTCCGAGCCTGTCGCGCTTTCGATGCCAATCCGGTCAAGCACTGATCCGCTCGCCGATTTTTGCGCTGCAATAATCGTGAGCGTCATCGACGTGGCAATAAAGCCGATCGCAAAGAGCCATGTCACTTTGCCAAGCGCTGTTGCCGCCGACCGGCCACTGACCAGCCCGCCACCGCCACCACCGCCAAGCCCCAGTCCGCCACCTTCCGAGCGCTGCAAAAGCACAACGCCGATCAAGCAAAGCGCTATGATCAGGTGGACGATAAGAATGACGTTTTCCATAGCGGTCTCGGACCTCGGTCGATGAACGAACGTCATGTATTCGAGCCGAGCCTTTGGTGCAAGGGGCACGCGTCATCAACATGTGTCGTGAATGCACCTCTGGCGCAGAATGAACCATTCCGCGCCGTTGCGTGATCAGAACCTACCGGGAAATGAAAGCATCATGCTCTGAACATCTTGTTCGCTTTGAAATGCGTCAGGATTTCTATCCAGCATCTCGGTAACGAATTCTTGCCGGATACGGGCGTCCTCGCGCGATTTGTCTCGCGCATCAGGGCAGTTCCTGGTCGGCACGCTGAGCTTCCACATCTCCTCAAGGCGGTTCCAGATGGGGGGATATCCAAGAGCGAGTGATGTCATGATGCGTTCCTTACGGCATTTGCTTCGATACCGAGATTATCTGCCGCTCAATTCGTGTGGTATCGGGTTTAATATTGTGCTGTTCTACAAAAATGAAGAACGGGTTTCGCAATTGGTCGGACGTTCGGGTCTTCCTGTCGGTTGTCAGAGAAGGCTCGACACTGGCGGCATCGCGAAAACTTGGCATCGCCCAACCCACAGTCGCGCGGCGCATCGAAGCCTTAGAGAATGAAACCGGGCTAACACTATTTGAGCGCGATACACGGGGCTTCAAGCCGACGGCAGACGCGCGCAGTCTCTATCCTCTGGCGGAAGCCATTGAGAATGCGACCGATGATTTTGCCGACAAAACAAGGGAACTGACTAAACGTCGCCCAATCCGCATCACCGCGCCCGGGATGTTTTCGGATCGCGCGACAGACATACTAAGCGAATTTTCCGCCTTGAATCCGGGCGTCGCATTCGAGTTCCTTCCCAGCCTGAAAGTCTTGAACCTGCTCAAAGGCGAGGCCGATATAGCGATACGAATTGCAAGAAGCGAACCGGATGAGAATCTTATCTGCCGGAAAATCAGCACCGCGCGGTGGGCGCTGTTTGGGGGACAGAGTTACGCTGAAAAGTTCGGCTTGCCGATTTCCCCTGACGATTTGCAAGGCCACCGGTTTGTGACATTCAAGCACGACGACGTGCCAGCCGATTTGCACAATTGGATTGCGCGTCGAGTTTCACCGGATCAGATCGTCATGTCATTTAGTGAACCAGAACTGATGCAGGCTTCTATCAGGGCTGGTCATGGCTTGGGTCTAGTTAACCTGAGAATTGCTTCATTTGACGACGCTCTCATCCGCTGTTTTGACCACATCGAAGAATTGTCCAGATCAAACATGATGTTGATCGCACCCGAGGCGTATCGGCGACCCGAGGTTAAGGCGTTCACCAAGTTCTTTGCGCCGCGTTACGCCGCGATTTTCAAGTAGCTTGCATTGGCACGCAGCTAATGCGGTGAAGTCGGCATTTGCGACAGCGCATTGCGACCGGCGGCCACGTCAAACAGATCCTCCAGAAAATACGCCGCAAGCTGCGATCGGTTCGCCAATCCTGATTTCTGATAGATCGACTGTGCCTGCTGCCGGATTGTCGCTTCGGAAGTACGCCGTGCCTGGGCAATTTCGCGAAGCGAAGCGCCCTTCAGGATCATTGCGGCAATATCGGATTCCGCATCCGTCAGGCCCCAATCAGCAAATTGAGCCGTGACCGCTTCTGACAGGCCACGAAGTAGGTGTTCACTTTGTTGACGCCATTCGCGCCCTGCTTCAGCCGCCGCCGAAACTTCGGCTAGCAGACCCGTTGTTTGTGCTTCAAGGTCCCGTAGACGTCCGACAATGAACACGCTGGCCACCATCGCAGTGCTCAGGACAAGCATTTCCACAAGATCTGTGGCGATATCACCGCCGGTGATGGGTTCGTCGGTAAACAGCCAGTCCAAAAAGCCCAGCAACGCCGTCAGGCCTAAGGCCATTGCTAGTACCAGCGCAACGAGTACTACTGAAAATCGCATGACAACCTCTATTATCTGCGCCCGACTTTAGCATTTCGCGGGTCATGACTCATCATACTTTTGTAAGATATCCCGTTTGCCCCCTGTTCTACGACACTCGTTGGATGGGCTGCGGCGCCTCGTTTCCACAAGATCGAGGGGCCGCCCGAGTCGGGCAAAGATCAGGGAGAGATGTGAAATGAGACCAGTAACACGCCGTAGCCCCGCCTGCCGGATATTTGCATTGGCTGCTGCATTTGCAGTCTGCCAGTTCTCGGGCGGCATCGCCGTCAGAGCAGACACAGTTCTGCCGATTTTCTCGATGGAAAACTTCGCGCCTGGCACTGTAATCGACAACCAATATTTCCCTCTTGGCGAAGATTACAGGGCGACAATACACGCCGAAGGTGTTGATGACGAAGGCGAAGAATTCGAAGAAGAAAGCCAATTGTCCTTTGGCGGTCCCGGGCGGGAAATTCTCGGCGTCCAGACGACAACGCAACTCGACGAAGCGTTTGAAGACGGTGTGATAGTCGAACGGACATTCGATTATTACGCCCAGGATATATTCGGCAACGTTTGGTACATGGGCGAGGATGTCACGAACTTCATCTACGACGACGATGTTCTCATAGAAACCAACGACGATTCAGCCTGGATTGCCGGCGAAAACGGTGCCTTGCCGGGTTATATAATGCCAGCTGCGATCGACATCGGGTTTGCCTATTATCAGGAGTTCGCCGCGGCGGACGAAGCATTGGACGAAGCCGAAATCTACGGGCTTGGTCTGACGCTCGAGATCGGCGAGTCTATATTCGAAAACGTGCTGCAAATCCTAGAAACCACGTTGCTGGATCCAGAGGCGCGCGAGTTCAAGTATTACGCGCCCGGCGTCGGCCTGATCCGCGTCGAGGAAGACCTGGACGAGAATTACGAGAATCCAGGACTTGTCTTCAATATAGTTAAGCCAGCGGTTATTCCCCTTCCAAGCGCTTTCGGCTTGTTGTTTGGCAGTCTTCTGGTCCTGGGGACTATCAGGCGGCGCAAGTTACACTGAAGCCGTCACCGCAGTAGTATTTTTCGTATTTCTCTGGCGCTGACTGATCGAAGTCAAAGTTGAAACGCACCAGGTCGTGTCTTCTGGTTTCAAACAACCGGAGGACACGATGTTCAATAATATACTCGTTGCGGTAGACCCGTCGCACGTAGAACGCCAGGGTCGATCGCTGGCGGCGGCGCGAAAACTGGCAGATAATGCCAGCTCCGAAATTACCGCGTTGACCGTTGTCGAGCCGTTGCCCGGTTATATGCCGCCGGACCTTGCCCATGACGCGAAAGTCCGCTCCGGCGATGCCGCAATGAAGGCGTTAAGGTTGCTGGTCGGTGGGCGGTCCGAGATCAAAACGATCGTCCAGCACGGGCGCCCAGCACACGAAATCATCGCTTATGCCAAGGCGCATGCCGTCGATTGCATTGTGATCGCGTCGCACCAGCCAGAACTAAGCGACTACCTTCTTGGTTCGACAGCGAGCCGGGTCGTGCGCCACTCGCCGTGCTCGGTTATTGTGCTTCGATAGCCGCCGCTATTCCTCGCTGTGGGTCAGCTCGGGCACATCTGCTGCCCCGGCTGTACCTCGGCCCGACAGCGACGGGTTTTCCATGAAAAATCGGTGGCAATTAAAGGCGGTTTCGCCATCTTTGACCCCTGGCCGATGATACGAACCGTCCGGCGCCAACACCCAGCTTTGGGCCACGTCCGCAAGGTTGGCCGCCATGATCTGGCTGACAATCTGCGCTTTCACAGTTTGGTTTGTCGCTTCGACCAGAGTTTCAACGCGCCGGTTCAGATTGCGCCCCATCCAGTCGGCGGATGAAATAAAGACGCGGGCCTTCTTGTGTGGCAATCCGCGGCCTGCGCCAAAGCAAACGATACGCGAATGTTCAAGAAATCGCCCGACGACCGACTTCACTCGGATGTTTTCCGAAAGCCCCTTGATTCCGGGCCGAAGGCCACAAATGCCGCGGATCACGAGGTTTATTTTCACGCCCGCCTGGCTGGCCAGGTAAAGCGCGTCAATCACATCGGGCTCGATCAAAGAATTCATCTTGGCCCAGATCTCGGCTGGTCGCCCTGCCAGAGCGTGCTCGGCTTCTTCCGCGATGCACTCCAAAAGCGTGTTTTTCAACGCAATCGGTGAAATCGACAGATTCTGCATGCCTTCGGGCTGGGCATAGCCTGACAGATAATTGAATACTTTGGTCGCGTCGCGCCCAAGCGTCGCATCGCAGGTGAACATGCTGAGATCGGTATAAATTTTGGCGGTGATTGGATGGTAATTGCCGGTGCCGAAGTGGGTATAGGTGACCAGTTCACCTCCTTCGCGGCGGACTACCGTCGATATTTTGGCGTGGGTTTTGTAGTTCAGGAAACCATAAACCACATGTGCCCCGGCACGCTCCAGCATTCGTGATTGCCGGATGTTTGCTGCCTCATCAAACCGCGCTTTCAACTCAACCAATGCGGTCACCGATTTTCCGTCCTCGGCGGCTTCGCAAAGCGCATCAACTATCGGGCTGTCTCGCGACGTCCGGTACAGCGTCTGTTTTATCGCGACGACATCGGGATCGACGGCGGCTCGTTTCAAAAACCGCACCACCATGTCGAATGTCTCATAAGGGTGGTGAAGCAACATGTCCTTTTGTCGAATAGCTGCAAACATGTCGCCGTCATGGTCCTGAACCCGCTCTGGGACCCGCGGTGTGAACGATGGCCACAAAAGATCGGGCCGGTCGTCAAGAACCAGCTCTTTCAGATCAGCAAGACCGACCATCCCGCCAAGCTCTACAACCTCTGTTTCGACGACGGCCAATTCCTCCATTATAACGCGACGCAATGCTTTTGGCGCGCCTGCCGACAACGTCAGCCGCACAACTTCCCCCCGCCGCCGTCGTTTCAATGCCACTTCGAATTCACGAACCAGATCTTCGGCTTCTTCTTCGACTTCAAGATCGCTGTCGCGGAGAACACGAAATGCACAGTTTCCCGTCATCTTGTAGCCCGGAAACAGGCTGTCGAGGTGCAGCAGCAGCAATTCCTCAAGCGGCAAGAAACGGTGCGCTTCTTGTTCGGTTGGCAGTGACACGAACCTCGCGACCTGGTGTGGTATTGGCAGAAGGGCGCGCAGCGGTCGCTTGTCTGATTTTCGTTCAAGCTGAAGCGCTAGCGAATAGCCGGCGTTAGGAATGAACGGAAAAGGGTGCGCCGGGTCGATGGCAAGTGGCGACAGAATCGGGAACACTTGGGTCAGGAAGAACTGTTCGCAATGCGCCTTGTCGTTGTCGTCAAGATCATCGCGATTCAAAATCGCAATTCCTGCGTCGTCCATTTCGGCAATCAGCTTCGCCAGCGCATCTTGCTGTCGATTCAGCAAACGGCGTGCTTCGTCGTTTATCAAAACGAGCTGCTCAACCGGCGTGCGGCCGTCAGCGGCAGGAGTCATATTGCCAGCCTGCGCAAGTTCCCGAAGGCCGGCGACACGAACGGTGTAGAATTCGTCGAGGTTGGTGGCAGAGATCGATAGGAACCTCAGTCGTTCCAAAAGCGGCACTCGCAAGTTTTCCGCTTCTTCAAGAACACGCCAGTTGAAGGCCAGCCAGCTCAACTCGCGGTTAAAGAACCTCTCGGGTCCATCCAACGTCATGCCGTCCAAGTTGCGTGGCTTTGGAAACGGCGCGTTAAGAAAATCGGTAACCACGGTCATCCCGGCGAAGTACCTGCGAATTTTGACGTCAAGATGACGGTTATTGCGCGTCTTGGCCCAACTTGTCCAGAACGTCGGCGGCCAGTTGCCGTGTAATCGCACGTTTTTCGGAAAGCGCCGCAGTATCAAGCGCCGCCACAACGCTTTGAATTGACGCGAAAGAGCGTTCGCATCTGTTTACAAGCCATTGGATCAGCTCGGGCGATACGCCCAGCTGTCGATCTTCAAAGAGCTTTACCAGCATCGCCGCCAAAAGCGCGTCGTCCGGCGGATCGATTTTGACGACGTCGCTTGCCTGCATCCGACTTGCAAGATCTGGTAGTTCAAACTCCCATCTCGATGGCGGCGTTTGCGCCGTCAGTAAAAGTGCAAGCCCGGTGTGTGCCATGTGATTGTGGAGATGAAGCAAGCTCTCTTCGGGAATCCCTGTTGTCTGGTCAGCGTTATCGATC
>JBPCWO010000284.1:0-6603 GCA_051009475.1 Boseongicola sp.
TGGCTGGAAAGCTTGTGGTTGTCCCAAAGCACCCATCGAAACACTTCCCGGCGCTCTTCAGCGTTTTCGCCGCCAAATTTGCCGGTAATTTCAGAAACGTGGGCTTGAATCGCGCCAGATTGCGACAGGCAAATATCGCCGTCGACCATCACTGGCGCCTCGGCCATCACGTTAAGTTCGCCAAATTCATCGGACTTTGCTGCACCGTTGAAGAAATCGACCCAAACCGGTTCCCACTTCAGTCCCGACATTTCGAGCGCCAGGGCTGCCTTGTAGCTGTTGCCGCTTTCGCCAAAGCAGTGCAATTGAATCATGGCAACCCTCGCATAGTGTTGAATTCTTGATGCTGTTCGCGGACACCGCCGGTTTTCGAGAAAATAAACAGATTTGTATAGAGACTCGAACTTGCGTTGGCTTTGGGGTCGCAAAAGACAGAATTCGGTTCGGGCTGTCGAACAGACGAACGCGAGTGACTCAAAGTCATAATTAGTTTAATCTTCACCGTTTTCGCGATTCTAGTTCAGCGTTAAACAATCTCAATCGAGTTGCCAGATTTTCATGATTTACGACCGAAGTGAAATTCTCGAACAAAAAGCTTAGCGCCTCGCCTTCATCCAACCCCGCCTCGCCGGCGAACTTGCGAAGTCGTCGATAGCCTTCTTCGGTCATTGCAACAGGGAATCGGCGGGTTAGGCGCAGGCGCTTTGGCATATGTTCCTCTTAAAAATTGGCCGCATCTAGCGTCATTACCGGGTCTGCACCCGATTGGATGCGTGCAAGATGCGTGCCGGTCATTGGGAGTTGCCGCGCCATGTAGTAGCGGCCGGTTTCAATTTTGGACTGATAAAAGTCAGTGTCGCTAGCTCCGGATTCCAATGCGTCCACTGCAGCTTTTGCCATTTGCGCCCACATTAGACCCAGTGCCACGTGTCCAAAGAGGTGCATGAAATCATAGGATCCACTAAGGGCATTATTTGGGTTCTTCACGCCCTCTGCCATAAAATACATTGCAGCGGCCTGAAGGTCTTTCGACGCTGCCTTCAGCGGGTCAAGAAATTCGGCCTTCAGATCCTCGTTGTCACCATTTTCCTTGATGAAGCCTTTCACCAACTCGAAGAAAGCCATTAATGCTTGGCCGCCGTTTTGCGGTAGTTTTCGTCCAACAAGGTCGAGCGACTGAATGCCATTGGTGCCTTCGTAGATCATCGCAATTCGCGCATCCCGTACAAATTGTTCCAGTCCCCACTCGCGCGTAAATCCCGATCCCCCTAGCGTCTGTTGCGCCAGAACGCATGTGTCAAAACCCTTATCTGTTAAGAAGCCTTTCATCACCGGGATAAGCAGCGAAACCATGTCTTCGGCTTCCTCATCGTCCATTCTCTGGGACCGGTCGATCATCATCGAACCCCAGTAAACAAAGGCACGACCGCCTTCGACGTGTGATTTTTGGTCCAGCAGATTCCGTCGTACATCGGGATGCACAATAATCGGGTCTGCGGGCCCATCGGGGTTTTTTGTTCCGGTAACATCGCGGCCCTGAAGACGGTCGCGGGCAAATTCCAGCGCGTTTTGATAGGCGACTTCGCCTTGGGAATATCCCTGAAGCGCCACCGAAAGCCGAGCCTCGTTCATCATCGTGAACATGGCACTCATGCCTTTGTGTTCGTCGCCGACAAGCCAACCAGTCGCGCCGTCATAGTTCATGACGCAAGTCGCGTTACCGTGGATTCCCATCTTCGATTCCAGTCCGCCACAAGTCACCGCATTTCGGTCACCAAGCGAACCGTCCTCATTGACTAGAAACTTTGGCACTACAAACAACGAAATTCCCTTCACGCCCTCAGGCCCGTCGGGAATTTTCGCCAACACGAGGTGAACGATGTTTTCTGCCAGGTCATTTTCACCGCCCGAGATCCAGATCTTCTGGCCGGTAATGCTGTAGCTGCCATCATCCAATGGGTCGGCCTTGGTGCGGATCAAACCCAAATCCGTGCCGCAGTGCGGTTCGGTTAGGTTCATCGTTCCAGTCCATGCCCCCGCATACAGCTTTGGCAGATAGGTCGCCTTCTGTTGCGCTGTGCCATGCGCATGCAAGGCCGATGCTGCGCCATGCGACAAGCCAACATACATTTGAAAAGCCATATTCGCGGTCGAGAACAATTCACCCGTCGCGGTGTTCAATAGATGCGGCATACCTTGACCGCCAAATTCGGGATCGCAATCCAGTCCCATCCAGCCGCCTTCGGCCATTTGTGTGAATGCTTCTTTGAATCCTTCGGGTGTGCGCACGACCCCGTTTTCTAGGGTGCAGCCCTCTTCGTCGCCCACAGAGTTCAGCGGCTGTAGAACATTTGCCGCTATCTTTCCGGCCTCTTCAAAAACGGCCCCGGTGAAATCCCGATCCAGTTCGTTGTACCCTGGAATGTCGCTGTCCGAAACTTTCATCAAATCGTGCAAAATAAACTGCATATCTTTGATCGGCGGGGAATAGGTCGGCATTTTGCTCGTCCTCGAAAATGAGTTTTAGTATTATTCCGCTGCCGCGGTATTTGGGCGGTTTAATGACGCCAATAGCTGTTTACCCCAATCCAGTTGCGACTGAAGCTCGGAAATTGCTTCGTTCAGTTCGTCGCGCTGGCGCACCATATCCGCCAGGCGATCCTGACCCAGCGAGTATGCCTTCATCATCTGCGGAAGGTTCTGGTTCGACGTGTCATACAAGTCCAAAAGCTGGCGGATATCTTCCAGACTAAACCCAAACCGCTTTCCCCGAAGAATCAGTTTAAGTCTTGCCCGGTCGCTCTTTGTGAAAAGCCGCTTTGTGCCCCTGCGGACAGGAAACAAAAGTTCCTTGGCTTCATAGAACCGCAAAGTTCGAGGCGTTACATCATATGCATCGCACATTTCGCGGATCGACATATATGTATCGGTCATGCATCGCTCCAATTCAGCTGCGGGCATTCAAATGCCTACGCGTGCGCTCTCATACAAGTGAAGTTGACCCTTACGTAAACGTAACGTTACGTCAAAAGTGCGGATTTGGCATAGTCCTTAGAAAAAGCTGTCGATTTCCTGAAGTGAATTGTCGCTATTTTAGGGACAATAGAACTTCGTCGCGGACGCTTTTGATATCTTCGATAGTTTTTCCAAGCTGCTCGCGCTCTTTCTCCAGGACTTCAATCTGCCGGTCCGCATGAAGGATAAACTCGCGAAGTTGTGGCTCGGTGCCTTTCTCTTCGTAAATTTCCAGCCACTGGCGAATATCTTCCAAACTGAATCCCCAGCGACGTGCCCGCAAGATCAAAGTCATGCGGGCAATTT
Organism: Boseongicola sp.; assembly: GCA_051009475.1. Classification (GTDB taxonomy): domain Bacteria; phylum Pseudomonadota; class Alphaproteobacteria; order Rhodobacterales; family Rhodobacteraceae; genus CAXMNX01. The sequence continues at coordinate 3,322 of JBPCWO010000284.1, forward strand.
CGCGTGGCCCGTAAAACCGTGACCGCCGTTCTTTTTCCGGCGAAAGCAATTCGATGTATTCGTAATACCGCAGCGTACGCGGCGTCACGTCGAAACGCGCGATCATTTCCTTGAAACTGAGACGCTCAGGCGCCATTGCAGCCCTCCATCCGATCAGCCTAATCCGCGAGGACAAATCGATCAATCTTGGATGAAAACTGGCAACTTGCGCAAATCGCTTCAGGCTGATTGATAAGTCATCGACAAAGGAACTGATTTGACAAACGACCGTAAACAACAATTGGCGCGCCAGTTTATTGAAAGCATCCCTCACGCGCGTGAACTTGGGATGGAATTTGTCGACATCGGTTCAGGCGAGGCGGAATTGGCGATGCCATATGACGCGCGGCTGGTCGGCGATCCATCCACCGGCGTGATCCATGGTGGTGCGATTTCTACACTAATGGACACCTGTGGCGGCGCCGCGGTGATGAGCCATCCGGCAAACCTTGGTGCAACGGCAACGATTGATATTCGCATCGACTATATGCGCGCGGCGACACCGGGGCAGACAATCAGTGCAAGGGCCACGTGCTATCATATAACACGCTCCGTTGCCTTCGTTCGTGCCGTAGCAATGGACGAAGATCGCGAGAATCCGGTGGCAACTGCAACCGGCGCATTTACGGTCGAGCGAAGCGGGGAGGCGGAATGACGCGCAGGCCACCGGCACCGGTTCAGCAAATAAAGGAACGCCGCGATCGAGCGCTCAATGCTCTCGTTGGCGGTATTCCTTACGTCCAGTTCCTGGGGATTCGTTTTGACAGGCGCGGGGATGAACTGACTGCAATTTTGGGATTTGATGAAAAACTGATCGGTAACCCGCTTTTGCCAGCGCTTCATGGCGGCGCAACGGCAGCATTTCTTGAGACAACCGCTATAGTCGAGCTTGGGTGGCAGCGGCTTTGGCAAGATATGGAAAGCGACCAGGTTGATATCGAAGAACTGGTCGGTGAAAGAACCCCAAAGCTGCCAAAAACGATTGATTTTACAGTAGATTATTTGCGATCCGGACTGCCACGCGACGCCTATGCAAGGGCACGGGTGAACCGATCCGGTCGCCGCTACGCCAGCGTTCATGTGGAAGCCTGGCAAGACAACCGCAGCCGACTTTTTGCGCAGGCAACTGGCCATTTCCTTATGCCTCGACAAGCCACTTCCAAGGAATGACCTCGCAAAGCGCAGATGCGCCGCTAACGCACAGACGTATACTCAAGATTGCACTTCCCATCGTGCTTTCGAACGCCACGGTGCCAATTCTGGGTGCCGTCGATACCGGGGTCGTTGGACAATTGGGTGAGGCGGCACCCATCGGCGCGGTCGGCATTGGCGCGATCATCCTGTCCACGATCTATTGGGTTTTCGGGTTCCTGCGAATGGGCACAACTGGACTTGTTGCTCAGGCGCGGGGTGCAGGTGACGTACAGGAAACCGGCGCGCTGTTCATGCGTGGGTTGTTAATTGGCGTCGCCGGCGGAGTCTTTTTTGTCTTGATACAGGGCGCACTGTTTTGGGGCGCGTTCCGTCTGGCACCTGCGTCGACTGAAGTGGAAACACTCGCACGCAGCTATCTGGAAATCCGGATCTGGGGCGCACCTGCCACGATTGCGCTGTTCGTCGTGACAGGCTGGCTCATCGCGCTGGAACGGACCACTGGGGTTCTGATCCTGCAATTTTGGATGAACGGTCTGAATATCGTTCTCGATATCTGGTTTGTGCTGGGGCTCAGTTGGGGCGTCGAAGGCGTGGCGATCGCAACATTAATTGCTGAATGGACGGGCCTGGCATTGGGCCTCTGGCTTTGCCGGGCGGCATTCAAAGGGGACCAATGGCGCGACTGGACGCGGATATTTGATCCCGTCCGGCTCAGGCGAATGCTGGCGGTTAACGCCGATATTATGATTCGTTCCGTCGTGCTGACTGTTTCGTTCATGACATTCCTCTTTGTCGCGGCCGATCTTGGCGATGTCCCGCTAGCGGCAAACCAGGTGCTGGTGCAGTTCTTGGAAATCACCGCCTTTGCGCTCGATGGATTCGCATTCTCCGCCGAGGCGCTGGTTGGAACTGCGGTTGGCGCAAAGTCTCGGGTCAGGGTTCGCCGTGCGTCAGTTATGACTTCCGAATGGGGCGTCGGCGGCGCCTTGGTTCTCGGGCTCGCTTTCTGGTTTGGCGGACCGGCGCTGATCGACCTGATGACCACATCGGCAGAAGTCAGGGCAGAAGCGCGCATCTACCTGATATGGCTGGCATTTGCACCGATAATTGGTGTCGCAAGCTGGATGTTGGACGGCATCTATTTCGGCGCCACGTGGACGCGAGAGATGCGCATAGCGATGCTGCAATCTGTGGCAATTTACGTCATCGCGCTGCTGGTCTTGGTGCCGTGGCTTGGCAACCACGGGCTTTGGGCGGCGCTAATGGCGCTGAATATCTCACGCGGAATCACACTCGGCCTGCGCTATCCGGGAATGGAACGCAAAGTCGGTTCGTGAGCGCAGATCACAACCAATCTTCTACCGCAGTTCCTACCGCCTCTGAGACGTTTGCATACCCATCATGCGCCAGCATCTCGTCCAACCCATGAACGATCCGATCCACAAGCGACATGCCCCAAAACACCATCGACGTATAAAGCTGTACTGCCGATGCTCCTGCCCGAATTTTGGCGTAGGCGTCCGCGGCAGAAGATATCCCACCAACTCCAATCAATGGCATCTGCCCGCTGGTTTCCTTATAAAGCCGCGCCAAGACCCGCGTTGACGGCGTAAACAAGGGTCGTCCTGAAAGGCCGCCCGCCTGATCTCGGTGGCGGCTTAGCAGCCCATCGCGCGCCAGTGTGGTATTGGTAGCGACGATGGCGTGAATTCCTGCATCCATAGCCACGTGTGCAATTTGTGCGATGTCAGCATCAGAAAGATCTGGCGCAATTTTCAGGAAAATTGGAACGCTTCCCCGAACATCCATGACCCCGGCCAAAACCGCACGCAATGCTGCTTCGCCTTGCAAGTCCCGTAGACTTTCGGTGTTCGGCGATGACACGTTGACGGTCGCGAAATCAATGAATTGCTCTGCCTTTTCCAAAACCGTAGCGAAGTCCCTCGCCCTATCGGCACTGTCCTTGTTCGCGCCAAGATTCAACCCAAAAGGAATCGAGCGTGGCGCAGAAGACAGGCGCGGAACGATGGCGTCGATCCCCTGATTATTGAACCCAAATCGATTGATCGCCGCGTGATCTTCATTCAG
>JBPCWO010000285.1:0-5706 GCA_051009475.1 Boseongicola sp.
GCGATTGAGGAGTATGCTGCACTGCAAAGGAATCGCCGCGGTGCAGAAACACGTTGAAATAGCAGACTTTGTTGTCGTCGATGCGACAGCGAACATCGCCGCGACAACTCACGGCGAGCGGGCGAAATGCCTGCAGCGGTTGATCCGGCTGGATCTGCCGGTTCCAAAGTCAGTCGCATTGCCATTTACAACGGTGCACAAAATCGCCGGTGGCACGGCAGTCGATACCGCTGCAATTCTAGAACATTTCGGCGAGTGGCCTCTGGTTTCCGTCCGACCATCATCCGAAGACCCCGACTGGGGCGGGCCAGGCGCGATCCTGAACATCGGGATGAACGATGCCCGCCACGGCGAATACACGGATCTGTTGGGCCAGAACGCGGCGAACAGTCTTTATGCGCGCTTTATCCAGACCTATTCGATGCATGTGGCGCATCTGGACCCGGATCTTTTTGAGTTCGGTGACGAAGTGACGAAGGATGCGCTGCGCGCGATGCTGCAGGCGTTTGAGGATGAAACTGACGAGGCTTTTCCTCAGGACCCCGCTCGACAGCTCGCGGATGTCCTGCGTTCGATGGCGCGGGCGTGGGAAGGCACGTCGGCAAGATTGTTGCGCCAGGCACGCGGGGCACCGGCAGAGGCCGGGTTGGGGTTGGTCGTTCAGGCCATGGCGCCAGGTCTGGGACCGAAAGTATCGGGTTCCGGCGTCATTCAGTTCGTTTCATCCACCACAGGATTTCCGCAAATCACCGGGCGTTATCTGAGCCAGAGCCAGGGGCGTGATGCGCTGAGCGACGAGGACGCGGTTTATCTGACGCGTGATCCGCGCGGCGCTTCGCTGGAGGAGCTTTGCCCCGAAGCCTTTGAGGAACTCGTAGAGTTTGGCGCAAGATGTCGGCTAAAGCTGCGCGAGGAAATGCAGATTGAATTCGCGCTGGACAGCGGACAGTTGAGCGTTCTTGACGCGGTTCGTATTCCGCGGATCGAGCGGGCAAATGTGCGCATCGCGGTCTCGCTGGCGGATGACGGTGTCATAACGCAAGACGAGGCCGTGCTTAGGGTCGAACCGTTGGGTCTGATGGAGCTGTTGCATCGGCAGGTTGATCCCGAGGCCACTCGTGACGTGATGGCAACTGGGGTGGCCGCGAGTCCTGGGGCGGCGACCGGTCGACTTGTTTTCAATTCGGCCGCTGCGCAATCGAGCGCAGCACGTGGCGAGCCCTGCATTCTGGTACGGCGCGAAACGTCGCCTGAAGATATTCGCGGCATGCATGCGGCCCAAGGTGTGCTGACGGAACGCGGTGGTATGACCAGTCACGCCGCGGTTATTGCACGTGGACTTGGGTTGCCCGGAATTGTTGGTGCGTCGGATATTTCGCTGGATCGCAAAGCAAAAACATTGACGTTTCCCGATGGTCGTTCGGTGGGCGAAGGCGATGTTGTCACAATAGATGGTACGACAGGGGAATTGCTGGCAGGTGGAATTCCGCTGTTGGAGCCTGCATTGGACGATGCATTTCAGACGCTTTTGGACTGGGCGGATTCTGCGCGAGACATTGGCGTCAGAGCCAACGCTGATACGCCAGCCGAAGCCAAGATGGCGCGGACGTTTCAAGCCGAAGGCATTGGATTGTGCCGAACGGAGCACATGTTTTTTGACGATGACCGGATGACGGTCATGCGCGAAATGATATTTGCCGAATCGGCGGATGACCGCGCCGCTTCGCTGGAGCGGCTTTTGCCGATGCAAGTCGCCGATTTGACCGATCTGTTCAGGATCATGGCGGGTCAACCGGTGTGCATCAGGCTTTTTGATCCGCCATTGCATGAATTCCTTCCAACCGGGCAACATGCACTGCGCGAGCTGGCTGATGCATTGGACCTGCCGCTTTCGACTGTGACGCGGCGCGCCGAAGCATTGCGCGAGTTCAATCCGATGCTTGGCCTGCGGGGCGTTAGGTTGGGCGTGACAATGCCCGAGATTTATGAGGCGCAGGCGCGGGCGATTTTTTTGGCGACCATTGCAGCGAGCAAGAGTGGTGCGCCGATTGTTCCCGAGATTATGATCCCGCTGGTATCCGCAAGCAAAGAAGTTGAACTTGTACGCAATCGCATCGATGCGGTTGCGGCGGCAGTGCGGTCGGAGACTCTGGCGGAGTTCGATTATCGATTGGGTGTTATGGTCGAAACCCCGCGTGCAGCACTTCGCGCACACGATATTGCACAGCATTGCGCATTTCTGAGTTTCGGCACCAACGATTTGACTCAGATGACTTACGGTCTTAGCCGGGATGACGCAGGTCGATTCATGGGCGCCTATGTTAATCAGGGCGTTTTTGCCGAGGACCCGTTCCATATGCTGGATCTCGACGGCGTGGGAGAATTGTTAACGCTGGGGGCCGACCGCGGACGCGATGCGCGTCCTGACCTGATGCTGTCAGTCTGCGGCGAACATGGCGGCGATCCTGAATCCATAGCCTTTTGTCGGGCTGCAAAATTCGATTATGTAAGCTGCTCACCTTTCAGGGTTCCGGTGGCACGGCTTGCCGCTGCGCATCTGGCGCTGAAAGACCCTGAATCATAAAAATTAGCTATTAACAGGAACTTGCGTAAGTTTGCCGAGTCGGTCGGCGGGTACATGCCGATTTGATCCCCAACAGAAACCAGACTGTTGCCGTTCTGAGGCTGGACCTCGGGCGCGGCATTATGTATCTGGCTGAAAATTTGCAAGGCAGGGTCCCCGCCTTGCACCGGCTGCTGGAGGGGCTTTCGGATGATAAAACCCGTGCTGCGGGGCGCAATTGTTGTCGTTGCGCTGGCGCTTTCTTCGCCGGTGTCAGCGGACGTGACCCTAAGCGCGTCGAACAATCCGACAATCGAACTTAACCAACGGCTTGGAGTTCTGTTCGGTGCAGAGCGCCGAGCGCTGGCACCTTTCAAGTCGCGGACAATATCCCGACTGGTGAAAGCGCCGGAGCCCAAATCAGGCGATTTGACGTATTCCGAGAGCCGGATCGCCGCAATGCCGGTTGCGTCTGGCGATCGAAGCTGGTCGTGCCTGACGGAGGCGCTCTACTTTGAAGCACGCGGCGAGAAATTGAACGGCCTTTTCGCAGTTTCGGAGGTCATTCTTAACCGCGTCGACGATCGCCGGTATCCCAATTCGGTATGCGGGGTGATCAATCAAGGAACGGGCAAGCAGTTCCGCTGCCAATTCACTTATACTTGCGACGGTCGTCCTGAGACAATTACCGAGCGAGGGTCATTTGAGCGTGTGGGCAAGATCGCCCGGATCATGATGGACGGTGCGCCGCGCGTCCTGACCTCGGGGGCTACGCATTATCACACCAAGGCGGTTCGCCCAAAGTGGAGCCGCGTGTTTGCCCGGACGGCGACAATTGGTTTTCATCATTTCTATCGTCAACCTGATCGCCTCGCGCAGCGATAGGCTTCTGTTTCAACCTGTAGCAATTTTTGGCACGGCACCGCTCGTCGTGGCCCAAATACGGCTGTGCAGCACGTATCCGTCCGTGATATCGGTGGATTGAGCAGAAAACGGTCGGGAACAGACTATGACGCGAAAACTATTCGGCACCGACGGTGTCAGGGGGCACGCAAATCAACATCCAATGACTGCGGACCTTGTTCTTCGCCTTGGCGCGGCGGCGGGGCGGTATTTTCGGCGCGACGGGTCCTCGGCGCATCGCGTCGTAATCGGCAAGGATACGCGTCTGTCGGGTTACATGTTCGAAAACGCGCTGACGGCGGGGTTCACTTCGACCGGAATGAACGTGTTGTTACTGGGCCCGGTGCCGACGCCTGCGGTGGGAATGATGGTGCGTTCGATGCGCGCGGACGTGGGCGTCATGATTTCGGCCAGCCACAACCCGCACCACGACAATGGCATTAAGTTTTTTGGACCTGATGGTTACAAATTGTCCGACGAAGCCGAAGCTGCGATTGAGGCGAAGCTGGAAGGTGAAATTGATCCAGCGGCGGCCGACAATATTGGAAGCGCGCGGCGGATCGACGACGGGCTTTTTCGCTATGTCGAGCGGGTCAAATCGACGTTTCCGAGCGATCTTACGTTAGATGGTCTGAAAGTCGTCATCGATTGCGCAAACGGTGCGGCCTACAAGGCTGCGCCCACTGTGCTTTGGGAGCTTGGGGCCGAGGTTATTCCGGTGGGTGTCACACCGAACGGCACCAACATCAATCAGGGGTGCGGATCGACAGACACAACGGTTGCGGCAGAGGCGGTGGCCGCCCATGGCGCTGATGTAGGAATCTGTCTTGATGGCGATGCCGACCGCGTCATGATTTTGGATGAACATGGTCGTGTTGCCGGGGGCGACCAGATCATGGCGCTTTTCGCAGCGCGATGGGCAAGCGAAGATCGGCTGTCGAAAGGCGCGTTGGTTGCGACGGTGATGTCGAACCTCGGGCTGGAGCGATACCTGGATGGGCGCGGTCTGACTCTTCACCGGACGGCAGTTGGTGACCGGTATGTTGTCGAAGCCATGCGCGACGGCGGCTATAACCTGGGCGGTGAGCAATCAGGCCATATCGTGATGACCGACTTTGCAACAACTGGGGATGGGCTTTTGGCCGGGTTGCAGTTCCTGGCCGAGATGAAGCGTACAGGCCAGCCCGCCAGCACATTGAGCAGGGTATTTGATCCGGTGCCTCAGTTGCTGAAAAACGTCCGGTATGAAGGAGATAGCGATCCATTGGCGGCGCAATCTGTTCAAACCGCAATCAGCGACGCCGAGGCGCGGCTCACCGGCAAGGGGCGGTTGCTGATCCGAAAGAGCGGAACCGAACCGCTAATCCGAGTGATGGCCGAGTGCGAAGACGAGGCGACCCTAAGCGCAGTGGTTGACAGCATCGCGGCCGAAGTAGCGGCGGCTGGCTGAACCTGTTTATCCGACGCGAATATTTCGGTTAATCACCGGATTCACCAAGAGTACCAAAAATGCGCTGATCAGGGCTACGACGCCAACGTTTACGGCTTGTTGTCGGATTCGATTGGGTGAAAGGTTGGACCCGGAGACCTTCCGCAATCGCGCGCGCGGTTCCCAGCTGACGAAACGGTGCGCAATCAGCATTTTCTGAGTCAAATTCAAACGCGGATTATCGGTGAAGAAAAAAAGTGAGTTACTCAGCATGAACAGCTGCCCAAGAATCACAGCATCTTGCAGCCGAGTGGCAATAGTTGGGCGTGTCAGGCGGCCGAAGAAGCCACCCACGCTGGCGCGATTTTCGTTGAATTGCCGATGATCGCCGCGAAGGTCGATACCCCACCACTGCGTCGCGGTAAGTAGATAAAAACTGTGCAGTAGTATTATGCCTGCCGTAAGGCGAAGCGATATTTGTCCAAAATCGGATAGACCTTCATTTTCTTCTTCATCGCGATTACTGGCCCAGCTCGCGTCCGGTCGGATCAGCGCTGGTCCGGCAAGCGACCCGGTGAGAATGAGTCTTGATGCCTGGCGTCGGTTCATCGTTTGGCGGCCCTGGATATGGTTGCCGTTGCACAGGTCGACGGTCTGCTGCGGCTGCGTTGGATCGGCGTCGAAATCACGACCAGTCGTGCGATCCAATCTAGGAAAACCTGGGGCTGTCATGACATATGATCCCGGACGATATGCGGAATATCGTGGCGAACAAAAACTTGCACGCCAATATTTCTATACATTGCAATAC
>JBPCWO010000286.1:0-7683 GCA_051009475.1 Boseongicola sp.
ATAGCCCGGCGCTGAATGTGACTGAGGCGGCCAGGATCACCGTTGATGGCCAGCCAGTGGCCGAGGCAGAACCGCCGCGGCTGTGGCGCTATCACAAACCGGCGGGTCGCGTGACAACCGCAAACGATGAAAAGGGGCGCGCGACGATTTTTGACGACATACCCCATGACCTGCCCCGGATGATGCCAATTGGACGGCTGGATCTGACCTCGGAAGGTCTGCTTCTTTTGACCAATGACGGTGCTATAAAACGAAAGTTGGAATTACCAACCACGGGTTGGCTTCGAAAGTATCGCGTGCGGGTCAGAGGCACCCCAACAGAAGATGCAATTGTGCCGCTTCGCAACGGCATCACAATCGATGGTGAGCAGTTTCAACCGATGGAGGTTTCGCTCGATCGGCAGCAAGGGCGCAATGCCTGGTTAACGGTCGGATTGCGCGAGGGAAAAAATCGCGAGATTCGCCGAGCGATGGAAAGCGTAAACTTACAGGTCAACCGATTGATCCGGGTGTCTTACGGTCCGTTTCAACTGCGCGATCTTAAGTCGGGTGATTTGGAAGAGGTAAAGCCAAAAATCCTTCGTGATCAGTTGGGGTTAAATTCAAAAGCTCAACCATCAAAACCGTCGCGGGGGCGGCGCAAACCTGGCAAGAAGCCGGGCAAAAAGTAGCGCAAATGACCCAACGAACATCAGCGTGCCTATGGTATGCGCGCGTCGGTTATCATATGTTAATGCCGACAATCTGAGGACCACCCGCCTTATGCAAAGATTTGTTCTGGCCATACTCGTGCTTGCGGTCGCATTTGCGTTAATAACTGTTGTCCTGCGTGGCATTGCACAGTTTTTTGCGGACGAACAAATAGACGGACAAGGTGGGGCCCAGACGACGAGGGGCAACATGCAAAAGATTTCCTTTTTCCTTCTCCTTATTCTCATGGCCTATGTCGCCATGTCCGGAATGTCTTAATGGCAGAACGGTTCGGTGGGAAATTCAGCCCAGGCAGCGCGGGTAGCGGTGCCGGACTGCCGCAAGCCAGGAGGGCCGCTGCGCGCGTCAATTTTCTATTTATTGTTCCGTTTCTTCTGGTTCTGTCAGCATTCCAACAGGAACCCGTTGGAATGGTCTTGGATCTTGCCGCATTCGGGGACCTGATGCTGGCGGCGTGGCTGACCCGAGAAGGGCTGAGAGCAGAAGAAGCCTACGACGCGCGTCGTATTGCCAAACGTCCGGCGATCCCGCGAAAAATGTTTGCAAGCGTATTAACCGGAACGGGGCTAGCGTTGGCAGGGCTCGATCCCGCCGCCGGGTTGTCGTTCGTTAATCCGGTGCTTTTTGCCATTTTGGGTTCAACTTTGCATTTCATGGCGTTCGGACCCGACCCGCTTAAACACAAAGGCGTGGCTGAAGGAGACGAGTTTCAGACCGATCGTGTGGCCCGCGCGGTGAGCGAAGCTGAACGGCATCTTGCCGCGATGAAAGAAGCTATCCGTGGTTCCGGTGTGCCGGCGTTGTCGCGAAGGGTCGACGAATTTTGCGCAACAGCACGCGAAATGTTTCGCGCGGTCGAAGATGACCCGCGTGACCTGACCGGGGCACGACGCTTTCTGGGCGTCTATCTGCTTGGTGCCCGCGACGCGACGGTGCAGTTTGCTGATCTTTATGTGCGTACAAACAACGAAGAGGCCCGCTCTGACTACGAGGCGCTTCTTGATGATCTCGAAGGTTCATTTGCAGCACGAACCGAAAAAATGCTGCTTGATGACAAATCCAGCCTTGATGTTGAAATTGAAGTACTCCGCGAAAGGCTGGCGCGGGAAGGCATTAAGAGCCAATAGTTCTGGAAGACGACAGAGAGGGACCATCCATGTCAGAGACCGTTCGGCAGAAAGCCGAAGATTCCGTAGCGCTGGTGAAAGAAATCAGCGAATTCCAACTGATCGAGCCGCAGGCCGATATCGTGCCGTTGGAATCAGCTGATCCGACCACATCCGCTGCGATTGAGAAGCGCATGGGCGAAATTGACATGGGCGACACAAATTCGATCGTGTCTTTTGGTTCGGCTGCGCAGCAGGAACTGCAGGAAATCAGCCAATCGATGCTGGCCGATGTTCGAAACAAAGATGTGGGCCCTGCGGGCGATAGTCTGCGCGACATCGTTTCCACGATCCGCGGCTTTTCCGTGAGCGAGCTCGATGTTCGGCGCAAGCGATCCTGGTGGGAATGGCTTTTGGGCCGGGTGGCGCCCATTCACAACTTTGTTGCGCGATTTGAAGAAGTTCAGGGGCAGATCGACGGGATCACCGACAACCTTTTGTCGCACGAGCACAAACTGCTGAAAGACATCAAGTCGCTGGACCAGCTTTATGACAAGACGCTCGCGTTTTATGACGAACTGGCGCTTTACATTGCGGCCGGTGAAGAAAAGCTGAAACGCCTCGACGAAGTTGAGATCCCGGCCAAGGAGCAGGCGGTCGAGGATGCGCCCGAAGAGCAAGGCGTAATGGCAGCGCAGGAATTGCGCGATTTGCGCGCGGCGCGCGACGACCTAGAGCGCCGTGTTCATGATTTGAAGTTGACCCGGCAAGTAACAATGCAGTCGCTGCCTTCGATCCGACTCGTGCAGGAAAACGACAAGTCACTGGTGACCAAAATTAACTCAACGCTAGTGAATACAGTGCCGCTTTGGGAGACACAGCTGGCTCAGGCCGTCACAATTCAGCGTTCCGCGGATGCCGCTGAGGCTGTTCGGGATGCCAATGATCTGACGAATGAACTTTTGACAGCGAACGCCAAAAACCTGCGCGAAGCAAACAAGGTCATCCGTGAAGAGATGGAGCGTGGTGTCTTCGACATCGAAGCCGTCAAACAGGCGAACGCCGACCTGATCGCAACGATCGAAGAAAGCCTGTCGATTGCTGACGAGGGCAAAGCGAAACGCGCGGCGGCCGAAGAAGAGCTGAAAAAGATGGAAGCCGAGTTGAAATCAACCCTTTCGGCAGCGAAGGCCCGCAAAGATGGGACCGGCTCGAACACCGGGGAAAGCGTACCGTCATAGGCAATGCGGCGGGCACTGATCACTTTGGGCCTGCTGCCCCTTGTCGCCGCTTGCGCCGATTTGATCGGCGACGGCGGCAGTGGCCTGCCGCCAGATGGGGCGTTGGAGGCATCGCTTCCGGTCACCGAACGTTCGCAAGAAAGCTTTGAGATCGAAAAGTTTTTTTCGCGCGTGCAGGATAGTCTGATTGCCCGCGGATTATTGCGGATTGACGGAGGTGGGCCGGACGTCCCGTTTACCGATACGACACTGGCGCGGAATTTCATGGCGCTGGCGTTTAGCCAGGAATTCACCGGGATTTCCGGGCGACTTGTTCGGCGAAGCACTGAGAACAGCCTGCATCGATGGGTCGTACCTGTTAAAATTGAACCCCTATTTGGCGCCAGTGTTGACCCTGCACAAGCCGCGTTTGACCGTAAGACGATCAACCGTCTGGCGTTGCGCCTTGAGACCGCGACGGAACATCCGGTGAATGTCGTCGCACGCGGGGGCAATTTTCACGTCCTGATATTGAATGATCAAGAACTGCGTTCGTCAGGTCCATTACTTCGTGGATTGATCCCGGAAATCTCGGCCGCTGAAATTAGTTACGTCGAAGACATGCCGCGCGAGACATATTGCGTGGTATTTGCGTCGGACCCGGCCGGCAACAATACTCACGAGAGCGCCGTTGCGGTCATCCGCGCAGAATTGCCGGAACGGCTTCGAACATCTTGTATTCACGAAGAGGTTTCGCAGGGATTAGGTCTTGCAAACGACAGTCCCCTGGCGCGCCCGTCGATCTTTAACGACGACGACGAGTTTGGCCGCCTAACAACACATGACGAACTGCTTTTGCAGATGCTTTACGACTCGCGCTTGTCCCCCGGTATGTCTGATGACGAAGCCGCGAGCACGGTGCGCAGAATCGCAACGGAACTTTTGTCGCCCGCGACGTGACCGAACTGAGGAGGACCCAATGGGCATTTTCGATTTCTTGAGTGGCGAGTTTATCGACGTCATCCACTGGACTGACGACACGCGCGACACGATGGTCTGGCGGTTCGAGCGCGAGGACCACGAGATCAAATACGGCGCCAAACTTACGGTGCGCGAAGGCCAATCGGCAGTGTTTGTTCATGAGGGCCAGTTGGCGGACACGTTCATGCCAGGTCTGTACATGCTGGAAACAAACAACCTGCCCGTTTTGACAACGCTTCAGCATTGGGATCACGGGTTTAAGTCTCCGTTTAAATCCGAGATCTACTACATTGCGACCCGGCGGTTCACTGATCTGAAATGGGGCACGAAGAATCCGATCATCATTCGCGATCCGGAATTTGGCCCAACCCGCGTGCGGGCTTTTGGAACATATTCGGTGAAAGTCAGCGATCCGGGCAAGTTTCTGGTCGAAATTGTCGGCACTGATGGCGAATTCACAATGGATGAAATCAGTTATCAAATCCGCAATATCATTGTTCAGGCGTTTTCACGAACAATTGCAACTGCGGGCATACCGGTGCTCGACATGGCGGCAAACACCCAGGACTTGGGACGGATTCTTGCTGAAGCCATAACAGAAACCATATCGGCCTACGGCCTTGAATTGCCTGAACTTTATATTGAAAATATATCGCTTCCGCCCGCCGTGGAAAAAGCACTGGACGAACGCACTTCCCGCGGTGTTGTTGGATCGCTGGATGACCACCTGCGATATAAAACTGCCGAAGCATTGGGGCACGAGGGCGCGGGCGCAGGTGCGGCAATGGGAATGGGTCTTGGTGCCGGAATGGGCATGCAGATGGCCGGTCAGATGGCCGGTCCCTGGGGGGCTCGGCCCGTCGCACCGCCACCTCCGCCAGTTGAACACGTTTGGCACTTGGCCGAAGGCGGCGAGACGACCGGGCCTTATTCCAAAGCCGATCTGGGCAAGATGGCGGGCGATGGTGGTCTAAGCCGGGAAAGTTGGGTCTGGACCCATGGCCAGGATGGCTGGAAACGAGCCGAAGACGTTGCCGAGTTGGCGCAACTGTTCACAGTTCGCCCACCACCGCCACCAAAGGATTAGGCCATTTATGGACACGCGGGCCCGACTTCTTGATATCCATAGCGACATCCGTGAGGACGCGGCGGCGCCTGTCGATGATGCGCAATTCATTGAATCTTTGATCCGCCCTAAAGGACGTCCGATCGACGACAGCTTCAAAGGCAAAATGTTCAAGAACCGGTTTCTGAATCGAGTTGAAGTCGACTTCGGGCTCTGTCTGCCGGTCGAGGCAGTGGATCGGAGCTGGAGCATTGACGAACTGGCCGAATATGTCGCCGACCGGGCGGCCAAGCCGGAAGTCAATCTGCGGCTTGCCAAAAAACGTATCGATGAGGGGCGAACTGCTGATGTGACAATTTACGTCGTGTTGGGGGTCGTACTGCTGGTCCCGGCGATCATGGCAACGATGCCGTGGCGGCTTATCCCAATTGCGGTTTTCGTGGCCGTGATGGCGTATCTTTTGGCGAACAAGCGCCTGAACGTCGCCCATTATCGCACTCTGGCCGCCCAAATCGACACCGGACAAAATTAACGAATGTCGATGCCAGAAGAACATCGTTTTCCTTGCCAGACCTGCGGGTCCGATATGCGGTTCGATCCCGGAGACGAGCAACTCATATGCGACCACTGCGGCAACGTCGAACCGATCGACCACGGTCCGTGGGCCCAGGCAAGTGCCATCAAGGAGCTTGATTTCGAGGCAGAGGTCAGTGCGGAGCTATCGATCGCCGAGATCGAAGTGACGCGCGCCTCGTCCTGCCCAAATTGTGGCGCCAGGATCGAGATCGATAGTGATGTTCACGCGACGGAATGCCCGTATTGCGCCACGCCGGTCGTGACTGACACCGGCGCGCAACGGCAGATAAAGCCCCGCGCCGTATTGCCGTTCGCGATCGAAGAAAGGGCCGCCCGAAACGCGATGGTTGATTGGCTGGGCAATCTTTGGTTCGCGCCGAATGGGCTGGTGGCGTATGCCCGAAAGGGGCGTCAGTTGAATGGGGTCTATACCCCATGCTGGACCTTCGATTCCGACACCAAAAGCAAGTATGACGGGCAACACGGCACGGTTTATTACGAGTCAAGAAACGTGACGCGAAACGGCAAGAGCCAAACTATTCGGGTTCAAAAGGTTCGCTGGCGTCGGGTATCGGGGCGCGTTGCTCGGTTTTTTGACGATGTTCTGGTCATCGCCTCGACTGCGCTGCCGGAAAAGTTTCAGAAAGCAGTGCTGAACTGGGATCTCACTCGGCTAGAGCCCTATCAGCCGGAGTATCTGGCCGGGTTTCGCGCCGAGGCGTATACTGTTGAGCTGAAGGACGCTTTTACAACGGCCCGCGGGATCATGGACCGCCAGATCGTTCGCGACGTCAAGTTCGATATCGGCGGCGACCGGCAACGTGTGGACAATGTCGAAACGCAAGTCAGCGACGTGACGTTCAAGCACATCCTCGTACCGCTTTGGCTGGCGGCATATAAATATCGGGGCCGATCCTTTCGCTTTGTCGTGAACGGGCAGACTGGGCAGGTTTCGGGCGAACGCCCTTGGTCGGCGTGGAAGTTGGCATTCGCAGCTATTATCATCGCGACCGCAGCGGCCGTGGCAGCATACTTTTATGCGCAGCAGCAATAAAACTGAGTTCTTTGCCGACCGCTTCGGTATGCGAGTGGGTCGAGTCCTCTAGCCGGCCTTAATTAGCCTTTCAAACGCCTTTTCCAGACGGCGCTTGGTAGAATTGAGACTGCTTTCAGGGTGATTTGGCGCATGGTTTGCATCGGCTTCCAAGTGGGCTTCGACGCCTATGCAACAACTGCTCAATTCACGCGCCGCGTCCATTTTCTCGGAGAATATCTCGACCTTGCCGATCTTGTCGCTTCTGGGTTTCATCGACCGATCTAACCTATGATTGCCTGGCAAGCATAGCACAGAAAGCACCGAATAGGATAACAGGAGAGTTACAGCCTGGGCCAAAGCGGCACAGACTGACTTCAATGCTTCGGTCGATTAACACTCAGGCCGCGTTGATTTTGACCTGGCTGGATTTCGGCACTTCTTCTTCTCGCTTGGCCACCGTGATCGCCAAAACACCGTCTTTCAAATCGGCTTTGACCTTGTCGTCGTCCGCATCAGGCGGCAAACGGAATGACCGGCTAAAACCGCCGTATTGGCGTTCGGAGAAAAACCAGGTTTCGCCTTTTTCTTCTCTCTCGGTTTTCTTTTCGCCTTTGAGCGTCAGCACGCCGTCATTGGCGGTTAGCGTAATGTCTTCCTCAGCCACGCCGGGAAGCTCGACCGAGATCCTGTAGACGTTGTCGTCGCCGGAAGCCTCGGACAGAGGCGCAATCCATTCGCTCAGGCGCGAACCGAAGGCGCGAAGAGGGTCAGACAGCGCCGGCCAAAGACCCGATGTATGCGTTTTTTCCACCATTTTATTGCTCCTGTTCCTGACGCCTAAATGTTATCGCTGCCCGCTAGTTCCGGCTTTGATCGGTGTCAAACTCCTATATCGGTTGAAGCCAGTCGAAGACGGACTTAAGGCTTGGAAAATTCTTTTCTTGGACCGGATGAATGATCCTTTGTGCGGGCGAGGCCCTGATCGAC
>JBPCWO010000287.1:0-24908 GCA_051009475.1 Boseongicola sp.
GTTACTTTGGCAAGATAGATATTGCCGGCTAGCTGACGTTTGTTTTCAGACTCAAAATCAAATTCTTCGACTTTGTTTCCGTCGACCACCACCACTCTTGTCTCCTCGACGTGGGTGGCGTCGATAAGCATCTTCTTTGACATTTTGACTTTCCGCGCAGCCGTTCAAAACCCGAATAAATACGGGCAATTTGTTTGTTACTGCGGCAATTTAGGGCGATGCGAAGCCTTTCAGGCGTCCGGCGCCGACCATCCAAGGTTGGGGGCAAGTATCCACTTTCCCACGCGCACTTCATCGCGTTTCTTCTCCGACGCTCCGCGGTCGGAGCGCCCGTTCAAGGCCCGGGACGCACAAGACGTGCATCTCACAGGCAATTCAAATTACACCGACCTCGCGGCCGAAATGCCGGACCAAGGGCCACAAAATGCGGCACAAATACCTGGAACAGCGAAACTTTTCTCCAAGTGACATCAAGCATTGCGCCGACGATGCCGCTTCCAGGACAACATAAGGTCTGTTCAGTTCAAATTACAATGAGGAAATTCAATGCGCACCGTGTCAAATCATCTTTGACACCAATCTGACGCAGCCCGATTGCGCATTTATCCCTTTGATCACAACAGCTCAAAGATATTCTGAACGCTGCAAGCTGTATTTAGCCATTTTTTCATTCAGTGTCCTGCGTGGCAGACACAGTTCTTCCATGACATTAACAATCGAACCGCGGTGCCTTCGCATAGTGTTGTCGATAAGCATCCGTTCAAATGCTTCAACATACTCTTTTAGCGGCTTACCTTCAGTAGTGACGTTCATGTCGGATTCTTCGCTGTCGGCCATTAACAGTGATGCAATCGTCCCCGTTCCGCGTCGCGATTGAAGCACCGCTCTTTCGGCAATGTTGAGAAGCTGGCGGATATTTCCCGGCCAAGGCGCCTGAAGAAGCTGCGCCGCCTCTTGCGCACTAACTTCCGGCGCAGGGCACCCGTACTCTTCTGCAAATTGCTCACCAAACTTTTGGAACAACATCAGGATGTCCTCGCCGCGCTGACGAAGCGGAGGCAATGTTATTTTCATAGCCGCAAGACGGAAATAAAGGTCCGGGCGCAATGCGTCCTCGCAAGTTCGACCGGCCTCTTGCAAATTGCAGATAGCCACAATTCGTGTCTCGGCCGGGGTCCCCTGCTCGTTCATCCACGTCAACAAACGCGCCTGCAGCTTCTCAGGAAGTGCCTCGATGTTTTCTAATACAAGCGTCCCGCCGCGTGCTTCCTCCAGCAACGGCAAGCGATCCCCGTCCTCAATTGGTCCGAAGAGCCGTTGGGCCAACGCCACCTCGTCGTGCGCGGCGCACGAGAAAAGGACGAACTTACGTCCGGCCTTCGCACCAACAGCGTGAAGAGCATGCGCAACCAAAGTTTTGCCAGTGCCGGTTTCGCCGTCGATCAATACATGACCATCGGCCTGACCTAAGTCGAGGATGTCTTCGCGCAGACGTTCCATGACCGGTGAAGATCCAACCAGTTTCTTAATGATACCGTCGCCATCGCTCAACTCACGCCGAAGCGCACGATTATCAAGCGTTAGCCGCCGCGCATTTGTGGCTCTTTTTGCAAGTTCGGTCATCCGATCTGGATTGAATGGTTTTTCAAGGAAGTCGAATGCACCGACGTGCATCGCCTCAACCGCCATCGGGACATCGCCGTGCCCGGTAATCATGATGACCGGCAGCGCACTATCGACACTCATTAGACGTTTGAGAAACGCCATGCCGTCCATACCAGGCATCTTGATGTCGCTGACAACAACACCTGGATAGTCCGCACCAACATTTTTTAACGCGTCTTCGGCGCTCGAAAATGTTTCGGTATCAAATCCCGACAAGGCCAACCACTGGCTTATTGATTGGCGCATATCCTGTTCGTCATCGACAATAGCGATCTTCATTGCCTGTGACATCGGTCACTCCTTAGCATCATTCGGCCGCTTGACTTGCCGCAGCAGAAGCTAGCGGCAGGCTAATCTCAAATATCGCCCCACCATTTTGTCCGTTTTTCGCTGTCAGGCGACCTCCGAGGTCGTTTACGATACCAGAAGAAATGGCAAGTCCTAACCCTACACCATCGCCTGGCGACTTTGTTGTATAAAACGGCTCGAAAAGGCTCTCAAGATCGTCGATTCCAGCGCCATTGTCGCGAACAGTGATCAGCACATCGTCTGAAACCGACACAATTATTTTGACTTCAGGCTCGGGCGTGCCCTTCGTTGCGTCAAGAGCGTTGCGAAGCAGATTGATGACAACCTGCTCCAGCCGGATCTTATCCGCCTCAATGATTACCGGCTCACGAGGCATAGATGACGCAATCGCCATGTTCCGTTGCCGAAGCTGGGGCTCCATCATGCTTAGCGCGGCAGACACGGAATCTCTAACATCTATTGACTCAAATGCGTCCCCACCCTTCCGCGCGTATGACTTTAGTTGCCGCGTGATCGACCCCATTCTTTCGATCAAATCGTCAATGCGTTGAAACGATGAAAGCGCCTCATCAGGCCGCCTTCGTTGAAGCAAAAGCTTCGCACCTGCCAGGTATGTTTTCATTGCAGCAAGCGGCTGGTTCAACTCGTGGCTTACAGCCGCCGACATTTCACCCAAAATTGCGAGTTTTGAGCTTTGTTGCAACGTTTGTTCAGCAACTTCCAAGTGGCGTTCCGCTCTTTCGCGTTCGGCAATTTCTCGCTGCAGCGCGGCGTTCAATTGGCGAAGCTCTGCCGACTCACGCTGAAAAACCACGAGTCTTGAAGTCGCTTTGCGACTGATAAAGTAGAATCCAACCGCGAGAATTATTGCGAATCCCATAATCTCGAGCGCAATAAAGGCGTTTACCCGCTCTCGAATGCCGGCATACGTCGTGAAGCTCGCCATCCTCCAACCCTGAAATCCGATCCTTGTTTCCTGCCGCATAACGGCCTGGCCGCGAATATAGGCGTCGATTGGAAGTGCCGACCAATCCGCAGTCGCGCGAATAGCTCGTTGAATTGCGGAAGGTGCGGAACGGGTTTGAAGGGCGTCTGCTTCCGTTCGCCCGCGCCAACTACTTTCAGTCGAAAGCAATATTACCCCTTCACTGTCAGCGACCGTCACCGCATCAGTGAATCCAGCCCATGCAAGTTCGAATTGCTGCAGATTCAGTTCAACCACAATCACACCAGCAAGTACGCCACCGACTTCAATTTTTCGGGAATATGAAAACTGACGGATGCCAGTGTCCTCAATATTTGTTGTAAAAACAGTGTCACTCGAGCGCAGAGCGTCTATGAAATAAGGTTCTGTTCGATGTACTGAGCCAAGCAACGATCGATCTGTGGCAGCTACCGTTCGCCCGGATTCGTCGAGTAAGATCAGCCCCGCAGCCCTGATTTCTTCACGATAGGAAATAAGCCTCTGCGAGGATTGCGAACAATCAGCAGAATTGAGCGCACCGATCAGTGTTGGATCTCGCGCAAGAAGCTGTGGAACTATCTGATTTCGCTGAAGTTCACTCAATATATTCCCAGAATAGAGAGCTAGACGCACTTCAGCTCGCGATCGCGTGCTTTCAGTAAAGCGTTCTGTCAATAACTGGTTTGTTACCCAAACAACAGCAACAGCCGCAGAGATCACAAGAATCATCATCGCCCGGACGGCCCAGGGCGAATGTTCGGTCTGCATGTTTCGCGTCGAGCTTTCCTCGCTCATGGCATGAAATTAGGCGCTTA
The DNA here is from genome assembly GCA_051009475.1 of Boseongicola sp. Taxonomy (GTDB): domain Bacteria; phylum Pseudomonadota; class Alphaproteobacteria; order Rhodobacterales; family Rhodobacteraceae; genus CAXMNX01. The sequence continues at coordinate 3,754 of JBPCWO010000287.1, forward strand.
GAGCGATTGTCTCAAGCCACGACAAGGGATCTCGCCAATGTTTGAAACATAACCGCGCCGTCAGCAGCTCCAATACCGCTATCGGATGCGCGCTCTGGGTGCGGCATCAGACCGAGAACGCGGCGATTTTTGGAAAGAATTCCAGCGATATTCTCTTTAGAACCGTTGACGTCATCTCGATACCTGAAAGCAACCCGATCTTCGGAGTTGAGTTCCTCCAGAATACTCGCAGTGGCTACATAGTTTCCATCATGATGAGCGACAGGGTAGCTGACAATTTGACCTGCTCGGTAACCTTCGCAGAATGCGTTGTCCGCACTCTCGACACAAAGTGCAACGGGTTTGCAAATGAATCTAAGCCCTGCGTTTCTGATCAACGCGCCTGGCAATAGACCGGTTTCGAGCAGAACCTGAAATCCATTACAGATCCCAATGGCATATCCGCCGCGTTCTACATGAGCTTTAACTGCATTTATTATTGGCGATCGTGCAGCAATCGCACCGCATCTAAGATAGTCGCCGAACGAAAAGCCACCCGGTATGCCCACGAAGTCGATTTCCCGGGGCAGCTTTGTATCCTTGTGCCAAACCATTTCGACGGAAAATCCGGCACCTTCAAAAGCAACAGCCAGATCTCGATCACAGTTTGATCCGGGGAAAACTATGACTGCCGCGCGCATCAAAGGATTTCCACCTCGTACTGTTCAATCACGGTGTTTGCCAGAAGTGCCTCGCACATACTTGTGACTTCAGCCTTGGCGAGGCTTGGGTCGTTGCCTTCCAAAGTCAACTCAATAACTTTGCCCTGCCGAACGCTTTCCACGCCCGCAAATCCAAGTGTGCCAAGAGCATGTCGAACTGCTTCTCCCTGAGGGTCGAGAACGCCGTTCTTTAGCATAACGTGAACCCGCGCCTTCATTGCAATTCCTTCGCTCAATAATGCAGTTTCTATCGCGGATTCGCCCCTGATTGTCGAATCGCAATCATCAATGTTTAGGTCAATAAAATTGAATGGACGCCGACGCACGCCCCGCACTCAAAATCTCAGTGAAGCCGACAAATTCGATCAGTTAATCAACGTCGGTTTCGGCGCGTGAGTTACATTTGTAGGCAATACACCGAGTCGCCGCGCGACTTCGGTATAGGCATCGGCCAAATTCCCTAAGTCGCGGCGAAAAACATCCTTATCCAGCTTGTCCCCGCTCTCGATGTCCCAAAGCCGACAACTGTCCGGGCTGATTTCATCGGCAACGATCAATCGCTGAAAATCTCCGTCCCAAATGCGCCCAATCTCAATTTTAAAGTCGACCAGTTTTATTCCTACTGCCAACATACACCCAGAAAGAAAGTCATTTACCCTCAATCCCAATGCAACCATGTCATCCAGCTCCTGCTGACTTGCCCATCCAAAGGCTATGACATGTTCTTCAGAAACAAGCGGGTCGCCAAGTTCGTCGTCTTTCAGACAAAACTCGATAATCGGGCGAGGAAGTGGTGTTCCTTCCTCAAGCCCGAGGCGCTCAGATAGTGTTCCAGCAGCGAAATTACGTACAACCACTTCTAGCGGAATGATTTCAACCGAACGGATCAATTGCTCGCGCATATTGAGCCGCTTGATAAAGTGGTTGGGGATCCCGATCTGAGCAAGACCGCGCATGAAGAACTCGCTCAGGCGATTGTTCAACACACCCTTGCCTTCGATTACATCGCGTTTTTGCGCATTGAAGGCGGTTGCATCGTCTTTGAAATACTGCACAAACGTTCCGGGCTCAGGACCTTCGTAGAGAATCTTGGCCTTGCCTTCATAGACCTTTTTGCGCCGCGCCATATCTAAATTCCCGATGAAATCGCGCGGAGTCCACCCTGCGCTCTGGCGCCGCTATAGGCCAAGTGCGACGATCGGGCAAGCCGAGGCACTTGTGAACCGCAATGTGTGAAGGCATATCAATGACAGGACGACAATCAGCCTTTGATGGAGAGCCCCGAATGACCACCTTTGATGATCGCGAAAACGCCTTCGAGAACAAATTTGCGCATGACGCCGAAATGCAGTTCAAGGCCGAGGCTCGGCGCAACAAACTTCTTGGTCTTTGGGCTGCCGAACTTATGGGAAAGGCTGGCGACGCAGCAGATGACTACGCCAAAAGTGTCGTAAAGGCAGATTTTGAAGAAGCCGGAGATGATGACGTCTTACGCAAAGTTGCATCTGATCTTGGTGATTTATCGTCGGAAGAAGATATTCGCGCCAAGATGACAGAGCTCATGAGCACGGCCAAGTCGCAGATTATGGAAGAAATCTGAGAATCCGATCCGGGCTTGATGAATTGGGAGCGTCAGAGGCGCTCCCTTTTTCATTCAAATGCCGATACATTAAGTCGTCATGAACCGTCGCCCCGTACCAACACCTAACTTTGTCACGACAGGTGTTGGTGATCATGCTTTCGCAATTCAATATGGCCATTGCCGCAACACCGCGGTCAGCCCTACACAATTTCGCAATGCCACTCACGATACTTGCAAGCTGTATTCTAGCGGCGTGGTATCAGCTCGAAAAAATTGACGCTGCTTCCGTTACTTTGGCAATTGCTTCGATCTCGCCCAGCGCGTGGTTGATTTCTCTGGCAGCAACAATTGCGAGCTTTCTGACCGTAGCGCGATACGACGCCATGTTTCACGGCTGGCTGGCGACCGGCGTGTCGGTATCGCGGTCTCAGTGGACGGGCGCCTCCTCGATTGCCCTGTCGCAATTCCTTGGCTTTGGCCTGTTCACTGGCACTCTTTGCCGTTGGCGGATGTTGCCTGAAATTTCACTTCCAAAAGCCGCCATGGTTACGGCGTATGTTTCTGCGGCCTTCATGCTGTCGCTTGGGCTATTGGTGTTAATCGCAATGTATCTTTCCGACTTGATCCAGTCGGGCGAGATTCCAATCGGTATTTTGGCCGCAGTAATTGTGATCGGCCTGTGTATTTTGTCACTTCGACAACCGAACTGGCTCCCATTCTCAATTCCCCCGATTCCACTGTTGCTCCGCGTAGTCACGACAACAGCAATTGACGTAGGATTTGCGGGACTTGCATTTTGGATTTTGCTACCAGACCTCGGCGTTTCTTTTTCAATTGTCCTGTCGGTGTTCCTGCTGGCCCTAGGCGCAGGACTGATGTCCGGCACTCCATTTGGTCTTGGGCCGTTTGAAGTGTGCATTCTCACGTTGCTGCCTCAAGTGCCAACTGAAGATTTGTTGGCTGCCATTTTGGGGTTTCGTCTGGTATTTTTTGCAATTCCGGCCTGCCTCGCAATATTTGCACTTGCCTGCCCGCCGGCAAAACCGAAGCAAATTGCCGACCAAACCCGATGTCATATCTCCGGCCTTAACGCCGAGGCAGGTTTTTCGGCGGTTTCAGCGACTCACGATATTACCAGTCTGGCCAATACGACGTGCCTGACTGCAAGAGCCAGCCAAAGCCTCGTCGTCATAGGCGATCCAGTCTGCGGTCAGCCGTTCAATCTCGGTATTCTAAACGACCTCTGCCAGATTGCCGGTACTGCCGGTCGTTGGCCAATTATTTACAAATGCACCAGGCAAGCCGCCGCGGTCGCGCGACGCGCCGGCTGGTCGACCGTGGCTATTTCCGAAGAAGCATGGATTAGGCCGCAAGATTTCCACCTCGAAATACCAGCTCGACGGCAACTTCGGCGTAAGCTTCGGCTAGCAAACCGGGCCGGTATCACTGTCGAGTTGGCGAACCAAGTCCCGTTGGATGCGATGGCCCGCGTTGCGCAGGCTTGGTCAACACGAAACGGTGGTGAACGCGGATTTTCAATGGGCCGTTACTCTCACCACTATGTCGCCAAGCAAGCCGTTTTTCTGGCGTTTCAAGATAATGATCTTGTTGCGTTCGCTTCGTTCCACACTGCGGAAGATAATTGGACCCTTGATCTACTCAGAAGTCAGGACGGAACACCGGATGGAACGATGCACGCGCTCGTTGCTGCTGCAATTCAGCAGGCAAAAATCGTCGGCATTGCCCGTTTGTCACTTTCTGCAATGCCAATGGAGGATCGCTGGTGGCCATATACCATTTTCCTATGGTGCTCGTGCGGCAGTGGGCTTCGACAGTTCAAACTGAGTTTTGCTCCGCGCGTTCGCACACTCTACGCAGCGGCGAAGACTCCCATTGCTTTGATCCTCGGCGGTTTTGATATCTCACTGCGAATCCTTTACCCGGATCCGGCCACCGATACCCAATACGCATGTGGCGAGCGCTCAACGATGGACGCCGAGGCTGCGTCAAATGACGATCGACCAACCGAGCAAGTCGCCGGTCTCAGTGGAGCTTAGTCCGATTTTTTCATTTGTGATATCAACGCATTTCGAACTGGCGGCGTGACAAAACTTGATACATCGCCCCCTAGCCGCGCAATTTCCTTCACCAGCTTGGACGCAATCGCCTGATGTTCGGCGTCAGCCATCAGAAACACGGTCTCAATGGAGTCATCTAATACTCTGTTCATGCCAACCATCTGAAATTCGTATTCGAAATCAGAAACCGCCCTCAGGCCACGAACGATGATGCCCGCGTTCACATCCCGTGCGCAATCGATCAACAGATTCTCAAATGGGTGAGCGACGATTTCGACGCCGGCGTCTGCAGAAATATCTCTGCACTCCGCTTCGATCATCGCGACGCGATCTTCCAGAGAAAACAGCGGGCTCTTATCGCGATTGATCGCTACGCCAATAATCAAACGATCTACAAGAACGGTTGCACGCCGAATGATGTCTAGATGACCCACTGTCACGGGATCGAATGTCCCTGGATAGAGCCCAATTCGCATGCGTGCCCCGCTTGAATTGCCTTCAGACTTGGGTGTCACGAAAAATTTCGCCGATCAAGCGGTTAGCTAAAAACCCTTGATCATTCCCTCGAGCGCATCTTTTTCCATCGAAAGCTCGCTCAGCCTTGCCTTCACAACATCGCCAATTGAGATCAATCCGATCATCTTGTCGTCTTCAGTCACCGGCATGTGTCGAAACCGGCCGCGTGTCATCTTTTCCAAGACATCATCGGCTGTCTCGTCCGGTGTGCAACCGATCAGTTCCCGCGTCATCAGCGCCGTAACACTGTCGTCAAGGCATCCGTCGCCACGCCGACCCAGTTCGCGCACAATGTCCCGCTCAGATAAGATTCCCTGCGCAGTGTCTCCGTCGTCCGATACGACAACCGCGCCGATACGCTTTTCCGACAAAAGCCGTGCAGCGTCGCTCACCAAAGTATTCGATCCGATGGTGATAACGCCACCGCCGCCTTTGGTTGCAAGTATTTGACGAACAAGCATGTTTCCTCCAATTTTCACAACCTCGTGACTAGCGTCCCACTGCAGCCAGTGGTCTGTCAAGCATTGCTTCCAAACGCGGCACTTCGTCCCTGATGCCTTGCGTCAAAAGTTCAGCCACGCGATTCAAGCGTTCGACTTTCGCGTCGTCGGCGTGCCGAAGAAGGAAAAATGATCTTTTGAAGCTAACCTGATCGGGAAGCACCCGTTCCAAATCGCTGGCAAACGGCAGTATGAAGTCGTGTGTGATTCCAATCCCACCACCTTGTCGAAGGCACCCAAGCTGAACAGAAACCAAGTTTGAGGCAAGCGACACGCGATCGACTCCAAGTTCGCGCAGGAAATCGAGCTCGGAGTAAAATATAAGATCCTGGATGTAACCGACGAATGCATGGTTCTTCAGGTCAGAAAGGGCGCGGATAGGGCCATGCCGTGCCAGGTGATCTTTCGAAGCAGCTAGATGCAGGTGGTAGTCAGTGATTTTTTCGATTTTGACCCGCCCTGCCTGAGCTGGTGAAACTGTAATTGCAAGGTCGGCTTCGCGCTTGGAAAGATTGATAACGCGCGGGAGCGCAACAATTTGTAACTCCAGATCAGGGTGTTCGCGCGAAATCGATGCGCAAACCTGAGGCAAGATATAACTTGCGCAGCCGTCAGTCGCTCCGATCCGCACCTGACCAGACAATCCACCTGTGTCACCCACCAGGTCATCAAGCCCCAGCGCAACCGACTGCTCCGCTTGCTCAGCATGGGATAATAGCCGCGTGCCTGCGTCGGTTAGCGCGTATCCTTGCGGCGATTTTGTAAAAAGCGGAATACCAACCAATTCTTCAAGACCGGCAATCCGACGTCCGACGGTTGCAGGGTCGCGTTTAAGTATCTTCCCGGCCGAAGAAAGACTTTCAGCCCGTGCAACGGCAAGAAATATCCTCAGGTCATCCCAGTCCAGCGCCATTTCATACCGACATTATTGCAAAGCCTCTTTGGAAAAGAGTCTCTTTTCCATTAAAAAACGCAAGAGTAAACTGCCACCCAATCAAGGAGGAACCGATGCAAGAAATCCCGCATTTCGTGAATGGAGAACGTGTCGCCGGAAAATCCGGACGTGTGGCCGATGTATTCAACCCATCTACAGGCGAGGTTCAGGCGCAAGTCGCACTCGCGTCGAAGGCAGAAGTCGACGCAGCAATTGCAAGCGCAGCCCAGGCGCAACAAGCCTGGGGCGCGACCAATCCACAACGCCGTGCACGCGTGATGATGGCATTCGTTCAGCTGCTGAACCGCGATATGGACAAGCTCGCCGAGGCCCTTTCGCGTGAGCACGGGAAAACCATTCCCGACGCCAAAGGCGATGTTCAACGCGGTCTTGAAGTCATAGAATTCTGCATTGGATCGCCGCATCTTTTGAAAGGCGATTTCACTGATAGCGCTGGACCGGGGATCGACATGTATTCAATGCGCCAGCCGTTGGGCGTCGTCGCAGGAATAACGCCTTTCAATTTCCCGGCAATGATTCCGATGTGGAAGATGGGACCGGCACTTTCCTGCGGAAATGCTTTCATTCTAAAGCCGAGCGAGCGGGACCCGTCAGTCCCGTTGATGCTCGCGGAATTGCTGCAGGAAGCAGGACTGCCAGACGGCGTTCTACAGGTCATAAACGGCGATAAGGAAGCCGTAGATGCCATCTTGGACAACTCAACAGTTCAGGGCGTTGGCTTCGTTGGTTCCACGCCTATCGCGGAGTATATTTACAGTCGTGGGTGCGCAAATGGTAAGCGTGTTCAATGCTTTGGTGGCGCCAAGAACCACATGATCGTCATGCCCGATGCCGACATGGATCAGGCCGCTGACGCTCTTGTCGGGTCTGGATATGGCGCTGCCGGTGAAAGATGCATGGCGATTTCTGTCGCCGTCCCGGTTGGCGAAGAAACTGCCGACCGGCTGATTCAAAAACTTGCTCCCAGAATCGAAAAACTGAAAGTCGGCCCATATACCGCTGGCGATGATGTTGACTATGGACCAGTCGTCACCGCGGCCGCAAAGGCGAACATTCACAGACTGGTGGAAAGCGGTATTGAACAGGGCGCCGAACTAGTAATCGATGGCCGCGACTTCAGTATGCAGGGATACGAGGACGGCTACTTTGTCGGGCCGCACCTGTTTGACAAAGTGACCCGCGATATGGACATCTACAAAACCGAAATCTTCGGACCTGTCCTGTCGACTGTCCGCGCACAAAATTATGAAGAGGCGCTGGGGCTCGCGATGGATCATGAATACGGCAATGGCACCGCGATCTTCACACGCGACGGCGACACAGCGCGCGACTTTGCCAATCGGGTCAATATCGGGATGGTTGGCATCAACGTGCCGATTCCGGTGCCACTCGCCTATCATACGTTTGGTGGTTGGAAGAAGTCGGGCTTTGGCGATTTGAACCAGCATGGACCCGACGCGTTCAAGTTTTATACGCGAACCAAAACGATTACCTCGCGCTGGCCAAGCGGTTTGAAAGAAGGCGGCGAATTCCATTTCAAACAAATGGACTAGGGAATTCCAAAGTGGCGAAGCGCCGAAAGGTTCTTCGTCACACGCGCTCTGCGTTCCAGCGAGGAATACATGCCAAGCCGTCGAAAAATCGTATTAACCTGTGCGATCACCGGTGCAATCCACACACCATCTATGTCGCCCCACCTGCCCGTCACCCCGGACGACATTGCTCAGAGCGCAATAACCGCGGCTGAAGCCGGCGCGGCTATTTTACATCTTCACGCCCGCGACCCCGAAACTGGAAAACCCGATCAATCCGCCGACGCGTTTGGAGGTTTCCTCAAACGGATCAAGCAATCCACGGATGCGGTTCTTAATCTGACCACCGGCGGCAGTCCTTTTATGACGGTCGAGGAACGTGTCCGACCCGCAGCGCAGTGGAAACCTGAACTTGCAAGCCTGAACATGGGCTCGATGAACTTCGGGCTTTACCCGATGCTCAACCGTTATGATGAATTCGCCCACGATTGGGAACGAACGCATCTCGAAGCCTCGCGCGATTTGGTTTTTCGCAATTCATTTGCCGACATCGAATACGTCCTTTCGGCCTGCCGCGAAAACGGGACGCGGTTTGAATTCGAATGCTACGACATTTCGCACTTGTATAATCTCGCGCATTTTCTTGACCGCAAACTTGTGGAACCACCCCTGTTCATTCAGTCGGTGTTTGGCTTGTTAGGGGGCATTGGCCCGCACCCCGAAGACGTGCTGCACATGCACCGAACGGCAACACGATTATTTGGAAATGCATTTCAATGGTCAGTTCTCGGTGCTGGCGCTAATCAAATGAAAATCGGCGCACAGGCGGCGGCACTGGGTGGAAATATGCGTGTTGGCCTGGAAGATTCATTATGGGCCGGGCCCGGCAATCTGGCCAAATCCAATGAACAGCAAGTCATGATTGCTCGCCAGTTACTTGAAACACTGGGGTTCGAATTAGCAACGCCCGCAGAAGCGCGGGCGTTGCTAAATTTAAAAGGTGGCGATCAGGTCGCGTTTTAGCGGCGGCGTACAGCAGCCAAGCCGCCCAAACCACCCAACATCAGCCAGATCCCAGCAGGAAGCGGGATTTCCGGAACGTCAGGCGTATATTCAACCGTCACCGCATTCAGTTTCCAGCTTCCATTTTCACCGGCCATGACACCAAATACGTCGTTCGCCGATAGTCCAAAGCCAGACACGCTCACCGGTCCGTTACCCGCACTGTTGGATACTTCGCCCGCGTATTCCTTCATGTCGCCAAGGTCTATTGTCGCATTTCCGGTGGAATCCACGATCAGCTCAAACGATGAGTTGATTGGTCCGGAATATCCGCCGCCGAACCACCCAAAGCTCAACGACGTCAGTGTCACATCCACGGCACTTCCCATGAACGTAAACGCCATTTCGACGAAATCGTGATAGCCCTTGCCATCAACGGTATGCTGGTCGTTTGTACTGACATTGTAGATACCAGCACCGAGCGACCATCGTCTTAGCTGATAGGCATCATTGATATTACCGCTGTTCAGCATCATGCCGTCATAGCCGGGATTATCAATGTAACGACCGGTAAAAGACCCTGTCATATCGCCATCCGATATGGAGAAGCTGTTAGCTGTCTCGGTCCCTGGATCTATCGGATCACCATCGGCTGCAAGATTAAAGCTGTAAGATGCCGACCATGCGCTAGTTGCCAGCATCGAAATCGCTGACGCTGCGAGCGCGTGTTTAAATAGTTTCATAACTAGCCCCCACTAATTACTCCCGCGTGATGCGGGTAACGCAGCCCAGACTGAGTCTCAAGGCCATAATGAATATAGGCACGAATGAGGCATCTGGCAAAAATTAGGGCAATATTCTGGCGAACTGTGCCATATCGCGGAACATTCAACATGCTCGAAGATGATCGGACACGAAATCTGAACAATTTGCGCCGAAATCACCGACCTGGCAACTTGGTCGCAACAGAAAAGGGCGGCCGAACGACCGCCCTTTCGGGTAGATGGGGAAAGTAGACTTGGCTTAGGACTTGCGCCGACGAAGCGCGATAAGTCCACCAAGAGCACCTATCAAAAGGAAGCCCGCTGCCGGAGCCGGGATGATTGGCATATCGCCAGCAAAGGTTACGTGGCTCAAAGCTTGGCCTGTGTACGAGACGTTTCCACCGTCGCTGTAAACGAAAAGGTGTGAAACCGGCTCGCTTTGTGTTCCCTGACCAAATTTGAAAATCAGCCAGCCTTCGCCGATATCCGCATTCCAGCTACCAGACTCGTTTTTGCCGAAATCATTCGCATCAAGACTCAAGCCCATCAATTCATTTAAGTTCGCAACTTCGTTGGCTATCGAGTTCGCATTTGGGTCGATGTTAAAAAGTTGCACTGGGTCACCGCCGGAAAGGAAACCTTCACCGGTGTGATCGCCCGCGAGATCATATTCTCCAGTCGAAGAATCAACCCACACACAACTAACGCAGTCGAGAGTGCCAATAGAACCGGTTGCCGCTACATTGTAAGTCGCTGCGTTTGCCACACCGGCCGACAGCACAAATGCGCCAGCTGCAATTATCGTCTTTGTTAGGTTCACAATTCTTTCCCCCACTCACAAAATTCAAGCACCCAGATTCCCAAGCACCACTTATTTCATGCCATCAAGCTACAACGCGATTACAGAGACCTCAACCAAATATGACGAAATTGCGGCACGGAATTGCCCAGTAATTGGCAGAATGGTTATCAATCCGGCCGGAAATAGCCTGATTATTCGCAAAACGTGAACAATCAGCCCCTATTCACTCGATTGTTTGGAAATTGATTACTACGGGCATCAAATCGAATTGTTGCGATTCGTGACGCCGCCTGCTCTATTTTTGTACGACTGATTTGCACTGCCAAAGGCCGCCGAAATGTCTGAATTTTCAATCGGAATCGAAGAAGAATATCTGCTCGTCCAGTCCGACACCGGCGCCCTCGCCGAAGCTCCAAAAGCGATGATGGACGCCTGCGCGGAAAACCTGCAGGGACAATTCAGTCCGGAATTCAAAGCGTGCCAGGTCGAGATCGGCACCAAAGTCTGCACCAACATTTCCGAAGCTCGCGACGACCTTCGCCGCCTTCGCGGGTCGGTTGCGGAAATTGCAGCGACCTACGGACTCGCCCCTATTGCGTGTTCGTGTCACCCATTTGCTGATTGGAAAGACCAACACCACACTGACAAGGATCGTTACAACGAACTCGAACGCGCCCTCGGCGGCGTCGCCCGCCGCCTATTGATTTGCGGCATGCACGTTCATATCGGAATTGCTGAACCCGACGTGCGCATCGATCTGATGAACCAGATGATTTATTTTCTGCCACACCTTCTGGCGCTCTCAACATCGTCGCCCTATTGGCAAGGTCAGGACACCGAACTGTCATCGTATCGCCTGACGGTTTTCGACAATCTGCCGCGGACCGGGCTGCCGCCGCGGTTTGACAGCTGGGGCGAATACGAACGGACCGTCGGAATTTTGACGGACCTGAAGATCATCGAGGACTCGACCAAAATCTGGTGGGATTTGCGGCCCTCACACCGATACCCAACAATCGAAAGCCGCATCTGCGATGTATCGCCAAGGTTGGAAGATGCACTGACTATCGCCGCCTTGACGCAATGTCTGGCCCGGATGCTTTGGCGATTATCTCGCAGCAATCAACGTTGGCGCATCTACGATCGGTTCCTGGTAGGCGAAAACCGCTGGCGGGCGCAAAGATTTGGTGCCGCCGAGGGGTTGATTGACTTTGGCCAGCACCAGATCGTTTCGATGCACGATCTGGTTGAAGAGCTTCTTGAGCTGATCGAGGAAGACGCCGAACATCTTGGTTGTACCAACGAAGTCTTGCGCGCGCGAGAGATTGTGTCAGGTGGCACCAGTTCGGATCGCCAAAGGCAAATATATGCCACGTGTCGCGAAGCTGGCGAAAACCACGACGAAGCAATGCAAGCCGTAACACAAAGCCTTGTCGCCGAGTTTGTTTCCGATCTCTAAACTTGCATACTGCGTGGCTGCGCGGTAACCGGGATTTTAACTGGACACTTGTTCAATTACTTGGGGGCGCCATGGATTTCGCACTCTCGGAAGAGCAAACATTCATATTCGACACCGCGCGGTCCTTTGCCGAAGAAAAGATCACGCCGCACGCCCGGGATTGGGAAAGTGAAGGTTCTATCCCAAAGTCACTCTGGATCGAAATGGCTGAGCTGGGATTTGGCGGCCTTTACGTAAGTGAAGCCGCAGGCGGCGCCGGATTGTCTCGACTGGATGCATCGCTTGTGTTCGAAGCTTTGTCTCGGTCGTGCGCATCCGTTGCCGCGTTCCTTTCCATTCACAATATGGTCGCACGGATGATCGACGCCTATGGATCGAACGAGCTGAAGTCTCGTGTGCTTCCCGGGGCCATGTCGATGGAAACCGTTCTGTCATACTGCCTGACCGAGCCGGGCTCCGGGTCCGATGCGGCCGCGCTGAAAACTCGTGCCGAGAAAACCAATGAAGGTTGGCGTTTGTCCGGAACAAAGGCTTTCATATCCGGCGGCGGATATTCGGACGCCTACCTCGTCATGGCGCGATCGGGCGACGAAGGCCCGGCCGGCATCTCTGCATTCCTAGTTGAAAGCGGATCTGATGGACTCTCATTCGGCGGACTGGAAGAAAAAATGGGTTGGCGCAGCCAGCCAACGCGCCAGGTTCAGTTAGACAAATGCAACATTCCCGCCGAGAATTTACTGGGCGAAGAAGGAAGTGGTTTCAAATATGCCATGTCCGGCCTGGATGGCGGTCGATTAAACATATCCGCCTGTTCGCTTGGCGCCGCGCAAGCCGTACTCGATCAAACGCTTGTTTATGTCGGCGAACGTCAAGCGTTTGGTCGCACCATTGACCAATTTCAGGCCCTCCAATTCCAACTGGCCGATACCGAGATAGAATTGCAGGCGGCTCGCACGTTTCTTCGTCACGCGGCTTGGTCATTTGACAACGAACAGCCCGACGCAACAAAGCGGTGCGCAATGGCAAAGGCATTCGTGACCGAAGCCGCAAGTCGCGCTGCCGATACCTGTCTCCAACTGCACGGCGGCTACGGCTATCTGGCGGACTACGGAATCGAAAAAGTCGTCCGCGACCTGCGTGTTCATCGTATTCTGGAAGGTACGAATGAAATCATGCGGCTAATCGTTGCCCGGGACCTTCTGAAAAATCGATGAACGATATTGCGATCCGAAAAATTGGCCGGACCGGGCGCATAACGCTTGATCGTCCCGACGCGCTGAATGCGCTGACGCTGGATATGGTTCGCAAGATTTTCGCCATTCTGCCCATATGGGCGGCGGATGACGAAATCGACATGCTGGTTCTGGACGCCAATGGCGACAAGGCATTTTGTGCCGGCGGTGACATTGCAGACATTTATCAGGCGCTGATAGACGGCGACTATAATACCGTCCGAGGTTTTTGGCGCGAAGAATATCCATTGAATGCCGCGCTTTTTCACTTTCCGAAACCTATCGCGAGTTTTCTGCAGGGTTTCACAATGGGTGGCGGCGTGGGAATTGGGTGCCATGCCTCACATCGGGTGGTCTGCGAAAACTCCGAAATCGCGATGCCCGAATGTACAATCGGATTGGTGCCGGATGTCGGCGGTTCACTTTTGCTTTCCCGCGCACCGGGCCGTGCCGGAGAATACTTGGGAGCAACGGGAAAACGCATGTCTGCGGGCGACGCAATTTTTGCCGGCTTTGCTGACTATTATCTTCCACGTACAGATTGGCCTGTGTTGATTGAATGTTTGGAATCAACTGGTGATTGGACCGAGATTGACCGCGCTTCTCATTCCGCGCCAGAAAGCCAGATTGCGACGCACGCAACCGAAATTGACGAACATTTCGCTGGTGAAACCCTGCGCGACGTTCTGAGTTCGCTGAACAATTCAAATTCAGACTGGGCCTCGGAAACGCTCAAGGTTCTCAATCGAAATGCGCCGCTGTCGATGGCCTGTGCGATCGAAATGATCCACCGCGCCCGCGCCCATGACATGATCAATCAGGCGTTGAAAACAGAATATCGATTTGTGCACCGCATTGCGGCCCAAGGCGATTTTCAAGAAGGCATTCGGGCGGCGATCATCGACAAGGACCGGTCCCCTCACTGGCAACACAGCGATCCCTCGGGACCGACCTTGCCGGAGGTCGCAAAAATGTTGCAGCCGCTTGGGCAGGACGAATTAATTCTGGAGGTATCAACATGAAGATTGGTTTCATCGGCTTGGGGAATATGGGCGCTCCAATGGCAACGAACCTCGCTGCTGCAGACCACCAGGTAACTGGTTACGATCTTGCCGCAGAAATTCCCGGCGGTGTTGCAAGCGCCGAAAACGCGGTCGCCGCAGTGCTCGACGCAGAAGTAGTTGTTACAATGCTGCCGGATGGCGCGATATTGCGAAAAGTTGCCGACGAGATTCTCGTCGATATGAGTGCTGGTTCCGTTCTTCTTGATTGCTCGACAGTTGATGTTGAAAGCGCACGCGATGTGGCCAAGCAATCAAGCAACAAAGGTATACTTCCACTCGACGCCCCTGTATCGGGCGGCGTCGGCGGAGCGGCAAGCGGAACACTTACATTTATGGTTGGCGGCACAACAGAGGCGTTTGAAATTGCAAAGCCTCTATTCGACATCATGGGTCAGAAAGCCGTTCATTGCGGCCCATCCGGCAATGGGCAATCCGCAAAAATTTGCAACAACATGATCCTCGGCGCGACAATGATTGCAACATGCGAAACCTTCGCTCTGGCAGATAAGCTAGGTCTGGACCGACAGGCTATGTTCGACGTCGTATCAACGTCGTCTGGGTATTCCTGGTCCATGAATTCATACTGCCCTGCCCCAGGCATCGGGCCAAATTCTCCGGCAGATAACGGGTATCAGCCGGGATTTGCAGCCGAGTTGATGCTGAAAGATCTGCGTCTAAGCCAGCAAGCTGCAGAAGCCGTTGACGCCGACACGCCAATGGGACGTACAGCTTGTGACCTATACGAACGATTTGTCGAAAACGAAGACGGTCGCGGCAAGGATTTTTCTGCAATGCTCCCGCGATTTGAAGGCAAAGAGCGGACCTAGTGACTCGTGGATTTCTCAGGGAATAACCCGCCGAGCAGAGGCACCAAAACCTTTGTTACAACAGGTATCAGAGCAAGGCCGAGCAAAAACCCAATCACACCGTCCAATGTTGCCGTGATTAACCATTCGACAAACCCCTCGGAGATCGCGATCAAATGCGATCCCGCCACTGCGATCTGATGGATCGTATCGTACGGCCAGTGCCAGCCAAGGACTTCCAACCCATGGATAATAATGCTGCCGCCCACCCAAAGCATGGCGGCCGTTCCGATGACCGAAATTACTGTCATCACCGTCGGCATCGCCTTGACCATCCAGCGCCCGAATGAACGAGTGGCTGCCAGCCGCCCGACTTGACTCAGCTTGAGTCCCGCGTCGTCCATTTTAACCAGCAAGGCCACAGCTCCATAGACCAACGCTGTTATTCCAATTGCGACGACCGCCAGAACCGCCGCCGCGGAAACCCAGTCGTCGCTTTCAATTGAGGCAAGCGCAATCGTCATGATCTCTGCTGACAGTATGAAATCAGTCTTGATGGCGCCCTTCACGCGCTGCTCTTCTAAATGCGCGGCATCCAAAGCTGGCGCGCTCTCTTCGTGATGTGCGCTCTGCGGGAACAGGACATGCCAAATTTTCTCAGCACCTTCGAAACACAGATAGGATCCTCCGAGCATCAAAAGTGGCGTAACCAGCCATGGCGCAAAGGCGCTCAGCAACATTGCTGCCGGAAGCAGGATGACAAGCTTGTTAAAAAACGATGCGCGCGCAATCTTCCAGATTATCGGCAGTTCCCGCGCTGCTGGCAGCCCGGCGACGTATTTCGGCGTCACTGCCGTATCGTCAATGACCACTCCAGCGGTTTTTGCCCCGGCTTTCGCGGCGTCATCTAATACAGCGGCACCGACTTTTGTGCCGACTTTTGCCGCCTGCCCCGCCAGATCGTCGACCTGCGTCGCAGCCAGCTTCGCAATCGCCGCAACGTCATCAAGTAGCGCGAGTAATCCACTCATTCCGCATCACCCAACAAGAATTCTGTGCAGTCAGCACTTGGCACAACAATCAAATAGCCTCAAGCCTTGGCGCATAATATCCTGAAAAGTATCGGTTTTTACTCCTAACCGAGTTCGAAAATCTCTACACCTATCCAATTATCCAGATTGTCACACCGCCAAAGCGAGCTAAATCAGACTCCGGTATGATAACAGCATAGGCGTCGCAGATTTTGCGGCCGCAATTATAAGATGGAGATGCATCGACTTTCGCAGTCGCCCACGGAAAACGAATTCGTTCAAAACCCGTACCCATTTTATCGGGACGCGCGGGCGCGCGGCGACTTTTTCTTTTGGGAGGATTATGGGATTCCGATGGCGACGACTCACGAGTCGGTTTCAAGAATCCTGAAAAACAAAAAGCTGGGGCGCGAAGTCCCGCCAGAAAAACGAAAACCGGTACGCCCCGGCCTCGAGCCGTTTTATGACCTCGAAGCGCATTCCATGCTTGAATTGGAGCCTCCTGCGCACACCCGCCTACGCAGTTTGGTTCTTAAGGCGTTCACCCGTCATCGCATTTCATTCATGGCGCCAGAAACTTCGATGATCGCAGATGCGCTAATCGACGAATTTCCTTCTGAAAGTTTCGACCTACTGGAGAGATTTGCAAAGAGACTCCCCGTAACAGTAATCGCCAGATTGCTCGGCGTTCCAGAAAGCATGGCTCCAAATCTACTCGAATGGTCGAACGCCATGGTCGCGATGTATCAGTCTCGCAAAACACCTGACATCGAAGATGCCGCGGCAACGGCAGCAAAAGAGTTTTCCGACTTCATGCGGACGTATGTCGAAACGCGCCGCAGTACGCCCGCTGACGACTTGATAAGCCACCTTATTGCAGCCGAGCAGGAGGGCGAGAAACTCACGACAGACGAGTTGATCACAACTTGCATTCTGCTCTTGAATGCCGGGCACGAGGCCACCGTTCATTCTATCGGCAACGCAATTAGCCACCTTGCGCACCATCCCAAAAGGCAAATGGCGATGGAACCGGAAGGAATTGTATTCACAGTCGAAGAATGCTTGCGCTTTGATCCTCCGCTGCATCTGTTCACCCGACACGTATACGAGCCGGTTGAAATCATGGGCGTCACGTTTTTGCCCGGTGACGAAGTAGGTTGCCTCTTAGGATCAGCTTGCCACGACGACGCGATTTGGCCAGACGGCGACCGATTTGATCCGTTTCGCGATATTATGCCGAACGCGGCATTTGGCGCCGGCATCCATTTTTGCGTTGGCGCACCACTCGCGAGGCTCGAGATGCAAATTGCTTTACCAGCTCTATTCTCGCGCTGTCCGGACATCCGCATCGTCGAACCACCGCGCGTTGCAAACCTTTATCATTTTCGCGGCCTTGAAAAACTGATGGTTGAAACCGGCAGTCGGCGTCCCTCTAATTAGGGTCGCGCTATATAGGCAGCATCGTTGTCGACTTGATCTCTTCCATCGATAAAAGCGCCGTTACATTATAAATCTGCACTTCCGAAATCAGGGCTTGATAAAAATCGTCGTATGCCCGCGCATTCGCCACACGCACCTTTAGAATGTAATCGATGTCGCCGGCCAGCCTGTGGGCTTCCTGCACTTCCGGTCGCGACTTCAGTGCCATCAAGAACTTGGCTTGCCACTCCGCTTCATGGGCAGAGGTTCG
The DNA here is from genome assembly GCA_051009475.1 of Boseongicola sp. Classification (GTDB taxonomy): domain Bacteria; phylum Pseudomonadota; class Alphaproteobacteria; order Rhodobacterales; family Rhodobacteraceae; genus CAXMNX01. The sequence goes on from JBPCWO010000287.1 coordinate 21,468, forward strand.
GATTAGCACAAAAAAGCAAGCCTCAAGCCCCAGTGCGTCGGGATCAAGTATTACGGTTTGCCGACCGATCACGCCACCTTCGCGCATCTTCCTGATGCGATTCCAAACTGGCGTCTTGGAAGACCCAACAGTCTTGGCAATATCGTCCAGTGATTGACTGGCATCTTGCTGAAGAACACCAAGGATTTTCCGATCCAGTTCGTCGAGCCGCATTACCATTCCCATCTACCAAGTATTTCAGAACGAACGCTTACTTTTGATAAACTATCAGAACAAATGTTCCTAAATGCAAGCCACTACTCACACAATTCAGAATAATATTCTATCTATGATGGAAGAGATGTGGAGTTGATGATGAAGCACTTTCCGATATTTCTCGCTATCGACGATCGACGTATCGTCGTGTCCGGAGGCGGCAGCGCGGCACTTGCCAAAATCCGACTGTTGTCAAAGACAAGTGCACGAATTTCCGTCTTCACTAGTGTGATCTCGCCCGAGCTTCGCAACCTCACAAACAATAGAAAAATCGATTTGATTTCCCGCGCCTTTGGCCCCGGCGACGCTGATGGCAGCGTATTGTTTTACGCCGCGAATGAAGATGACGCCGAGGATCATCGTGTGGCCGAGCTTGCAAGACAAGAAGGCGCATTAGTCAACTCGGTCGACAATCTCGACGAAAGTGATTTTCTCACCCCGGCGATTGTCGACCGCGACCCGGTCACCGTCGCCATCGGAACGGAAGGCGCGGCACCAGTCTTGGCGCGCGCAATCAAAGCTGACCTCGAAGAACACCTGCCGCGAAGCCTGGGTATCCTGGCACTTGCTGGAAAAGCATTTCGCGCTGCCACCAACGCTCTGCCGCTTGGGCGGCTTCGCCGGGATTTCTGGTCGGATTTCTATTTCCGCGCGGGCCCGTACGCGTTTGACAAAAACGGCGAAGACGGCCTTGCTGAAAGCCTTGAGACACTACTTGGCGAATATATGGATCGTCCGTCAGATGGCGGCCACGTCTTCTTCGTGGGCGCCGGTCCCGGCGACCCAGAGCTTCTGACGCTCAAAGCCCGCAAGATCCTTCACAACGCCGATGTCGTTATCCACGACCGCTTGGTTACCAAGGAAATCCTTGAGCTTGCTCGGCGCGAAGCACTAATCATCGATGTCGGCAAAGAGGGATTTGGTCCTTCAACCGATCAAGCTGAGATCAATACGCTTTTGGCAAAACATGCGAACAATGGTGACCACGTTGTCCGCCTGAAATCTGGCGATCCCACGATATTTGGCCGTCTGGACGAAGAGGTCGAAGCGGTTACCAGCGAAGCTATCGAGTTTACAATTGTCCCTGGGATCACTTCCGCTTCGTCCGCTGTCGCTTCGATCGGCCAAAGCTTTACAAAGCGCAATCGAAACTCATCGGTTCGTTTTGTCACCGGCCACGATCTAAAGGGCTACGCTGAACATGATTGGCGCGCGCTCGCCGCGCCCGGACAGGTGGCAGCCATTTACATGGGCAAAAAGGCAGCGCGGTTTTTGCAAGGCCGCTTGCTGATGCACGGAGCGGCACCGGACACGCCGTTGACGATCGTTGCTAACGCATCTCGCGCTGATCAGGTCACTCATGAAACACGTCTTTCGACAATCGTTGCCGACATGAAGAACGCGAACATATCTGGCCCCACGCTCTTACTACTTGGATTGGCGCCGCGTGAATCTGAGGCTCTTTCCAAAGGAACACCAAACAAGGAACTCGCACTATGAGTCGGCGACCTTTTGCACCCAAAGTTGTGACCGCAAATGCATTGCTCGAAGGCGACGCTGTCTGGCTGACAGAAGATGATCGGTGGACTCGAGATATCGCCAAGGCCGAATTGATCGAGGATGAGGCCGTCGCACAAGACAGACTCCTATTTGCAATGTCGCAAACCAAGGAAATAGTCGGGGCTTATCTTGCAGACGCCGCAGGATCCGACACTGGCCCAACACCAACTCACTTCCGCGAAGGCTTTCGAACACAAGGCCCATCAAACTACTTTCACGGCAAGCAGGTCGGAGCGTAAATCGTGTATTATTACAACGACTTCGATGATTCCTTTATCCGTGAACGCGTAACCCAATTCCGCGCGCAAGTCGCCCGTCGAATCAGCGGCAGTTTGACGGAAGACGAATTCAAACCGTTGCGACTAATGAATGGCTTATACCTACAGCTGCATGCCTACATGCTTCGCGTCGCGATCCCCTACGGTACCCTGAACAGCGCTCAAATGCGGCAGCTTGCCATGATTGCCGAATGTTGGGACAAGGGCTACGGCCACTTCACGACGCGTCAGAATATCCAGTTCAACTGGCCAAAACTCAAAGATGTCCCAGACATGCTGGAGGCGCTCGCCGATGTCGGCATGCACGCCATACAAACCAGCGGCAATACGATCCGAAACGTCACCGCAGATCATTTCGCTGGTGCCGCGGCCGATGAGATCGACGACCCCCGCCCGGTTGCCGAGCTTCTTCGGCAATGGTCAACCGACCATCCTGAGTTTCAGTTCTTGCCACGCAAGTTCAAGATTGCGGTGACCGGAAGCCCGAACGATCGCGCTGTCACAAGGGCGCACGACATTGGCTTGAGGATGATCCGCAACAACGCCGAAGAGCCTGGCTTTGAAGTCATTGTCGGCGGCGGCCTGGGTCGCACACCGATGATCGGCAAAGTTATTCGTGATTTTCTGCCAAAGGCGGATCTGCTGCCCTACGTCGAGGCGATTGTCAGCGTCTACAATCTGCTGGGCCGCCGTGACAACAAATACAAGGCACGGATCAAGATCACAGTCGCCGAGAATGGCATCAATACCTATCGAGATATGGTCGAAAAGAGATTCTCGGAAATAAAGCATGATTTCAACGGTTTCGACCAAGAACTTCTGGCAGATATCGAAACGCAGTTCGCCGCGCCGAGCTTTCGTTCATCATTAACTGACACTTACGAAACAGCTCGCGCCGATAGCCCCGCATTCCGGTCCTGGACGGATACAAATTTGGCACCGCATCGTGCAGACGGATATGCAATCGTCTCAGTTTCTCTCAAAGCTCACGGAGCCACGCCAGGGGATGCCACAGCCGAACAAATGCGGGTTCTCGCGGGCCTCGCGGAAAAGTTTGGACATGACGAACTCAGAATTAGCCACGAGCAAAACATCGTCCTGCCGTATGTCCACAAATCCGATCTGGCTGAAATCTACAGCGTCCTTCGCGAGAATGGCTTGGCGACTGCAAACATAGGGCTGATCTCGGACATCATCGCCTGCCCCGGAATGGACTATTGCGCGCTGGCAACCGCCCGTTCGATTCCAGTTGCTCAGGAAATAGCTACACGATTTGACGAGCTGAAGCTCGAGCATGAAATCGGCGAGCTAAAAATCAAGATTTCGGGCTGCATCAACGCCTGTGGGC
>JBPCWO010000288.1:0-6533 GCA_051009475.1 Boseongicola sp.
GTGCCATTGCCAGCCCACGAGCAATTGCGAATCACGACGATTATTCGAAATCATCATACGAAAAACGCAAGAACGCGATTGTTTTTTTCTGATATAGGAATGTTGGATCGGTTCGCTACGAATTTCGTATTGATTGTTATTGCCGCATTACAGCAAAACGCTGCCGAATGGATTGCTACAGTTTCGGAAAGTAATCCTCGAATTTGCTATCGCGATAAACATCCGCCGTGCAGCAATGCAATCCGCCACCAAATGCGTAGGCATCGCGCAGTTCGACTTCGATGACTTCCATTCCCAGCTTGTCCAATTGCTCGGCCTGATACACTTCCGACTTCTCGACGCAGACGGTTTTGGGATCGAGCACAAGTACGTTCATCGAAAGCCACGTCGAGGAGTAACAGAGCGGCGGTGGTGAGTTGTGCGCAGGCTGGGCAGCGTCAACGATTTCCCAATCGTTTGCTTCGAACATTTTGCGTTGATCGTCGGGCAGGCGGCGCTGCGGATTGTTCATAATCAGCCCGGGTCGAATGGGCGTAAAGGTGGCGTCGATATGTATTGGGTAGGGGTCACCTGGAAAATTCACGGCGTGCACCCGAAGGTCAGGAAAGTGCCGGCGCAGCCATTCGATCCCTTTAAGGTTTGTGGTAAACCCATGCTGCACCACCAGGTCGCGTCCAAAGCGCAAGACGTCAGCTGCATCAAACAATGGCTCTTCTTCGGTAGTTACAAAGAATTTGTCGGCCGTCCACTGAAGGCGTTTCTCGACGCCGATTTTTTCGCTCAAGTAATCGGGGTGATAGTCTTTGTCGGTCAGCCGCGGCTTAGGCGCACATTCGTGGCGAAAGTTCGGATCCTCGTCGAAATACTGCTGCATCAACGGGCGATAGTTCAGATACTCGAACCACCGGCACCGATAAGACATTGTCGCCTCAAGAATTTCCGCCCCGACAGTCAACAGAACATCGCGCGGCGGCATGCATCCAAACTGGCTCTTGGTGTGGAAGTCCGGCGTTGTCGCAGACAGCGAATGATCGATGGACGTAGGACGGTCCACGCGAATGTCGCGCGCCTGAAGCTTGGCGGCGAAATTGTCGAGAAGCTCGTTGGCGCGGTCAATCGTGTCTTGCGGACGCCGACCCCATTGGCCGCGCATGTCGCTGTTTTCAGGCACTTTGGCGTCAAGCGCAGGTTCTTCAGGCGGAATATGGCCATCATCGGCACGACCGACGATGACATGCTTCAGTGAATCCCATTCGTTCCAGCTGTTAACGACTGTCTTTTGCATGACCATCCGCCTCCCACGCAAACTTCCAAAACCTCCTAGGGACAAAATTTTTGAGGCACAAGTACTAGCATTCGAGACGAAACCGCACACGCGACAACGACTGAACTCCAAAACTCAAAAGCGATATCGTCAACTATGCTAAGACGCCGCAAATTCCATTTGAATCACATTGCAACCAGCGCGGCGCGGGATTTGCCATCTGCAAAGTCAAGGCGAATGCGCTGAACAATTTCCACAACTGGGTCGCACTGGATAGGGCGGTGTCGTTGAAGCAATTATGGATATTGAGTGGTCGGCGATTGGCTGCACGGAATGGTTCTCAAAAACTGTGGGTACGTGGCGGGCCGGAGCGTGAAAACAGAATGCAAACCAAAAGCCCGACCACGACCGGCGGCAATCCCATCAATGCGTTGAGCATCGCAATAGTCGTGCGACGAAACCGAAATCTCCGCACCGCAAGCCACGTTCCAAGCGGAATTGCGATGGCCGAAGCAATGACCAGGGCCGTCAGACTGACCCGGAGCGACTTCAAGCTGATATCGACGAGTTCGAAGTCGAAACGAGCGACTAACCAGAATGCAGCCAGCAGGCCTTCCAGAATATCGTTCATCTCACAGTTTGCCCGTCGCAGACACCCGAATGAAATTCACGTAAGTATAGATATTAAGGGCGGTCATGTTCGGGGTCGTCCTTGCACAGCCGACAGACGATCACAACTTCAGTCGTTTGTTTCAATCAAGACTGTTGAGCTAGTGTCGTGCACGTCGACTCGTGGCTGTGCGCACAGATAACAGCACATTGGTGCAGTATCTAATTACAATGCTAACTGCCGTATAGCTGTTTTCCAGCCAATCATATCGACTCATTTTTTTGGCGGGCGAGCCATACTTATTTGCATGGCCAAAGCGAATTTGCAGCGCTCAGGTGTCGATAACCGAGCTATTTTGGAAGGAGGATGTTGGAAGTTTCAGAAATTGACGCCAGAGCGACGTAAGCCATCCAAGAAAATCTCGTTATGATCTGGATTGCGGAAAGGGTATGAGGCTGCAATGGAGTCGTAGTTAAGCGGCAGGCCTAGATCCGACAGTTTTCGCGCTGCGATCATTGCAGCATCGCGGTCACCATTCAGTCCAGCCAGTGAAATCTGCCGCTGCAGCGCGCGGCCGTATCGCGGATCCCACTGATGCGAGCGCTGCAGCCTGTCGTTGGCTTCCAAAAGTTCCTCATCCAGCAAATGCCACAGTCCCAGATCGGCCTCTATTACAGCGGTGTATGGGTAAAGCGGATCAAGGCGAAACAAGCGTTCCTGGTATTTTCGCGCGCCCTCAGGGTCGCCCGAAAATCCCGTGATGCAACCACCGAAATGATAGTTCATTGCCGCACTCGGGTTGAGCTCAATAGCTCGGTTCACATGCAGCAATGCCCGTTCGTGGTTGTTGTTGGTCCAGAGCTCGCCAACAGCTGTCAAAGCATGGGCGATCCACGCGCCACGATCGATCTCCAACGCTTGCTTTGCTGCGCGCAAAGTTTCCGAGAATGCCGTGCCGGTATCCGAACCCGAAAACCCCAACATTGCCTGCTGAAATTTTGCAATTGCGATGAGGGTGTAAGGCAAAGTCCAATCCGGTGCGCGTTCAATTGCCTGCGAAGCAAGATGCTCAGCCTGCGCAAAATCGGCTTCCGATCCCTGCTCGATAAGCCAAGCTGCGCGCATTGCCAATTCCCACGCCGTCAAGTCGCTGGACGGACGCCGCAAGACGCGACGTGCCTCGGCGCCCTCAAGCTCGGGGGCCAGCAAGGTCGCGACCTGCGCGGCGATCTCTTCTTCGAGATCCACCAGTTCGTCGAGATCACGCGTGATGCGCTTCGACCAGATTTGTTGATCCAATTCGGTGTCCGTTAAAGCAACCGACACTTTGATCCGCTGTTCTTGCTTTCGGAACGTCCCGCTCAAGACATAGCGAGCGCCAGTCGAGGTGCCAATATCCTGGCCCGGAGGCGTCGGCGCACGATACCGCAGCGTCGTAGTGCGCGAGATGACGGGAAAATATCGCCAGGCGCTTAAGGCCGCGACGATTTCATCCGTCAGGCCATCGGCCAGGAACTTGTCTGCCGCATCCTCAGAAAGGCTCTCGAACGGCAGCACGGCAATTGCTGGCCGGTCCAACACGTCATCGGACAGGGACGTTGCGGCACTTGATCCTGAATCAGTTTCAACGGTCTTGGCAGCCGCTGCGGACTCCCTCACTTCACCGACAAAGCGTAGACCACGCCGTTGCACAGTCCGGATCAGCCTTTGGGCCGAACCGTCGTCGCCGAGGGCCTTCCGGGCATCGCGAATGCGGCTGGAAAGCGCAGCGTCCGAGACGATACGGTTGCCCCAAATGACTTCAAAGATCTCGTCGCGAGTGACCACGCGATCCTGCGCCGAAACCAAAAGTTTGATCAATTCAAAAACTTGTGGCTCGACTGGCACCTGATCGCCTTCCCGCCGCAATTCGGCGCGGGCCTCATCGAGTTCAAAATTTTCAAAAATATATGTCATGGCAATTTAGCTGATCCGCCTTGGCCAAAACCGTAGCAGAGTTGTGAAGAATCGCAATAAATCCGGTGCCGTAACAGCGTTGGCACCAAGATTTCGCGTGAGTCATTTTTCGTAAATATAGATTTGAACCAATATCTTACCGATAATTTCGCGACATCTCCAACAAATCTCCACGCAATCTCCACGCGCTCCCCAAGCGTTTTTTTTCTGACCGACCTAAAACCTGCCCATCGAACAACGCGGCGTCAATAAAACCGCTGGTTTCGACGGGAAACAGGCCCACGGGTCACATCAGAAAGCGAGAACAAAATGAACCTACAAACAGAAATGAAAGCTGTCGACAACGGCGTGAATGTCGAAGCCCTGCTTGGTGCCCGTGCGGCCCTGATCGAAGCGCCCGACGCAGCCCAGTTTACCTGGCGTGCGGAATGCGACTGGATGGGTGGTGTTCACAGCCGCTCAATCGTCAAAGGGTTTTTTGGCCTCGGCGAGGAGCAGGATCATGATGGCGAATTCGCTGTCGAAGCCGACCACCCGCCACAGTTCGCGGCTACAGACAAGGGTGCGACCCCAGTCGAGATCTTACTTTCGGCACTCGCCAGCTGCCTGACGGCCGGCGTTGCATCGGTGGCGCAGAACCGCGGGATTCAGCTGCACTCGGTGAAGGCGTCCATCGAGGGCGACATGGATCTCTCCGGCATCCTCGGCATCGACGCCGACGTGCGGAATGGTTTCAGCGCCATTCGCGTGTCGTTCGAGGTTGATGCGGATGCAACCGATGACGAAATCGCCGCAGTTGTTGCGCAATCGCAAAAGCGCTCGGCCGTTTTCGACATCATTACCAACCCAAGCAACGTCCACGTCAGCGTTGGCTGACAATCCCAGATCAAAGGAGCCGAAAACATGGCATTCCGCAATTTTTTGAAAGCCCGTGCACAGCATCGCAAGAACCGGATCAATTACTTCAAGCTCTTGCAGCAAAGCAACCGCGATCTTGCCGACATCGGCCTGTCTCGTGGCAATCTGCACGGTGCAATAGGCGAAGCTAGGCGGTGGCTTTGAGCCCGCGTCTTCCAGCGGTGGCGGTTCCTCCCTCCCGCCACCGCAACTCCCGAAATTGAGAATTCTCTATCGGTCGTGCGACCGCGCAGGCCTGCAAAAAGGATCAAACAGATGGTACACGTTACAACAGTTATAATCGGAGCAGGTCATTCCGGCCTCGCGATGAGCCGCGAACTGGCTCAGGCTGGTATCGACCATGTGATCCTGGAACGCGGTCAGGTCGGCAATAGTTGGCGGACCGAGCGATGGGACAGCCTGCGTCTGCTCAGCCCCAACTGGTTGAACGGTCTTCCAGGGCACGCCTATCGCGGCGACGATCGTGACGGTTACATGCACGTCTCGGAACTGATCGAACGCTTCGATCAATGCACTGCGTTGAATGGCGCCCCGGTTCAGACAGAGACAAGGGTCATGTCTGTCAGCGGCATGCCCGGCAACTACACGGTTCAGACCGATCAGGGGATGCTGACCTGCGAGAGCGTCGTTATGGCAAATGGTGCCTGTGCGAGGCCAAAAGTACCGGCGTTCGCCGCCGAATTGCCGTCTCATGTTCAGAGATTCACTCCGCACAGCTACAAGCGCCCGTCACAACTGCCAGATGGCAAAGTGTTGGTCGTTGGCGCATCGGCGTCCGGCCTGCAACTCGCGCGGGAAGTTCAGCAATCGGGACGGCAGGTCGTTTTGGCAGTCGGTAATCATCTGCGATTGCCGCGGCGGTACCGTGATGCAGACATCACAATGTGGCTCGAAGCAATCGGCGCCACGACCATACCCTACAGCCAGGTCGACGACATCGAACGTGTGCGCCGCACCCCGTCGCTGACGCTCGTAGCTAGCGAGACCATCGACCTGAACACGCTACAGGATATGGGCGTCGAGGTCACCGGTCGTCTGGCCGGCATTGCTCAGGGCCGTGCGCTGTTCTCGGGTTCTCTGCCAAATCTTTGTACGGCTGCGGATCTAAAGATGAACCGGCTTCTCGGCTCTATCGACGAATGGCTGACGGAAAACGACCTGAGCGAGTTGGTCGCCCCGACCGAACGCTTTGCGCCGACCCGCGTTTCGGCAAGCCCGCGACTAAGTATGGACCTGACCCAAGAAGGGTTCGGATCGGTCATTTGGGCCACTGGGTACCAGCCTGATTTCAGTTGGCTGAACCTGCCAGTGTTCGACCGCAAAGGGCGGCTGATGCACGATGGCGGCGTTGTGGCCGAGGGTCTTTATGCAATGGGCCTGCCGTATTTGCGACAGCGCAAATCTACTTTCATCGACGGTGCTTGCGACGACGCCAAGGCATTGGCCGCGCACCTGAAATCCGGACTTGGCCAGTTAATGGCCGCCTGAATACACAAGGAATACTCAAATGAAACGCGAGTTCAAGTATTCAAAATACGATGCAATCGTCATAGGCGCGCGCTGCGCGGGTTCCGCGACCGCTATGTTGCTCGCTCGCCAGGGTGCCCGCGTTCTGATGGTTGACCGCGAAAAGGACATACAGGACACGCTATCCACGCATGCCCTGATGCGCCCGGCGGTTTCGCTTCTGGATGAGTGGGGTCTGATAGGCGACATCGCCGGCGAGACGCCAGCGGTGCGGAATACTCAGTTTCATTACGGAAGCGAGCGTATCGACATCCCAGT
>JBPCWO010000289.1:0-3893 GCA_051009475.1 Boseongicola sp.
TCGGTTACCGCTATAACGAAGAGTAAATGCTCACGTCGGGGGTGAACCTGGTGGGCGCAAAGCCAGCCAAGCACGCCGACGTCGTTCTGGGCGAAGACTGGATCGGACCAGACGCGGCGGCAGAAAGCGAAGCGCGGGCCAAGCGGGACCGGCGTGGCGTTATCGCCATGAACCGGTCGCCGCTGGCGCGCAAAATCATTACATTCAACCTTCTGGCGATTCTTGTCCTGGTTGCGGGCGTTTTGTTCCTGAACCCATTTCGAGACAGCCTTGTTTTTCAGCGCGAGCGCGGATTGGTAATCGAGGCCGAACTGATTTCGGGCTTTTTTGAAGCACAGCTTCCCGAGGATGTACCGGTGAACCTGCGGACCGGTGATGGCCTTGACATCAGTGGCACGCTCGCCGCGCTTCAGCTTCCGACAGCTGTTGAGATCTTCATTTACGATCAATCCGGCGAGCTCATCGCTTCGACAATCGGGCAGGAGCGCCGCGCCAGTCCTGTGGCAAATCTTACCCGCGATGACCGTTCAACTATCATCACAGATTTCTTGAACGGAGTTTGGGAAAGAATCTCAGGCCTGTTTGGAAAGGATAACGAAGGGCCTAGCGTTCAAACCGGAAACGAAGAACTAGTGAAATCGCTGGTTGCCGCCGCTTTGGATTCCGGCACCAAAGTCCAGTCGTCCACAGATATTTTCGGTAATACAATTTTCACCGTTGCGACTCCAATCGTTCAAAACGAGTCGCCGGTCGGCGCCGTCGCGATAGCAAGTGCCGCAGGTGAGATTGACCAACTTGTTCGGTCGGAGCGCGAACAGGTGTTGCAGATGTTTGTCATTGCGATTTTGGTATCGATTGGACTGAGCCTTGTTTTGGCATCGACAATTGCAAACCCACTTTCGGATCTCGCCGCCGCCGCAGAAATTGGGCGAGAGAAGAATTCGCGCAGATTCAGCCCGAACCGTGTCCGAATTCCCGACCTAACTGCGCGGCCCGACGAAATTGGGCGGCTATCTGGTGCGCTTCGCGGCATGGTCGCGGCACTTTACGACCGCATTGACGCAAATGAACAGTTTGCGGCTGATGTCGCGCATGAAATCAAGAATCCGCTTGCGTCCTTGAGGTCCGCAGTTGCTTCACTTCGCGCTTCAAGGCGCGACGACCATCGAATAAAGCTAATGGATGTAATCGAACACGACACGATCCGACTGGACCGGCTTGTGAGCGATATTTCCAATGCTTCTCGACTAGACAGCGAGCTTGTCAAAGAAGATGAGGAGGCGTTCGATCTGTTGAATATGATCGGTAACATTGGAGAGTTTCTTGGCAGTGATGCTCGCGAAAAAGGTGTCGAGTTCATCACCGACATGCCGTCCGAACCTATCGTTATCGAAGGACTTGAAAGTCGTCTCGCGCAGGTTTTTGTAAATCTGATCACCAACGCGATCTCGTTTTGCGAAGATGGTGACGCAATCAGACTCTGGGTTCGCAAGAGGGAAAACCGCGTGCTGGTTGTCGTCGAAGACACTGGTCCCGGCATCCCCGAACAGGCGTTGACCAAAATATTCAATCGATTCTATACGCAGCGCCCCGTGAGCCACTTTGGTGATAATTCAGGGCTTGGCCTTTCAATTTCGAAACAGATTGTTGAGGCTCATGGCGGGGTGATCTGGGCAGAAAACATTCGTCCGACAGATGCGGATGTGACGTCGGAACCGTTGGGTGCCCGATTTGTTGTGGGTCTCCCGGTCTAGCGCTGAGTAGTAAGGCAGGAAACAATGGACCCAGTTTTGCATCATGCATCTGCGGTCGCAATTGGCCAATCTGGTCTACTTATCAAAGGCCCATCAGGCTCGGGCAAATCATCGCTTGCTTTGGATTTGATAGCCCTCGGCGCAACTCTCGTTGCCGATGATTGCGTTCTACTCACGCAGTCCAAAGAGGGCGGCATCCTGATGGCTGCACCCAAGTCGGTCGAAGGGTTGATCGAGGCACGTGGGATAGGTCTTCTGAAAGTGCGATCTCAAACTGCGCGCCTTGTTGCCGTTGTGGATCTGTCCAGCGTGGAATCGGATCGACTTCCAGATAGCCACGAAACTGTGATTAAAGGCGATGTCTTCCCGATACTTCGAAAGGTTGAGAGCGCAAGTTTCCCGGCTATGCTTGTCGCCTACCTGAAAGGGGGGCGCGCGGCGCCATGACAAACAATACTGGCCGAGATGATGCAATAACAAGCCGCTTGCGGCTGATACTTGTGACTGGCCCCTCGGGCGCTGGTCGATCAACCGCTATCAACGCGCTGGAAGACCTTGGTTTTGAGGTTATTGACAATTTACCATTGTCGCTTGTCGAGCGGCTTCTGAGTGGTCCACCGCACAGTATGCCGCTTGCACTTGGGATAGATGTGCGCAACCGTGATTTTTCGTCTGACGCCTTTGTAGCACTGCTGGAAGAATTCGAATCTGACCCAAGCATCGACGCAGATGTGTTGTATCTGGATTGCACGGCCGATGTTCTGATCCGGCGCTATTCGGAAACCCGCCGCCGACATCCGTTGGCGCCTTCCGAAACACCGGACATTGGAATTGCTCGGGAGCAGGAGTTGCTGCTGTCTATCCGCGAACGCGCGGACATGCTTATCGATACATCAGAACTGACGGTTCATGATCTTAAAGCCGAAATCGGTCGTCTTCTAGACGCCGCGCCTGGCGAGCGGTTGGTGATCTCGGTCGAAAGTTTTTCATACAAACGCGGATTGCCAAGAGGGATTGATATTGCATTGGATGTTCGGTTTCTGGCCAACCCGCACTGGGACGCCGAAATGCGCGACCGCGATGGCCTCGATCCGGCGGTTCAGGATTTTGTGGCATCCGATCCAAAGTACGCAGATTTCTTTGAGCGGGCGCTCGGGCTCATCGAAAGCTTGCTCCCGGCATACAAATCTGAAGGAAAAACCTATCTGACATTGACGTTTGGATGCACCGGTGGGCAACACCGTTCGGTTGCCGTCGCGGAAATGACCGCGAAGGCTCTTGCAGCCAAAGGGTGGCAGGTGTCAACTCGGCATCGGGAGCTGGAGCGGCGTGGTATTGTGCATCGCCGTAGCGATTTGGGGACGCGTAAGTGATCGGGATTGTGATCGTCGCGCACGGTGGTTTGGCGCAAGAGTACCTTGCTGCCGTCGAGCATGTTGTCGGCAAACAATCAGGTATGCGAGCCGTTTCAATAGAACCAGATCACGATCGCATCGCAAAGCAGGCGGAAATCTGCGCGGCTGCTGATGGCGTAGATACTGGCGAAGGTGTTGTCGTAGTTACGGATATGTTCGGCGGTTCGCCATCTAATCTGAGTCTGCTCGCGTGCAGTCCAAACGACCGCAAAATCCTCTATGGTGCCAACTTGCCAATGCTGATCAAGTTGGCAAAGTCCCGGCGCAAACCTCTCGCCCAAGCGGTTGAAGCGGCGATGGATTCCGGACGAAAATATATAGATAGTTTCGACGGCTAAGCGGAGAATCCTAATGTCTGATCGCGTTAGCCGGTCCTTAAATATCGTGAATGTCAAAGGGCTTCATGCGCGGGCGTCGGCGAAACTGGTTGAGTTGGTTGAGGAATTTGATGCAGAAGCCGAAGTCTCAAGGGACGGAATGTCTGCGCTGGGCGACAGCATCATGGGTCTGCTGATGCTTGCCGCGTCAAAGGGCACGACCATCAATGTTGAGACCCGCGGACCGGCTGCCGTCGAGTTGGCGGATGCCATCGAGGCACTGGTTGCCGACAAGTTCGGTGAAGGAACCTAGCTTCTTAGCTTCAGAATACTACCTTGTCGGAACCGGAGTTTCGCCACGATAATCGTAAAAGCCACGGTTGGTTTTTCGACCCAACCATCCTGCT
>JBPCWO010000290.1:0-4684 GCA_051009475.1 Boseongicola sp.
TCCCAGAGCTTGCGCGCGTCATCAGGTCCAACACGGCGTTCCAGCCAACGCTGGTCCTTATTCCAACCGGTGCCAACCTGACCGCCGTTTCTTCCTGATGCGCCGAACCCGACCCTGTGGGCATCAACGACAACAACGTCCAGCCCCTTTTCGGCGGCGTGGAGCGCAGTGGACAGCCCGGTATAGCCTGCACCAACAATTGCGACGTCGCAGGCCAGATCGCCGTCAAGCGCTGGACGCTCGGCGCTGGTATCTGCGGTCGCGGCATACCAGCTTTGGGGATAGTTGCCGGGCGTGTCGTTTCGGTAAAGCGGGTTCACGGGAATTGTCTTTTCTCCAAACAGTTTTTTAGATCAAGCGCGATTACTCAGACGTTCAACAGCAAATGTTCCCTTTCCCACGGGCTGATAACTTGGAGAAATTCGTCGTATTCTGCCATTTTTACGATCTCGTAGACGCGAGCAAATTCTTCGCCCAAAACGTCCCGCAAGGACGCAGCCTGTGCAAATTCCTCAAGCGCGGTGTAGATTCCGCGAGGGATTTCTTCGTCTGCATCGTAGGCGTCACCTGTGAAGGCGGGTTTTGGTTCGGTTTTTTCCACCATGCCGAGATAGCCACAGGCCAAAGAGGCGGCGATACCGAGGTAGGGGTTGCAGTCCATGCCCGGCAGTCGGTTTTCAACCCTGCGGGCATCCGGCCCGGATACCGGGATGCGGATGGCGGTCGTCCGATTGTCGCGACCCCATTCCAGGTTGATGGGTGCCGCGTGGTCTTTCACATACCGGCGATAAGAATTGACGTATGGCGCGAAAAGAGGTGTGGCGGCGGGGATGTATTTCTGCAAGCCGCCAATGAAATGTGCGAATTCGGCGCTTTCGCCTTCGTCGGCCGATGAAAAGACATTTTGCCCGGTTTTGGTATCAAGAACCGAATGATGTACGTGCATGGCCGAGCCCGGTTCGCCTTCGATTGGTTTGGCCATGAACGTGGCGAAGCAATCGTGCCGAAGCGCTGCTTCGCGGATCAGGCGCTTGAAGAAGAATATCTCGTCCGCCAGCTTTATCGGATCACCGTGGCGAAGGTTTATTTCAAGCTGCCCCGCACCACCCTCCTGAGTGATGCCGTCGATTTCAAATCCCTGTGCTTCGGCAAAGTCGTAGATGTCGTCGATTACCGGGCCAAATTCGTCCACCGCCGAAATCGAATAGGCTTGTCGCGCCGCGGCGGGACGACCGGAACGTCCAACCATCGCAGTTATCGCTTGGGCAGGGTCAACGTTACGCGCGACAAGATAAAACTCCATCTCGGGCGCAACGATCGGGGTCCAGCCTTGCTGATGATAAAGCTCGACAACGCGGCGGAGTACGTTGCGCGGTGCATAGGGCACCCGGTCACCGCTTTGGTCGAACGCGTCATGGATGACCTGCAACGTCCAGTCGCCGGTCCATGGTGCAGCAGTTGCGGTGGTGTATTCCGGCTTCAGAACCATGTCTGGTTCAGTAAATCCGCCTTCACCCGCCGCTTCACCCCAGTCGCCAGTGATCGTTTGGAAAAAGATTGAATTTGGAAGGTAGAAGTGGGTCTGCTTTGCAAATTTCGAGGCCGGCATCGCCTTTCCCCGTGCGATTCCGGACAGATCTGGAATCAAGCACTCTACTTCGTCCACCCGGCGGCCAGCCAGATATTCGACTGCGGCTTCGGGGATCTGTTCCAGCCAGTCAGACATGGTTCTCGCCTTTCAGGAACGTCGCAATGCGGTTGGCCATCTTTGAGTTGTCGTTGGATTTCGCCAGATGCGTGCGCGCCGTTTCGATCTTTTCTTCTGGAACAACACCCGGCGCACGTAGCTCCAGAAGTGTTTCAATTTCGGTTCGGTCAAATTCAGGGTGTGGCTGCACTGAATACGCACGGCCCTTGTAGGCAAGTGCGGCGTGCTGGCAAAACGAGTTGGAAGCCACGGTTTCCGCCTCGGTTGGCGGCGTCACTACCTGGTCTTGGTGCCAGGCATTAAGCGCCAGAGACGCATCGCCGAAATCGTAGTCCGTATGGCCGACGGCCCAGCCGCCATCGAATTTTTCGGTCTTTCCACCCAGGGCCTGGGCCATGATCTGGTGACCGAAACAAATTCCAACCAATGGCACATCTTCGGCATAGGCGTCGCGGATGAATTCTTCGAGCGGAGCGATAAACGGCAGATCGTCGTATGCTCCATGTTTAGAGCCGGAGATCAGCCAGCCGTCCGCCTGATGGATGCTGTCTGGAAACTCCATGTCGACGACATCCCAGCCACGAAACGTAAAGCCATGACCATCCAATAGATCAGCGTAAAGCTGAGTGTAGTCACGGTATGGCACACCATCGTGTTCGACGAAGTGGCCGCATTGTAGGATGCCGATCAGCATGAAACACCAGTGAAATTGGATTTGGCGGACACTAGCCGCGCGGAAAAATCCGGGCAAGTAAAAATTTGATCAAATTCCTGATTTGGCCCAAAATGCAAAAGCGCGCCACAAAACCTGGCGCGCCTTCTACAAATTTGCTCGCAGATTACTCTGCAGCGGTTGCCTTCGGGCCCTTTTTGACCGGTGCCCAGATGCGCTTGTTGGTCAGATATAGCAGCACACTAAGGACAATCAGAAACAAGACGGCGATGAAGCCTACTTCTTTGCGGGCATTCAACTGCGGTTCGGCGGCCCACATCAGGAAGGCGGAGACGTCTTGTGCGATGTCCTCGATCTCGGTTGAAGAGCCATCCTCGAATTCAACATCATCGCCGAAAATTGGCGGGCCCATTGCAATCCAACCGCCCGGAAAAGCGGTATTTTCGTAAAAAGTGGTGCCAAATTCTTCCTTTTCTTCGCCAGTGTATCCCGCAAGGATCGAAGCGATGTATTCTGGCCCGCCCATGCCCTTGAAAAACTGGTTGATCCCCAATCCCACTGGACCGTGGAATCCGGCGCGCGCCTTGGCCATCATGCTGAGATCCGGTGCATTGTCCAAAGAAGACGTCGGGAAATAGTCAGTGGGTGTGGCCGCGCGGAAATCGTCCAACTCGGTGTCGAAGACTTCAAAAAATTCAGCAAACGCGCGAACCTGATCCGCTGGCAAATGCGGGCCACCTTCATAGCCGAGCGACCGGAAGGGAACGTATCGCAAACCGTGACACGCCGCGCAGACTTCGGTGTAAACCTGAAGCCCGCGTTGAAGCTGCATCTGGTCGTAAGTGCCAAAGGGACCCTCGAACGAAAACGCGAAATCCTCGACATGGGACTCACCACCTGCAGCCCAGACCGGACCGACGGCGGCAAGACCCAGCGCGGCCAAAGCGGAAAGTGCGATCTTACGGATCATCTGTATTGTTCCTTTCATTCCGCTGGTGTCGCGTTGGAGGCCGCTGAAGCGGTGTTTGCCTTGGCTTTGTGAGCCTCGAAATCAGCCTCGATAGTTTCGGGCAGCGGAAGCGGTTTTTCGTAGACGCCCAAAAGCGGAAGAATGACCAGAAAATATCCAAACCAGTAACCCGTGCCGATAAGGGACATGGTCGCGTATATGCCTTCGGCCGGTTGCGCGCCGAGCCACATCAGGAACACGAAGTCCAGAACCAGAAGCGCAAACCACCACTTGAACATTGGCCGATAGCGGCCCGAACGCACCTTTGAGATGTCAAGCCATGGCACCAGCGCGAGAACTCCGATCGAGCCGAACATCGCGAGAACGCCAAAGAATTTGGCATCTATGATGCCGGCGGTCAGGAAACTGGCGATCTGAACGACCCAAACTTCGCCAGTAAATGCTCGCAAGATCGCGTAGAACGGCAGGAAATACCATTCCGGTACGATATGCGCAGGTGTGACTAGCGGATTGGCCTCGATATAGTTGTCGGGGTGGCCAAGGTAGTTAGGCATGAAGCCGACGATGGCAAAGAAAACAGCTAAAATCACGGCAAGCGCAAAGACATCTTTGATGACGTAATACGGCCAGAATGGCAGAGTGTCTTTTTCAGCGATTTCCTTTGAGTCGCGCCGGACTTCAACCCCGGTGGGGTTGCTGTTTCCAGTCGTGTGGAATGCCCAGATATGCACAGCCACAAGGCCGACAATCAAGAACGGCAACAGGTAGTGCAGCGAGAAAAAGCGATTAAGTGTGGCGTTGTCGACTGCAGGTCCGCCCAAGAGCCAGGTCTGAATAGCGTCACCAATAAATGGGATCGCGCCGAATAGACCGGTGATAACCGTTGCACCCCAGAACGACATCTGCCCCCAGGGCAGCACATAGCCCATAAACGCAGTCCCCATCATCAGGATGAATATCAGAATGCCGATAATCCAAGTGACTTCGCGCGGTTCTTTGTAAGAGCCATAGTAAAGACCGCGAAAGATATGGACATAAACCGCGAAGAAAAATAGCGAGCCCCCGTTCATGTGCAGATAACGCAGCATGTGCCCGCCGTTTACGTCGCGCATGATGTGTTCAATGCTGGCGAACGCCATGCTGACTTCTGGTGTGTAGTGCATCGCCAAAACAACACCTGTTACGATCTGCAAGGCCAGGCAGAATGTCAGCACGATGCCCCAGATCCACATCCAATTCAGGTTTTTGGGTGTGGGGATCATCAGCGTGTCATAGAGCAGACCAACGATCGGCAGGCGGCGGTGCAGCCACTTCTCAGCCCCGGTTTTGGGCT
>JBPCWO010000291.1:0-2529 GCA_051009475.1 Boseongicola sp.
CGCCCGCGCGTTGCGCAGTTCAGTCACGATGGTTCGCAGCTCTGGGTGTCGTCCGAGATCGGCGGCACGGTCAGCGTAATTGATCCGGTGACGTACAAGATCATTAAGAAGATCGCGTTCGCCGTTCGCGGCGTCGCCGAGGAAGCGCTGCAACCCGTTGGTGTGCGGCTCAAAAAGGATGGGACGAAAGCGTTTGTTGCGCTTGGGCCATCGAACCGGATTGCTGTCATCAACGCGAAAACTTTTGAAGTCGAGAAGTACCTCCTGGTCGGTCAGCGGGTATGGCAGCTCGCGTTCACGCCGGATGAAAAATATTTGTTCTCGACCAATGGCGTTTCGAACGATGTCTCCGTCATTGATGTTGCGAACGAGAAGGTGACCAAATCAATTCGCACGGGGCGATTTCCGTGGGGCGTGGTAGTGTCGCCAGACTGAACGCTCTCGCACAATGAGATATCGCTGACCTGAAAGGATGCGCCTATGAGATTTTTTCTGACCATCATGTTGGTCGCAGGATTGGGGCTCGGTCAGATTTCACTCGCCGGCGCGCAGGGCTTTGCCGGTCTGCTAACAGGAAAGAAGCGGCTGCCACCAATTACGCTGTCATCCGGCAAGCCGCTGGCGGAAAAACCGTATGAGCTTGAATCGGGCAAATATTACAGCATCGATTTTATCGCGGATGGATCCGCCGAGATTGCGATTTCGGGGCCGGATTTTTTTCGCAATGTCTGGGTTAACGAAGTGGTGATCAACGATATCGAGATCCGCCCTCTCGGGATCGACAGCCTGGAGTTTGACGCCGAGGGCAAAGCGACCATCAGTTTCGTGACGATCCGCCCGGGCAGATTCGAAATCCGCATACCGGGTACAAAGAGCGACTCGCAACGCGCGCTGTTCATCGTGAAATGACAATATTTTTTCACGTTCTCCGCGTTTCACTAGTGGTCGTCGTCTTGTTTGGCACCGAGCTGCATACCGCTCAGGCGGGCAGCAACAAGGACAAGACGTGGCCGTGTGTGCAGCGCAAGGTTCCGCTAATTTCCATTGGCGTTGTGTGGTCGGGGCCGAAGCTGGATGAAAAGAGTTCGACATGGGCCAGCGACAGCGATGTCGCGCCAATAGTGGCGGCAACGACATCGCGCCGCATTACCATCGATGAAGCTAATGCAAAAATTACAGCGTTCGCAAAAACTCTGGAGATCGACAGGGCGCAAAAGTTGATAAAACTTTTCACCGGACAATTTCAGGCGATCAACCGGGAGCGGCGCGACATCGTCCGCGGGATCGGACGATATGCCAAGCGCCAGATCGCTCTATCTGAAGCGATCAAGGCCACGGCGCAAAAGCTTGCTGCGTTGCGCGCCAGGCGCGCACTTAAAGACGCTGACAAAAAGCAACGCGACACACTGCAGGAGAAACTGAACTGGGACACACGCGTCTATGACGCCCGTGAGAAATCACTGCAATTTGTCTGCGAGACACCGGTGCTTCTGGAGCAGCGGCTTTATGCATTCGGCAAACAGATCAGTGCCTTGATAGCCAGGCAATAGCGCTGGTTACTCTGTTTTCAGAGGCACGGGTTTGGAAAGTTCGAGCGGACCGTCGTCGCGCGCCCATCCGTCGGTGCCTTCAGGGTACCAGTAGATATTGCCGTAGCCATAGTGCAGCGCACGCTTGGCCGCGTTCCATGACATCCAGCAGTTTGCCAGGCAATAGATGACCAGTGGCTTCGTCTTGTCTCCACCGCTGAGCGTGTGCAGGTTTGCCCGAAAGTAAGCGTCGACGCGTGGCGGAATGACGCCGAAACCAACGTTCGGCAGCCAGACGCTGCCCGGAATATTCATGCGCTTCGGGATGCGGAATATTGTCCCTTCCGGCAGTTGGGCGGGACGGCTAAGGCGCGGCAGGACGTCGACGAAAATCGCAGTCTTTGTCTCCCAAAGTGCTCGTGCCGTCTTGTTCGTCAAAACCTGGGCGCCGGTGAGTGTTCCCGGCGTGACACTGCGATAATTACCGTTCTTGTAGCCTACCGGCTCGGCGGGATTGGCAGTGCTGCCTTGTGCAACGGATCTGGCCGGCACCATGACGAGGGTGATCGCTGCAACCGATACGAGCGCAAATGCCAGCGCCCGTTTGGTGCCTTGCCGTTTGCTCATCAATTGCCCGTTCCGGCCGCCGTAATCAGGTTGTCGTCTTCATCGAGGATGGGAACGCCGAAATCGAGCAATATCTTGTTGATGGCAGTCTGCTTCTTGCGGATCAGCCGGTTGAGTTGGCGTTTCCATTCCTTTTCTGTCGGGCGAACACCAAACGTGATCCGATACGTCATGCGCGGTCTGCTATTTTCGTGAGCCAGCGAGCGGACAGTAATCGGAACGCGCGCTTTCTTTGCGTAGAAACCACCAATGGGCCCCCACAGTACACCGGCGTCGAGGTCACCACTTGCGATCTCGTCGACCATGCGTTTGGCCGGATTGAAATGCCGGCGATCCACCATCAGCGGAAACGGACGCGCGTTGCCGATGAGAC
>JBPCWO010000292.1:0-7267 GCA_051009475.1 Boseongicola sp.
CGGTCCACATAAGCCAGCAGATCAGTGGCTTTTGGTCTTCTGAATCGCTACCGATTATTTGTGCCAAGTGTATCGAACCCGGCGCGGTGCAATTATGAGGGATTTTGCGCATTTCGATAATCCGCCCAGCGCATTACACAGGGTGCAGCGGCGACGAAGCACGATTCAAGGAATTGGCCCGGTGAAATCACATGCACGACATAATCGATTCTGAACGTTATCCGCTGGATCAGCCCCAAAGCAGGGCCTGGTTGGCGCTGGTGGCCGATTGTCAGGCAAAACTGGCAGTGGACGGGTTGTTCAACCTGCCGGGATTTCTGTCCGATGCGGCCGTGGATACCATTGTTGCCGAGCTGACACCTATTTTGGCTGCCGATGCGTTTACCCATGCACGCCAGCACAACATCTACTTCAAGAAATCAATTGAGGGGTTGGCGAACACGCATCCTGCGCTACGAAAATTCGATACCTCAAACCGCACGATCTGCGCCGATCAGATGGAGAACTCGCTCGTCGTCAAGCTTTATGAGTGGGAGCCGTTCGCCACATTCCTGGCTGCCGTAATGGAAAAACCAAGGCTATTCATTATGGATGATCCGCTCGCACGGGTGAACGTCATGGGATATTCGAACGGCCAGGCGCTCAACTGGCACTTTGACCGGTCCGAATTCACAACGACTCTTCTTCTGCAGTCGCCATTAAAGGGCGGCGAATTTGAGTACGCCAAGGATTTGCGCAGTGAATACGACCCGAATTACGAGGGCGTGGCAGATCTTCTGGAGGGGCGTCTGGACCCAGTCAGGATGCCGCTCGAGGCTGGCACTTTGAACATCTTCAAGGGCAAGAACACCGCCCATCGGGTTACGCCTGTCGGCGGCAATCAGGACCGTATTATCGCGGTTTTTTCTTACTATGAACGCGCGGGCGTTGTGTTTTCGGACGAAGAGCGTATCGGGTTTTATGGGCGCAATGCGTAAGGGCGTCTAATAATTGGACCGGATTAACCCGCAGCGCGTGCCTGGCGTTTGCGTTCGTGCGGATCAAGAAAACGCTTACGCATCCGGATTGCTTTCGGCGTGACTTCGACCAATTCGTCGTCGTCGATATAGGCAATTGCCTGTTCCAGTGACATTGTTATCGGCGTGGTCAGTCGTACTGCCTCGTCGGATCCTGACGCGCGGATATTGGTCAGCTTTTTGCCTTTTAGTGGGTTCACCTCAAGATCGTTCTCGCGCGAATGTTCCCCGATGATCATACCGCCGTACACCTTCTCTTGGGCGCCGATGAACATTCGTCCCCGTTCTTCGAGATTGAACAGCGCAAACGCGACCGACTGGCCCGCTTCGATCGAGATAAGGACTCCGGCACGTCGGCCCGGTATGGGGCCGCGCCATGGTTGCCAATCGTGAAACACGCGGTTCAGGACGCCTGTGCCGCGGGTATCGGTCATGAACTCGCCATGATAACCTATCAGACCGCGCGACGGTACATGGGCAACTATCCTGGTCTTGCCAGTTCCTGCCGGGCGCATTTCGGCTAGTTCACCCCGTCGCGGGCCAGTGATCTTTTCGATCACGGCGCCGGAGTAATCGTCGTCGACGTCGATGGTGACTTCTTCGATCGGTTCTAGCCGCTGACCGTCAACGTCGCGCGTCAGCACCTGTGGTCGCGAAATCGAAAGCTCGAAACCTTCGCGGCGCATGTTTTCGATCAGCACGCCCATTTGCAGTTCACCGCGACCGGCGACATCGAAAGCTTCGCCGCCCGGTGTATCGCTTACTTTGATGGCAACGTTTTGCTCGGCTTCGCGCAACAGTCGTTCGCGGATCACGCGCGACTGTACTTTCTTGCCGTCTCGACCGGCAAGCGGACTGTCATTGATTCCAAATGTTACACTGATGGTTGGCGGATCGATCGGCTGAGCCGGGAGCGGATCAGTGAGCGAGACATCGCATAACGTGTCGGCAACTGTGGCCTTCGACATGCCAGCAATCGTGACGATATCGCCGGCTTCTGCCAGATCGATGGCCTGGTGCCCAAGACCGCGAAACGCCTGGATCTTGGTGACACGGAACCGTTCGATCAACGTTCCGTCTCGGGACATCGACTTCAAAGTGTCCCCGGTCTTTAACCGACCGCTTTCAACGCGACCTGTCAGAATGCGGCCGATGAATGGATCCGCCCCAAGCGTCGTCGCCATCATCCGGAACGGTTCATTGACTCGCTCGGTTTGCGACGGCGCTGGTACGTGCGCAATAATTTGCGAAAAAAGTGCCGACAAATCCTTGCGCTCGCCATCAAGTTCCGCATCGGCCCAGCCAGTACGGCCCGAAGCATAGAGGACCGGAAAATCCAACTGATCATCGTTGGCTCCAAGGGCAACGAACAAATCGAATACCTCGTCCAGCGCGCGATCAGGCTCTGCGTCTGACTTGTCGACCTTGTTGAGCACAACGATTGGCCGCAATCCCAGTGCCAGCGCCTTTGCCGTGACGAATTTCGTCTGGGGCATCGGACCTTCCGCGGCATCGACCAGTAGAACGACGCCATCAACCATCGAGAGAATGCGTTCGACCTCGCCGCCGAAATCGGCGTGACCCGGCGTATCGACAATGTTGATCCGGGTGCCCTGCCATTCAACCGAAGTTGCTTTGGCAAGAATTGTGATGCCGCGCTCGCGTTCCAGATCATTGCTGTCCACCGCGCGCTCGGCCACGGCCTGACCTTCACGGAAAGTGCCAGACTGTCCAAGCAGCGCGTCAACCAAGGTAGTTTTGCCGTGGTCGACATGGGCGATGATCGCGATATTGCGAAGATCCATTGCTAGTTCCTTTGGGATGTGCGCGGCGCTTATCCTCTTACCGTTTCGCGGTCCAGTGCAATTTGTACGAAAGGCCAAGATTGCAGGGGTTTCGTGCATGCTGACTTCAAGCATGGAACGGCTACTCAAATCCGCCTCTAAGGCAAATTCAATAAAAGTTGTCGGCCAAGTTGCGATCCAATTGATATGTATTGAACAAGACGACCAGAGTTATCCGACCAATTCGGACGCAAAATGCCACGTCAATTGCCGCCCTTCGCAGCCATCCGTTCGTTCGAAGCAACAGCCAGGCTTGGACAGCAAACTCTTGCAGCCCATGAACTCGGAGTCTCAACTTCCGCGGTCAATCACCAAATTCGGGCGCTGGAAGACTATCTCGGAACAACGCTGTTCAAAAAGTCCGGCAAAAGAACAGCCCTTACAACAGAGGGACAAAACCTTTTGGTGCCGCTGACGGGTGCGCTCAACCAACTTGAAGTCATTTTTTCAAATTATCCGAACAGATCGGGAATGCGGCTCTTAAAGATCCAGTGCTACAAGCCGTTCGCAAATCTTTGGTTGATGCCACAGCTCGGAAACTTTGCGAACAAGCATCCTGATGTCCCGCTTTCGGTCATTTCATCCGCAAAACGGCCTTCAGAAGATGATGTTGATTTGGCGGTGATCTATGCTCGCACCAAGCCAAAGCAAGAACGCTGTGATCTACTATTCAACGAAGTGACAACGCCGGTTTGCGCGCCGAGAATGTTGCACTCGGAACGCGATAAACCGTCGCCTAGGGACTTAAAGAAGGCGCGCCTGATATCGTCGATAAAATACACATCCGCGTGGAAGGATTGGATGACCGCAGCTGGTCTTGAGGATTTCACGGCGAACCCAGCGCTAGTCGTGGACGACCTGTCAACGGGTCTTCAGGCAGCAATGAGCGGTGTCGGTTGGGCCATGGACATGGCGCCCTTGGGCGAATGGTACAAATCACAGGGCGTGCTGGTTGCGCCGTTCGATATCGTTCATAAAACGGGGTATTCGTACTTTCTCGTCATTTCCCGCCGCTGCATAAACTTGGAGCACGCACTGAAATTCAGGGAATGGTTGTTGTCATTGTGCGAAGCCCAAAATGGCGCAACGAGCGGCCATTGATAGCATCATCAATGAAAAGCGTGGGCATAGCACGACTATACAAACTCAGATCTGAGCCTTTCAGTCTCGCGTGCAAGAACACCTATGTCCTGCCCTACTGCCGTAAACATTGTTCCATTCTCAATGCACCGTTTGGCAAATTCGACATCGGGCGTAAGAATGCCGGGCGGAACGCCGAGTTCGACCAGGCGGTTCACGGCGCGCTCGATTTCGCGAACCACTTCGGGGTGCTGGGATTCGCCTCTATGCCCAAGCGATGCGGCCAGATCCGCCGGACCAATGAAAACGCCATCGACGCCGTCAGTTTGAGCAATGTCGTCGAGCGCCGACAGCCCCTTCTGCGTTTCGATCTGTAGAAGAAGACACAGTTCTTCTTCAGCGTTCTCAGCGTATCCGCTCACGCGGCCGAATCGGGTTGCGCGGGTTGTTCCAGCGACGCCACGAATTCCCTGCGGTGGGTAACGTATTGCTGCGACCGCACGTTCGGCCTCTTCGCGACTTTGCACCATTGGAATGAGTAAAGATTGCACGCCAATATCCAGAAATCTCTTGATGAGAACAGCGTCGTTTGCAGCAGGTCGGACGACTGGGGTTACCGGATAGGCCGCTACGACCTGAAGAATCGGTAAAATGTTCACCGGGTCGGCAGGCGAATGTTCTGTATCAAACAGAATCCAGTCAAAGCCCGATCCCGCGATGACTTCGGCCGACGTTGTGTCCGGAATGCAGGACCACAGGCCGATTTGCTGTTCATTACGCTTTAACGCTGCCTTAAAACTGTTTTTGGGCAGCTCCATTACTTGATTCCTATGCTGATTTCGGCTGATGCAATGCGCGAACACGGGATTCGTCTGGGTCAATTCCCAAGCCCGGTCCATCTGGTAAGTGCATAGCTCCATTCCTGGGAAATTCACAGTCTCCGTAAAGTGAGTCCTGTAGGCCGGCGACATAATAAAATTCGGCCAGGCTTCCGTCATTGCGGCTTGCGAGGAATTGCAGATTTGCCCAATAACCCGGGCCAAAATACGCACAGTGCGACACCAAGCGACAATCTGCTTGGTCACAAATCTGAGCAACTTTCACAAGTCCGGTAACTCCGCCAACCTTGGTTGCACTAGGCTGTGCAACATCAACAGCACCAGCGCTGATCATTTGCTCGAACGCATATACATTTCCCGCGTTTTCGCCGGCGGCAATCGGCACGCTGATGCTTTGCCGCAGCGCCGCTAGGGTCTGAAAATCCTCCGGTGGAAATATCGGCTCTTCAAACCAAGCTGGCTTATAATCGGCCAGCAATTTATCCATTTCTTGCATAGTTTCGACGTCCCACCCGCAATTGATGTCAAGCATGAACTCT
This sequence comes from Boseongicola sp., assembly GCA_051009475.1. Lineage (GTDB taxonomy): Bacteria > Pseudomonadota > Alphaproteobacteria > Rhodobacterales > Rhodobacteraceae > CAXMNX01. The sequence goes on from JBPCWO010000292.1 coordinate 5,319, forward strand.
TGACCGATGGGCCAGGCATCTCTGGCTGTAATTATAAATTTAGGTTCAATCTCATGCAGCTTTATTGCCTGAAATCCTTCGCCACGAGCGTCGCCAACCCTTCTGCGAAGCAGTTCCGCCTCTGCGATGCGCAGTAAGCTTGCATAGGCTGGCAGTTCAGACCTTTGAACGCCGCCCAAAAGATCGGCAACAGATTTGCTCGCGCGTTTTCCAGCGATATCCCACAATGCGATGTCGACCGCGGAGAGGGCAAATAGCACCGCGCCATGCCGGCCCGCCTGGTGGAGTTTTTGGTCCAACGTGTCAAAAGTGGAGGCGATGTCGTCAGCTTGAAGCCCAATCAAAAAAGGGCAAATAACTTGGTTCAACGCAACGTAGGTCATCGCTGCGGCCGCGTATCCAAAAGCCTCGCCCCAGCCCACAAGCCCCTCATCCGTTTCCAAACGAAGAAGTATGTGATCAAGCGTCTGGTCCGAATACGGCCCGTTCTTGAATGGTTGATAACGCAGAGGCAAATAAAACGCCTCGGCTTTAGTAATTCGTGGTGGCACCGCTACACCAGATCCCGAGGGATACGTTCCAGCCATGACCTTGAGAATATCGGCTCGTCGCTCTCGTACGCACGCATACTTGCCTCGATAATGAACTCTCCTGAGTTGCACTGCATCACTTGTTCAGTTTCAATTCGAAACTCGTGCTTCCCTTCCCTTCCCCACTCATTGATTGCGCGCGAGTGGCACTCTGCAGTTGCAGGGTTATCCGCAGCAACAACTCGGTCGCGTTCGCTGTAGCTGCCATACTCCCAACCGGACGCATCGATCCTAAAACGCCCGCCGTCATTGACCTGCCGCGTTGTAACCTGACCGGTACGCACGTCGCGTGTTACTTCGACCACCTGCGGCAGCGCAAGACGAATTGGCGTTTGCGACTGCACTGGCGAACAGACTGCTGGGCCAAATTCCGCTAGATCCGCGTCCATTTTGCGGGGGCTTCGTACTGGCAGAAGAAGTCTGCTGTCAGCCAGATTTAAGGTAAGATTTGTGGCTTCAGGTGATGGCCAGATCACCGGCCAATAGGCATTTGAAAGGGCCAGTCGCAAAGTGTGTCCAGCGGCAAACGTGCGCGCAGCATCGTTGAGTTTGACCGTTACCCGATACGGTTTTCCCGGAACCATTGCCGTTGGCTGTGCGTGTCCGTCGCGGTGCGTCAGGTTCAACACTCCATAGCTTACTCGGCTTGACGTTCCATCTGGTGCGACATCGCAAAGCCGCGCACAAAGAATTGCGTTTGGCTTATCCGACGCAACTTCCACGACAACTTTTGGTGTTCCAAGAATTTCAAATTCTTCGGCAACCATTAAATCGAAACAGACCGAACCGCCGTCATCCAAACTTTGATCGGTTGGTTCATCGGGCTGCCCGCCGCCGCCGCCGATCCAAGACACACAGGTTTGACCCAGCGTCTGAGCTGAATTGATCAATATTGATCCGGCACCGGGTTGATCGGACAATCCTTTATTGGTCAAGTGATACACACGACTGTTGTCCGCGTCCGGTGGCCAGACAGGTTCTGCAACCCATCGTCCGGGTCGAATTGTCGGCACTGCCGCCGGTTTTGCATATTCCTGCATCCATACACGGATCATGGGTTCGTCCAGTATACCCGTGTCAGTATCTTTCAGCCATTGATCCCACCAACGCAGCGCTTCCTGAAGGTAGCCGATGGCCGGGCCGGGCAATGCCTGGTGCGGATACTGATGCCCCCAGGGGCCGATTATTGCTTTTCGTGGCCCGGACAGTCCCTGCATCAGTCGAAGGACCGAATTTGTATAGCTGTCGGACCACCCACCAACCGCATACACCGGGCATTTGATTAGGCTGTAATCTTCACACACAGAGCCGTGCTTCCAGTAGTCATCGCGTCGCTGATGCTTGACCCAATCGATTAAC
>JBPCWO010000293.1:0-18419 GCA_051009475.1 Boseongicola sp.
CCAGGCAGTATTGATGTCTGGTTGAGTTAAAGAGTGAGTGAGTAAAATGGCGACAATTATGGACATCGCAACGCTGGCAGCCCCTTTTGTCGCAATTTGTTCGGCCCTGTTGATCCTTTGGACTGCCAATCTCCGCGATGATCTTATTGAGCATTTGGACGTCTGACGTTTCGGGCTTCGCTATTGGCTGGCCTGAATCATAATGATTGTGGGCGACCAGCGTTGGCGCTAGCCCGTCTTTGAAAGATCTTTGATCAGCGCGTCGATGTCGCCACGGCGACGGTCGAGCATCGTGCCGATTTCGGCGCGCTCAGACTTCAATAGGCTGATGCCTTCGATAAGCAGGTCAAAAAACCGGTCAGACCCTGAACGATCAGAAACCATAAAGCTGATGGCGAAGGGCGGTTGGCCGCGAAGATCGGCGACGGCCTGAACTTCCTGGAAACTCTTGACCTTTCGTGCACCGGTTACGCGGATCTTACCTCCGATGAATTCACGAAAGCGCCGCCCGTATTTCCTTGCAAGATAGCCGGTGAAAGCATTCGAAAACTGCTTGATTTGAGATTTGCTGGCCGTGCGGGCAGGGGGCCCGAGCGCAGAACGCGCAATCGTCGGGACATCGGCATAGCGCCGAAAAACATTTTCAAAATCGCGAAACATGGAGTTCTGCGATTTCCCAGAATTAATGACGCTATTGATGTCACCAACGACACGGTCGATCAGTTTGCGGGCCTCGTCCGATGATAACGCCAGCGCAGGGTGCGCCGACAACGCAACCAGTGAAACAGCAGATCCAACGAAACTACGGCGTGTTAGGTCACTCTTCATAAAGTCCATCATACAAGTCCTCGAACGGATCGGAAGTGTCATCGTTAACGATTTGACTCAACTGGAAACGGCGATTGTCCAGGTAAAAGAGCCGAAGCTGTGCGTAACTGTCTTCGCTGTCATAAAGTATGCTGTCGTATGTTTCGGAGAAGGAAAAGCGAAAATTCAGTGTTTCGGTAACGGTGAGACCGAGCTGAACGTCTTCGGTGTCCGAGCCAAATAATACTCCAATCGGATTCGTTGCGATATCAACTATCATTCCCGCTGTGGCGCGTTCAGTGGATGGGCCAAGAACCGGCAATACCACATATGCACCTTCCGCGGCGCCCCACGCGGCGAGCGTGTCAGCGAAGCCAGACTCCTGTTCTTCGAGGCCGAAATCCTGTGCCGGGTCGAACAGGCCAAAAAGCCCGATCGTTGAGTTGATCGCGAACCGAAATAGGTTCTCCCCCGCTTTCTCGACCTGTCCCTGCAGCAATTTGTTGATCATCGCCGCAGGAAGTCCAAGATTTCGCGTGGCATTATCAATCCTCGTTCGCACGGGTAGCGGCGCTACGGTGCCGTAGGCCTGGCTTACGGGACGAAAAAATACAGTATCGATTGCTGTATTGAGATCGTGCGATACGCGATTAACTGCCTCGTATGGGTCATGGATATCTGTGGGTTCATCTGGCACGGAACACGCCGCAATCAGGAGCGTCGCCGCCACAGTTCCAAGCCGGAGATTAGTCAATTTAAGCGGCAGCAATTCGGTAACCAATTGGTCAATTTAGTCAGTCGTTCCCTGAAGTCCTAAATAAGCGGTTTCAGTGCAATGAACAGAGCAAGGTTGCGCAAATTCACGCTATTGCGTGTTAGGTGTTGCCTGTTCCCGATGACTAAGCGACATCATGCGCATCGTCCTACTTGAGTAGGACTTCATAGCGCCAGAAGGCGCGAAACCGGGAGAATCGCGGCAATGTCCAGTAAAATAGATCAGAAACTCAACGACTTAGGGTTGGAATTGCCGGACGCGCCGGCACCAGCGGCCAACTATGTTCCATATGTAATCACAGGCAATCTCGTTTTTGTGTCCGGGCAGATATCGCAGAACGCGAATGGGTTGATTCAGGGCAAGCTGGGCGCCGACCTGGCGACGGAAGAAGGCGCCAAAGCTGCGGCCCAGTGCGCGTTGTCGCTGTTGGCGCAAGTCAAGGCCGCGTGCGGCGGGGATCTGTCGCGGCTGAAACGCGTGATCAAACTGACAGGGTTTGTCAATTCGACGGCGGACTATTCCGAACAGCCCAAGGTCATCAACGGATGTTCAGATCTGCTGGTCACGCTTCTGGGTGATGCCGGTCGACACTCGCGTTCGGCCGTTGGGGCTGTGTTGCCGCTGGGTGTTGCTGTCGAAATAGAGGGCATATTTGAAATCGCATGAGCTTGCCTGCGAGTTTCTTGACCCGCCCGTTTGCGCATCGCGGGCTGCACGATGTGGCCGATGGCCGCCCGGAGAACTCGCTAGTTGCGGCAAGGGCGGCAATTGCAAACGGCTACGGAATCGAGCTGGACGTGCAGATAACCGCCGATGCCGAAGCGGTTGTTTTTCACGACTACGAACTGGATCGGTTGACCGAAGCAACGGGCATTGTCAGGCGAAGAACGCTGGCTGACTTGAGAAAAGTTCGGCTGAAAGGCGGCAGTGAAGGCATTCCGTCACTGTCCGAGTTTCTGGCGGTCGTTGCCGGGCAAGTGCCGATACTGCTGGAGATCAAGGATCAGGACGGTGCGTTGGGCAAGGATGTCGGGCCGCTTGAGCGAGCAGTGGCAAAGACCATTGGAGGCTACCGGGGCGACGTCGCCGTAATGTCCTTCAATCCGCACAGTGTTGCGGCGATGAAGGCACTTTCACCTGAGTGTCAGCGCGGTTTGGTGACAGAGGCGTTTCCCGCACAGGGGTGGGCCGCATCAGAACCAGTGCTGCAACGACTTCGCGAGATACCGGACTATGTACGCACCGGTTCGGTATTTATTAGCCATCAAGTCAGCGACCTGAGCCGGCCTCGTGTGGCCGAGCTAAGACAAGGTGGCGCGACCGTGATTTGCTGGACAGTGCGATCGCCTGAAGAAGAGCGGGCCGCGCGATTGATGTCCGATAATGTAACCTTCGAGGGCTACCTCGCTTGATGCGGTCTTGAATCCGCGTGGAATCATGCCAGTTTGGGCCCGATTTCCGGACGCTTCGAATGACCACGCCTGACATTGAGATATCTGTGCTTGGCTCTTTGGCCGAGATTGACGCGGCGCTGTGGGACGCCTGCGCCAGTCCTGAAGTGATCGACGGTGGCCGACCGGTTGATCCGTTCACGACGCATCGGTTCCTTTTGGCTTTGGAGGATAGCGGTTCGGTCGGGCAGGGAACTGGTTGGCAGCCGCGTTATCTTGTTGCCCGCGCCGATGGAGAAATCATTGCGGTCGCTCCGCTTTATGCAAAGGGACATAGCCAGGGCGAGTATATTTTTGACCATAACTGGGCGCACGCCTGGGAGCGGGCCGGCGGCCGATATTACCCGAAACTTCAGATTGCGGTTCCCTTTACGCCTGCTACCGGTCGCCGTTTTCTAACACGCCCCGGCGAGGAGAAACGTGGATTTCAGGCGCTTGTTCATGGCGCGCTGCATCTGGCAATGGAAAACAAAATCAGTTCGCTTCACGCGACGTTCTGCACTGCCGACGAGGCGGACCAGGGTGCCGAATTGGGCCTGCTGCACCGTGTCACCCAGCAGTATCATTGGGCAAATGATGGATTTTCGAGTTTCGACGACTTTCTGGGTGAGCTGTCATCGAGAAAACGCAAGACGATCCGAAGAGAACGTCGCGCTGCGCAGGATTTCGGCGGCGAGATACGCCGATTGACCGGCAAAGATATCCGGCCTGAACATTGGGACTCATTCTGGCATTTCTATCAGGACACCGGGTCGCGGAAGTGGGGAACCCCGTATCTGACGCGAGCGTTTTTTGACAAAGCGCAGGAGAGTCTTCGAGATGATATCCTGCTTGTATTTGCTTTTCGCGACGACCGCCCGATCGCAGGTGCGCTAAATTTCATTGGTCGCGAAAGCTTGTTTGGCCGCTATTGGGGTGCCATCGAACACTACGACTTTTTGCATTTCGAAGTCTGTTATTATCAGCCTATTGATTATGCCATTGAGACCGGCCTTCTGTCGGTAGAAGCAGGTGCGCAGGGCGAACACAAAATCTCGCGTGGCTATCTTCCGGTTGAGTGCCACTCGCTGCACTGGATAGCGGATGACGGGTTCTCGAATGCGGTGGATGAGTATCTTCAGGCCGAGAGGCGCGCGGTGGAGGACGACATTGAGGTCCTGACAAGTTATGGACCATTTCGAAAGATCACCGAGGAGCCGGAATGACCGAGAAACTAGCTGAACCCGACCGAACCCAGTCGCTTGATCGACTAAGTCAGAACAATTGGGTTTTGGTCGATGGCCGCGATGCGATCCAGAAAACGTTCAAATTCAAGAATTTCATCGAGGCCTTTGGTTGGATGAGTCAGATGGCGCTGGTTGCCGAGAAAATGAACCACCATCCGGAATGGTTCAACGTCTACAATCGGGTCGAGGTCACCTTGACGACGCATGATGCCGATGGTTTGTCGGCCCTAGATGTCAAACTGGCAGACAAGATGGACGCTGCAGCTAAATGAACCTACTGGACGCGATTCTCGGCTTTGAAATCTACGGCGGCAAGACCGTTGGCGATGTATTGACCGTTGATTTCCTGGTCGGTGTCGTTGGTCAGGTGGTGCTTGCGGCCGTTATTCTGGTTGTCGGATTTTATCTGGCCGGATTCCTTCGCAAGCGGATTACCCGGGTCGCGGAAAGTTCGCGCCACTTTGACAATACGATGGGTCGGTTTCTGGCCAACGTTGTGCGCTATGGCATACTTGCGCTGACCGTTATCTTCGTTCTGCAGAACTTCGGATTCCAAACTGCATCGCTGGTGGCGCTGTTGGGTGCGGCGGGACTTGCCATCGGTCTGGCCATGCAGGGCGTTTTGACCGGCGTCGCGTCTGGCGTGATGCTGGTTGTGTTTCGCCCAATCAAAGTAGGCGATTTTGTCGAGGTGAATGGCAAAATGGGCACGGTTATGGACATCTCGATTTTCACGACCGAATTGGCGACCGTCGACAATGTGCAGGTGATTATGCCAAACACCGCGGTTTGGTCGAACACGATCACAAACTATTCGGTCTACGACATGCGGCGCGCGGAATGGCTGTTCGGCGTGTCTTATAGCGCCGATTTGGCGCTGGCCGAGGAGATCATCCGAGAGACTATTATGAGCGATCCGCGGTCGTTGGAAAGACCCGAGCCATTCCTGCAAGTCAACAATCTTGGCGATTTCTCGGTTGATTTTCTGGTACGGGTTTGGGTCGCCTCGTCGGACTACTGGCAGTATCAGGCGGATATGAAGCGCAAGGTTAAAGAGGCGCTTGACGCGGGTGGCATCGAAATTCCGTTCCCGACGCGCACGGTCATTAACGAAGGCGCCTGAGGACGAATTTCCTCTCAGATAAGTTCCAGCAGTGTTTCTCCGGCGGTAAGATCACAAGCAGTTTTGTCAGTCTCGAATTGAAGGACAGTAACAACGCCATTCTCGACCACCATCGCGCAGCGGGTCAGGCGATCTTTAAATCCGATGGCAGGTACGGAAAACGCGAGACCCGTCGCCTTGGCGAATTCTGAATCCCAATCAGCGAGCATGAGAATTCCAGCTTCTTCGGCGCCGTTTGTCCGACCCCAATGCTCCATGACGCGCACGTCATTGACCGCGATGCAGATTACTTCGTCGATGCCCTTGGCGCGAAAACCATCAGAAGTGCGAATAAAGCTTGGCAGATGGGCAGATGAACACGTGTTGGTATAGGCGCCGGGTAGGCCGAAGATGACCAAGCGTTTGCCTTTCGCGTGTTCCTTGATGTCGACTTCCGACACATCGGTGCCAATCTGATTGAGCAGCTTCGCGGTAGGCAATTCGTCTCCAACTGCGATTACCATGTACGTTGTTCCTCTGGTGATTGCGTCAAACTCGCCTCGCGATATAACGCGATGAAGTGTCAGCACCAGAGGGAAGCGCCATGAGCGGTGTAATAATTGTCGGCGGCGGGCAGGCGGGCGCATCGATGGCGGCCAAGCTTCGCGCGCTCGATGCCGGTGTCGAAATCACGCTGATTGGTGCTGAAAACGACCCGCCCTACCAGCGGCCGCCGTTGTCAAAGGCATATTTGCTAGGTGAGATGGCGCGCGAACGGCTTTATTTGAGGCCAGAGGAATTTTACTTAGAAAACAACATCACGCTTAATCTGGATACAGCGGTGAACGCCGTTGATCCGATCGCCAAAACGATCGAATTGGGCGGTGAGACGCTGCCATACGATCATTTGGCGCTAACCACCGGGTCGATCCCAAACCGCCTGCCAGCTGCAATCGGAGGTGATCTGGAGGGTGTCTTCACTGTGCGGAGCTTGGCGGATGTGGACCTGATGGCGCCGCATTTTCAGCAAAACGCGCGCGTTCTGGTCGTTGGCGGCGGTTATATCGGGCTTGAAGCGGCGTCGGTTGCGTCAAAGCTTGGTCTGAGAGTCACGCTTGTCGAGATGGGGGATCGAATTTTCGGCCGTGTCGCAGCAAATGAGACGGCTGAGGCCATTCGCGCTGTGCACCAGGCGCATGGCGTCGATCTTCGCGAGGGCGTCGCGCTTGCTCGGTTGCGGGGCGAGGATGGTCGCGTGACCAGTGCTGAACTGGCGGACGGCAGCGTTCTGGAAGTAGATTTCGTTATTGTTGGCACAGGGATCAGGCCGGATACTCGTCTGGCTGAGGCTGCTGGGATTGCCTGCGACAACGGCATTACGGTCGATGAATTTGGCCAAACTTCGGCTTCAGGTGTTTGGGCCGCCGGTGATTGCACGTGTTTTCCTTACCAGGGCAGACGCCTGAGGCTTGAGTCGGTGCAGAACGCAATCGATCAGGCTGAAGCGGTTGCGGCGAATATCTTGGGTGCACAGACGCCTTATGATCCGAAGCCCTGGTTCTGGTCCGATCAGTATGACCTGAAATTGCAGATCGCGGGACTGAACTCGGGGTATGATCAAGTTGTGACGCGTTCAAGTGATGGCGCACAGAGTTTCTGGTATTTCAAGGATGACCGACTGCTGGCTGTAGATGCGATAAATGCGCCGCGCGATTATATGGTTTGTAAGCGGTTGATCGAAATGGGGAAAAGCCCGGACCCGGCGGTGATCGCTGATCCCGCGACAGACTTAAAATCGCTACTGAAGTCATGAGGATCGTCGGCGGCCGGATGCGGGGGCTCGGGCTGACGCCGATAGGAAAGGGCGATGCAAGCGCCCAGCTTCGTCCGACCTCGGATCGAGTAAGAGAAGCGATTTTTAACCTGCTTTTGAACGGCAAGTACGGCAATCCAGTTCAAGGTGCGGAAGTGTTGGATCTTTTCGCTGGAACTGGCGCGTTGGGATTGGAAGCGCTGAGCCGCGGAGCCGCAAAGGTAACTTTCGTGGAGAATGGACCCGTTGCAGGAAGGCTTCTGGTTGCAAACATCAAGAAGGCGCGTGCCGAAGACGAAACCCGCGTGATCCGCGGCGACGCGACCCGGCTAGGAACTGCGGACAATCCCGCGACATTGGTGTTTCTCGACCCGCCTTATGCGCGAAACCTGGGCGGGCGGGCGCTTGTGACTCTTCGCGAAGGTGGTTGGTTGGCGCCGAGTGCGTTAATCGTCTGGGAAGAAGCCTCGGAGCAGGACGCGCCAGAGGGGTTCGTGCGACTGGATCATCGCCGCTATGGCGAGATCCACATTACAATATTGGAAAACGCCACCTAGGAACTTTCGCGCAAAGCGGCTCAGATGCTGAATTCAATGCGTTATTGATTGCGAGATTTCGTGATTTGGCGTCATCCACAATCCCCGTTACGTTCGGCGCATGTCTGATGCTTTGACCATTCCAATCGGGCAGGCTTCAACGCCTGAGACCGTTTCTCGTCCAGCACCATCGCGTAAAGCGTCTTGGTCGCTTATGGCTGATATCGTATCAGTTCGCGCGGGCGTTCCTGAGCATTTGATACAGTGGTCCCGCGCCACCTGTGAGGACGATCCGACGCCGCAGCTCTGACTGACTTCGCATACGCACCTATTCCGCCGCGATCTGGTCGGCCGCCTTTTCGACTTTCACAGCGGCGAACTTGAACTCTGGGATCTTGCCATAGGGGTCCACTGCCGGATTGGTGAGAATGTTGGCTGCAGCCTCGACATACGCGAAGGGCACGAAGACCATGTCCGGTGCGATGGCCCTGTCAGCGCGGGCCATGATGGTGATTGAACCGCGGCGGGTCGTCAGTCGCACCATCTGGCCTGGTTCCACGCCCATCTTCCGCAATGTGCCGGGGTGGAGCGAACAGTTGGCTTCTGGCTCGACCGCGTCGAGAACCTTGGAGCGACGTGTCATGGAACCGGTGTGCCAATGTTCAAGTTGCCGACCAGTGGTCAGGATCATCGGATACTCTGTATCCGGCGTTTCATCGGGTGCGATGACGCTGGCCGGCGTGAATCGGGCGCGGCCTTCCGGTCTTGGGAAGCCATCGCCAAAAACGATTGGCTGGCCGGGGTCTTCGGGGCTGAGCGAAGGATAGGTGACCGCGTTTTCAGCCATCAACCGATCCCAAGTTATGTTGTCGAGCGAAGGCATATTCTGCTTCATCTCTGCAAAGACGTCGGCTGGGCTGTCATAGTTCCAACTCAGGCCGCAGCGGTTGGCGAGGTCGACAGTGATCGCCCAGTCTTCGCGTGCCTCGCCCGGCGGTGACATTGCCGGGCGTCCCATTTGAACCTGGCGGTTGGTATTGGTGACAGTGCCGGACTTTTCTGCAAACGCCGAGGCAGGCAGGATGACATCGGCGTAATTCGCGGTTTCGGTGATAAAGATGTCCTGCACAACCAGGTGGTCGAGTTTTGCCAATGCCGCGCGGGCGTGGTCGACATCGGGGTCGGACATCGCCGGGTTTTCGCCCAGCACATACATCGCCTTGATCTGGTCATCGTGCACCGCATCCATGATCTCGGTCACGGTCAGGCCTTTCTCGGCGGAAAAGTCGCCAGACTGCCAGACTTCAGTAAAGGCGGCACGGACACCGTCATCCGTAACAGACTGATAATCAGGCAAAAACATCGGAATAAGGCCTGCATCCGATGCACCCTGAACGTTGTTCTGACCGCGAAGCGGATGCAGCCCGGTGCCAGGCCGCCCGACGTGACCGCACATCAGGGCGAGGCTGATCAGACAGCGCGAATTATCGGTGCCGTGAATATGCTGGCTGATGCCCATGCCCCAGAAAATCATGCCCGCCTTTGCGGTTGCAAACTCACGCGCAACATCGCGCAGCGTCTCTGCCGGGATGCCGCAGAGGTCGGCCATTTTTTCGGGCGTGAAATCCTTCAGGTGTTCCTTCTCGGCCTCCCAGTTTTCGGTAAAAGCGGCGATGTATTGTTCGTCGTAGAGCCCTTCCTCGACGATTGCTGACATGATCGCGTTTAGCATCGAGACGTCCGCGCCCGGGCGGAACTGAAGCATGTGTGTAGCAAAGCGCCTGAGGCCGACACCCCGTGGATCCATGACGATCAGTTTTCCGCCGCGCTTGGTAAATTGTTTGAAGTAAGTGGCAGCGACGGGGTGGTTCTCGACTGGGTTGGCGCCGATGACGATGGCGACGTCGGCGTTTTCAATTTCATTGAATGTCGCTGTGACTGCGCCGGAGCCAACGTTTTCCAGCAATGCTGCCACCGATGATGCGTGGCAGAGGCGTGTGCAGTGATCGACGTTGTTGTGGCCGAAACCCTGGCGGATGAACTTTTGGAACAGGTAGGCTTCTTCGTTGGTGCATTTTGCACTGCCGAACCCGGCGACTTCTCGCCCTCGGCCCTTTAGGCCATTTGCGGCTGCATCCATCGCTTCTTCCCACGTCGATTCGCGGAAATGTGTGGACCAGTTCCCGGGATCGACATTCAGGCCCTTTGCCGGTGCGTCGTCGCGGCGAATAAGTGGTTTGGTCAGGCGATGTTCGTGGTGGATATAGTCAAAGCCGAAGCGACCCTTGACGCAAAGGCGGCCCTCGTTGGCGGGGCCGTTAATGCCATCAACGTATTTCACCCGGCCATCCTTGACCTTAAACGAAACCTGACAGCCGACGCCGCAAAACGGGCAAACGCTTTCGACTTCGCTGTCATAGTCCTGGCTGTCGCCTGCCCCGGAACCTTTGGTTACGGTCGCAGGCATCAGCGCTCCGGTCGGGCATGCCTGGACGCATTCGCCGCATGCAACACAGGTAGATGCTCCCATCGGATCATCGAAATCAAAGACGGGGAAGGCGTCGTGGCCGCGACCGGCCATCCCGATCACGTCGTTGACCTGAACCTCGCGGCAGGCGCGGACACAGAGATTGCATTGAATGCAGGCATCCAGATTCACCGACATCGCAACATGGCTGTCATCCAACAGCGGGATCCGACCTTCATCGAGTTTTGGAAAGCGGCTTTCCCCGACACCTTGCGCGTCGGCCATATCCCAAAGGTGGCTGGATTTGTCGTGCGCCGTGTCGCGCTCGGGTTGGTCGGCCACGAGCATTTCCATCACCAATTTGCGCGCCGTTGTTTCGCGGGCGGCCTGGCTGGATACCACCATGCCTTCGGTCGGCGTGCGAATGCAGGACGCCGCGAGCACGCGTTCGCCTTCGATATCGACCATACAGGCGCGGCAATTGCCGTCGGATCGGTACCCCGGTGCATCCTTGTGGCAAAGGTGTGGGATCAGAGTGCCGGATCGTTTGGCAACTTCCCAGATAGTTTCACCTTCGCGGGCTTCAACCTCGCGGCCATCGAGTATGAAGCTAATCCTACCGGACATCGGCGTCTCCTTAAGCGTCTTGCGGAGCTTAGACCATGAAAACACCGGCGGAAACGCCCATTTGGCGACATCGCCTGCGTCAATTGCGGCGCGATGTTTCCAGTCCGCGGGCTGAGGGTTTTGACGGAAACGACCGCCGAACCATTCCCGGGAGCCGACCTGCGTTATAGTGTCCGTTGGAGTTGAGGAGCAGGCAGTGAACGACGGAAGTCGAAACAGTGGGATCCCGGTGGCATTAGGTGCGTCGCTTTTGTCAGCCATATTGGGCTCGGTGCACGCGTTTTCTGTGTTTCTTGCGCCGCTTGAGACGACGTTTGGCGTGTCGCGAACTAGTTCAAGCCTGACGTATTCGATTGCCTTGCTGGCGTTGACAATTGCCGTGTTTGTTGGGCCGCGCATCTATGGCCGCTGGTCGCCGGGTGTGATCGTTACCGCGTCCTGCCTGCTGGGCGCGGCAGGGGCGGTGGTTGCTGCAATCGCGCCAGTATTCCTGGGTGTTTGGCTGGGGTACGGCGTGTTGTTCGGACTTGCCAATGGTTTGGGCTATGGATTCGGGTTGCAACTGGCGGCCCACGCCAATCCGGGACGTGAAGGCATCGCGATGGGTGTGGTCACCGCTGCATATGCGCTGGGGGCGGTTTCAGCGTCTTATCTGTTCGCGAGCGCGGTGTCAGCCGGCGGTTTCGGTTTGGCCATGATTGTTTTGGCGACAAGCCTGTTCTTGGTCTGGCCGGTTTGTGTCGCGTTGTTGAAATTTGGCGGCGCGAAATTTATCGCTCCGGAAAACCCGAAACTGAACGCGCGATATTCCTTTGGAAAACTTTTGGGTATCTGGGTCGGTTACGGTGCTGGTGTTGCTGCGGGGTTGATGGTCATAGGTCACGCGGCGGGCATCGCTACAGCAGCCGGATTTCAGGGCGCGAACTGGCTTGCGCCAGTTGTGCTGGCAATCTGCAACCTCGCGGGAAGCTTATTGTTAGGAATTTTAATAGATCGGTACCCGCGCGTGAAGTTCCTGATTGTTCTGCCTGTCGCGACGGCCATCGGTGTCGCCGGGTTGACCCTGGTCGGTGGCAATTCGCTACTTTTGATGCTCGGTATCGTCGGGTTTGCCTATGGCGGAACGATTGCCGCTTATCCCGCCGCAATCATCAAGTATTTCGGCGCGGCGCAAAGCCCGTCGGTTTACGGTCGTGTTTTCACAGCCTGGGGCGCGGCTGGGCTAATGGCACCCTGGATTGCTGGGTGGCTGTTTGATTGGCAGGGGGATTATCAGGTCGCATTACTGGTGGCTGCAGGATTTGCGGCCATTTCGGTCATTGCTGCAATTGCGACGAACCTGATGCCGGGCCGATAAATCAGATGGAATTGGCAAGGCACGACGGATGGTATACGCGCCGGGCTGAAAGGAGGCATCATGGGCGAGATTATTCTGGTTCGCCACGGCCAGGCGAATTCAGCGGCAACAACTGAAGAAGACTATGACCGTTTAAGCGAGTTGGGCCGCAAGCAGGCAGCGTGGTTGGGCCAGTGGATGCGTGCGCACGGCTATAAGTTTGACCACGTCTGGTCCGGCACGCTCAGGCGGCACCGCCAAACCGTCGCAGCCATGGAGTTTCAGGCCGATGAAGACGCGCGTCTCAATGAGATTGATTATTATACACTGACGCAGGCCATGCAGGATGTTCTTGGCGAACCGCCACCTGGACCTGACGGTTTTGCCGATCACATGCCAAAGGTCTATGCGGCGTGGAAAAAGGCCGAGATCGAAGGACAGGAAACTTACGAAAACTTCGAGTCCCGTGTGGCCGAGCTATTGGAAGAGGCATCGGTGCCCGGGCGGCAGTTGATGGCGGTAACTTCGGGTGGGGTCATTGGAATGGTGCTGCGGCATATTCTTGACTTGGACATCATGAAAATGAGCCGTGTCATGCTGCCGATCTGGAACACCTCGATCCACAGGCTGCATGTTCGTCCGGGCGAGACGATCATGGCAGGGTACAACGCAATACCGCATCTGGATCATCCAGACCGTGTGGAGGCGCGGACTTATTACTGACGGAGGCAATCCATGCTGAAGCTATTTTGGGCGGTCAACACAATCTCGTCTGCGTCGGCCATCGCGCTGAACGAAGGCGGCATTCATTGGGAAAGCGTCGAGGTTGATTTCAAGACTGCTGAACAGACCAAACCGGAGTATCTGGCGGTCAATCCCAAAGGTCGAGTTCCTGCGATTTCAACGTCCGAGGGCATCCTGACTGAAACCGGCGCGATCCTGGAATATATCGGCGCAACGATGGTGCCAGCCCTGGTGCCAAAGGACCCGTTGCATGCGGCCCGGATGCGCGAGTTGATGTACTACATAACGACAACGATGCACGTGAACCATGCCCACAAGATGCGCGGATACCGATGGGCGCGCGAAGAAAACTCGTTCGAGGATATGCGGTCGAAAGTTACTGAGAATATGGCCGCGGGCTGTGCTTTCCTTGAGGAGCGGATCGCAGGGCCGTTCTTTTTTGGCGAAGAGTTCACCTTAGCGGAATGCTGGGTTTATCCGGTGTTGCGGTTTCTGCCTGGGGATGGTGTCGAGATAAACGACTATCCAAAGCTCGCCGCGCTGAAAGCCGCGATGGAGGCCCGACCATCAGTCCAGGATGTCTTGAATTTGGGTATGGTGACGTAAGGCAAGGCTAGCTGATGGCGGCAACCGCGCGCCGGGTCATAACGCCGACAAGATGTGACCGATAGTCCGGGGCTGCGTGAATGTCGCCGATCATCTCGTCAGCTTCAATTGTCAGACTTTCGAGCGCGGTCGGCGAAAAACCCGATTCCAGCACTTTTTCCGCCTCGCTCCAGCGAAAAACACCGTCGTCGCCCGCGCCAGTTATCGCGACACGGACGTTCGTTCCAAAGCGCGCAACGAAAGCTCCTGCCATGGCAAAACGCGACGCCGGTTGCGGCATTTTGGCGTAAGCCGCTGCATCGGGAATTGGAAATCGCACAGCCACGATGATCTCATCCTCCTCAAGAACGGTGCCAAACAAGCCGTCGAAGAAATCACCGGCAGGAACTTCGCGAGTGTTCGTGATGATAATCGCGTCCGAGCCAAGCGCGGCAGCGGGATAGCAGGCCGAAGGATCGTTGTTGGCCAGAGACCCACCAATAGTGCCACGATTGCGAACGGCGGGGTCGCCAATCTGACCGGCCAATGCGGCAAGTCCCGGATAGACTGCGGATGCGTCTCGGGCGACTGTCGCGTGCGTCGTCGTTGCACCGATCACTATAGCGTCGTCTTCGCGGCGGACGCCGTTGAGTTCTGGTATGCCAGCCAGACTGACCAGTGTGGCGGGTGCAGCGAGCCTGACTTTCATTGTCGGGATCAAGGTTTGCCCGCCTGCAAGCGGTTGGGCGTCTTCATCAGCAAGCGCGGCGATTGCCTCGTCGAGTGTCGTCGGGCGAATAAAGTCGAAGTCATACATCTAAACGCCCTCAGCCGTTGAAGTGGCGCTTGGAACATCCTGGCTTGAAGCAGCGAGGATCGCTTTAACGATATTCTGATACCCAGTGCAGCGGCAGATATTACCTTCAAGATGATGGCGAACTTCGTTTTCGGTCGGCTTTGGGTTTTCTTCGAGCAGGGCAACAGCAGACATGATCATACCGGGGGTGCAAAAGCCGCATTGAAGCCCGTGCTGGTCACGAAACGCCTCTTGCATCGGGTGGAGTGTTCCATCCTCTGCCGCCATGCCCTCGATAGTCGTGATGTTTGCACCATGAGTTTCGGCTGTGAACATAGTGCAGGATTTCACCGCCACACCATCAACGTGGACGACGCATGCGCCGCATTGACCGGTTTCGCAACCAACGTGGGTGCCGGTCAGACCCAGACTTGATCGCAGAAAATCGACCAGTAGTGTGCGGCCTTCGACCTTGGCGGTTACCGGTTCATCATTCACTGTTAGCTTTACGGTTGGCATGGCACCTCAATCGTTGCGGCAGTCTGGTTTCCATTCACGAACAAATCGCCCGGTGGCCATGCGACGTCAATGCTGGTTCGAAACAACGGATCGGTCGCAAAAATCCGATCCTTGTGTTTGAAGTCAATCGACCCGCTAGATGTGCGAATTTTTCCGTCGACAATTCTAAAAAAGCCGCAGGATTGAATACCTAATGGCCCAGTCACGCCACAATATTGGCCGATTTGACCGATACGGCTGATCCAGTCGCAGCAAGACAGGTGGCGGCTTAGTGGTGTTCGGTCCCTTGGACCGTCGACCGTTCTCCACCTGGCAATAATCGAGGCTCTAACTTGGGTGAATGATGGACGCAGGGCAACAAAATTACGAACCCGGAGCTAATGAAAGCTTCGCGGATTCGTTAAAGCCCGGCACGGAGTTGCTGCACGGCCAGTTCAGGATTGAAAAGTTTCTGAACGCTGGCGGTTTCGGCATGACGTATCTCGCCCGCGACAGCCTGGACCGCATCGTCGTCATAAAGGAATGTTTCCCGTCTTCCATGTGCTGTCGTAACGACGGCAAGGTCATGGCACGTTCGAAGCAGCACCAGGCGGAATTCGATGCTGTGGTGAAGCACTTCGGTGCCGAGGCGCGAAGGCTTTCAAAACTTCAGCACTCGAATATTGTGGGAATCCATCAGGTCTTTGAGGACAATCAGACTGCTTATATGGCGCTCGACTTTGTCCGCGGTCGTGATCTGCTCGACACGATAGAAGATCCGCGGATGAAACTGCACCCGCGGGATGTGAAAGACATCCTGCTAAAAGTGCTAGAGGCCGTTCACTATTGTCATACCAACGACGTGCTGCATCGGGACATCAGCCCGGACAACATTCTGATCGACGGCAAGGGCAATCCGGTCTTGATCGACTTTGGCGCGGCGAAAGAAGAAGCGACCCGGGCCAGCCGTGCGCTCTCTGCGCTTCACGTTGTCAAAGACGGCTACAGCCCGCATGAATTTTATATTGCCGGATCGACTCAGGACGCGTCTTCAGATCTCTACTCTCTCGGCGCCACTATGTATCATGTCCTTACCGGCGAGGCGCCGCCTGACAGCCAAGCCCGTGTAAGCGCTATCGCCGCCGACCGCCCTGACCCTTATCGACCGGTTTCGGGAAGCTTCCCGAATTTCGAGGACGCGTTCCTGCACGCTATCGACAAGGCACTTAGCGTTTTCCCGCCGGATCGTATTCAGACGGCCCGCGAGTGGATCGAGCTCGTGGATACCGAGCGTCGCCGCTCGGCCGCAATGGCGCAAGCCGAACTGGATAAGAAGATTGAATTGTCGATCTCGCGTCTTGTTCAGGAAACCAACCGCGCGGTTGAAGAAGATATCAAGGCCCACGAGGCCAAGTCAGTCGCCGAAAAGAAAGAAGCGCAGCGTTTGCAAAAGCTTGCCCAAGAGCAGGCACGCCAACGCAAAAAAACGCTCGATGAATTAGCCATGTTGGATGACAGGTCGTTCCACGAAGAACAAAGCCGCAATGCAGAAGACGCGGCGCGTCGTTCAGCGGCCGACGCAGATCACGATTCAATATCCGGCACCAAGCGGCGCAGAACAATTCTGAGTCGTCTACTTCCATTCGGACTGCTGCGCGGAACTTTCCGTGGCAATGGTCCCTCGGACTATCTCTAAAGAGGCAGAGCTATGAAGTTGTTTTCAAGAATGTTGTCGAGAAAGCCCGATCCCGAGAGTCAGGTTACGAAACTTGACTTGGATATGGATGTGGAGCCGCTGCGCCGTCGCGATGGGCCAATGGCTGACGATTCCGGCGAGGTGAATGCGACTGCGTCTGCGAACGACGCATCGGCGGCCAAATCCGATCAGTCTGTAGAAGCCTACGACGAAGAACCCGAAGAAGTTGCAGGCGCTGGCTGGAGTGAAAACGCCTGGAGCGAAGACGATTGGGACGACGACGAAGATTGGGGCGAAGATGAGCTGGAAGAGGCGGACGATGCCGCTGAAACTCGAGCCAATGAAGACAAGGCCCATCTGGTGGGCGAGATCCGTGAAGCCGTCGTATCGGTAAGCCATATCGAGGAAGACAACGAACAACCGGCCGCCCCGAGATCGAGCAACACCCCTGAGTCGGCAAACTGGGAAAACGACGAGCAGTTCGGCCGCAGAGCAATTGCGCGCAGCCAACTTGGAAGTCAGATAGATGATTCCGAAGACCGCATTCTTCAGGAAACTGCCACGCATTTTTCTGATCGCGAAACCAGCCGCCGCCGCTCGGCAATGGCCCACCTGAAGGCTGCGGCCCAGGCGACCAAAGCGGATCGTGTCTTAAAGCATGTGGTCGGACGCGATCCGGCTGCTGATCCCGAAGAACAGAGCCCTTATCGCGACGATCTTGCTAAGGTAGTGCGTCCGCGTTCGACCAGCCGACCAATCAGTCGTCCGGTAAGCCGCCCACGCACACAACCTGCGTCTTGGGATCAGGGTACGGGCGACGACGACGCGGCAAGGTTCGCAGCAGCGAGCGAAGAATCGCTAACGCCGCAATCCGGCGCTGACCTAGAGTCAGAAGAAGAGGCTGCGCGTCAGGAACGGATCGCAAAAGCCCCGGCAGATCTGTCTGCCGACGATTTCGCCGAAAAAGACTTTTTCGGTGATGGGCTGGACGGCGAAATGGATGAATTTGCAGATGATCCCGCGTCTCCGAAAGCAGACAAGAACAAAAACTGGAGCAACCGCTTCGCATCAGATGAAGAACTTGCAGACAATGCATTCAGCGATGACCAACTGGAGTCATCTGAAGACGCATTTGACGAAGACGATTTCGAAGATGACGATGACGGGCCGGTTCCAAGCAGTGTCGTGTCGGATGTTGTCGCGCAGGCGAATGCACCGGAAGAAGTCGAACCTCCGGCCGACGATGATGTCGTGCGAAAGAAGATCTGGGAAATGTCAGGCGACAGCCCGGCTGCGCCAGAGCCTGCGGGCAAGGAACCGATCGAAGATGCCATTGTGAACGTTGGCACGGCAGTTACTGGTCGCGCCGGGCGTAGCGCTGGGCGGGTCAAAACCCGACTGCTTGGGTTTCAGGCACCGGACGACAGCGGGCCCAAAGACGTATTTGAGGCCGCGACAACTAAATCTGAAAGCAATCAATCGCAGTTTCCTGTCGGTTGGATCGTCGTGATCGAAGGTCCGGGACGGGGCGCGTGCTTCACTATGTTCAATGGCGTGACAAACATCGGAAGAGGCGAGGATCAAGTGGTTCGGCTTGATTTCGGCGACACGTCGATCTCGCGGCAGAACCACGCTGCCGTCGCCTATGACGACGAGCAAGGCATGTTTTTCCTTGGCCATGGAGGAAAGTCGAACTTAGTGCGGCTGAACGGCAGTCCGGTACTGTCAACCGAGGAGCTTGAAACCAACGATCAAATTCGGATCGGTGAGACAACCTTGAGATTCATCGGGCTGTGCGATGCGAATTTCACCTGGACTGACGAAACCGAAGGGGCCGACTCCGACTAATGGCAAAGAAGCCGGACATAAGGTTTGACGTTGCGTCTGTCCTGAATCGCGGTTGCCGCGATTACCAGGAAGACGCAATTGCGACGGACTTCCCGTTGGGCGCGGAGTTCGG
>JBPCWO010000294.1:0-28510 GCA_051009475.1 Boseongicola sp.
GGCGCGGCGAGCTTTTGCCTTATGCCAGCTTTTATTTGACCGGCTTTCTCCATGAAAAACCGCTTGCCATTTTGCGCTCTGATATGGCGGCGCGGCGGATCACCCGCGCGGCAAATGTTTTTGAACCCGAAGACAACATCGCCTCGCTAATGGAGATGATGGGCGGCATGATCGTCGGGCGTTTCGGCAGCGCGACGAAACTCGACGACCAGAAAACCTTTTTCAACAAGCACATCGCGCCCTGGGCAGGGCATTTCTTTTCGGATTTGGAAGCGGCCAAAAGCTCGATCCTCTACGCCTCTGTCGGCGCTGTCGGCAAGGCATTCATGGAGATCGAGCGTGAGGCGTTTCGAATGACCGCAGGGTAGCACCCTGCGACAATCGGCGGGGATGCCCGCCGCAACAAGGAAGGGAGACATCCCATGACCAAGAAGACCGAGGACGGCACCAGCCGCCGCGATTTTCTGAAACTGGCTGGCACTGCGGCACCCGCTGTCGCGGTTGTCGCTACTGCTGGTGCGGCATCCGCCGAACCGGCGCCGGTCGATCCGAAATCTGAGAAGATGCAGGACACCGCGCATACCCGTGCCTATCTCGAAAGCGCCCGGTTCTAACCGATCGCCCTAACGACCCGCTGGTGACTGGTTGCGTGACGCCCGACTGTCAGCGGAATTGAAGAAAACCTGCACGCCAAGTTGGCAGCAAGGGAGGACGAAATGCTTAGGAAAAAGACCAACGGGATTGCGAGACGCTCCCAGCGGACAAGTATCCTGTCTGATGTGGCCGAGAAATCGGTCGACCGCCGCGCATTCCTGCGTGGCTCTGGCCTGGCCATCGGTGGCCTCGCCGCGATCAGCGCAACAGGCGGTGCGGTAACGCAGGCGACTGCACAATCGGCCGTGAACGGCGCAGTCGAAACCGTGAAATCCATCTGCACTCACTGCTCGGTGGGCTGCTCGGTGATTGCCGAAGTGTCAAACGGTGTCTGGACGGGTCAGGAACCCGGATGGGACAGCCCGTTCAACTTGGGTGCCCATTGCGCCAAAGGCGCGTCGGTTCGCGAGCACGCGCACGGCGAGCGCCGCCTCAAATACCCGATGAAGAAGGAGGGTGGTGAGTGGAAGCGCATCAGCTGGGACGAGGCGATCAACGAGATCGGCGACGGCATGATGAAGATCCGGGACGAAAGCGGCCCGGACAGCGTTTACTGGCTGGGGTCAGCCAAGCACAACAACGAACAGGCCTATCTTTTCCGCAAGTTCGCCGGCTACTGGGGCACCAACAACGTCGACCACCAGGCCCGGATTTGTCACTCGACGACCGTTGCCGGTGTGGCGAATACATGGGGCTACGGCGCCATGACCAACAGCTACAACGACATCCACAACAGCCGCGCAATCTTCATCATCGGTGGTAACCCGGCCGAGGCGCATCCAGTGTCGCTACTGCACGTCCTTCGGGCGAAAGAGCAGAACAACGCGCCGTTGATCGTCTGTGATCCGCGCTTTACGCGCACCGCGGCCCATGCGGATGAATATGTCCGCTTCCGACCCGGCACTGACGTGGCGCTGATCTGGGGTATACTTTGGCACATCTTCGAAAACGGTTGGGAGGACAAGGAGTTCATCCGCACCCGCGTCTGGGGGATGGACCAGATCCAGGAAGAGGTTGCCAAGTGGACGCCGGAAGAGGTTGAGCGCGTGACCGGCACGCCTGGCTCGCAGCTGGAGCGTGTTGCGCGCACAATGGCGAACAACCGGCCCGGAACCGTGATCTGGTGTATGGGGGGCACCCAGCACACCAATGGCAATAACAACACGCGGGCTTATTGCGTGCTGCAGCTTGCCTTGGGCAACATGGGTACCTCAGGTGGCGGCACGAATATCTTCCGCGGCCACGACAACGTGCAGGGCGCGACGGACCTTGGTGTTCTTTCGCACACTCTGCCTGGCTATTATGGCCTTTCGGCCGGAAGCTGGGCGCACTGGGCACGTGTCTGGGAAGAGGATCTCGACTGGCTGAAAGGTCAGTTCGCGACCGTCAAGGGTTCGGACGGCAAAGACAAGAACCTGATGAACCTGACTGGCATTCCGGTGTCGCGTTGGATCGACGGTGTTCTTGAAGACCCCGACAACATGGACAACCCCGACAAGGTGCGGGCAATGGTTCTTTGGGGTCACGCGCCGAACTCGCAGACACGTCAGAAAGAGATGAAGACGGCGATGGAGCAACTCGACATGCTCGTTGTGGTCGATCCCTATCCGACAGTCTCGGCAGTTCTGCATGACCGGACCGACGGGGTCTACCTGCTGCCGGCCTGTACCCAATTCGAAACCAGAGGCTCGGTCACAGCTTCGAACCGGTCGTTCCAATGGCGCGACCGCGTTGTGGAGCCTCTCTTCGAGTCGCTCCCGGACGAGGTCATCATGGCCAAGTTCGCCAACAAATTTGGCTGGGCTGATCGGTTCTTCCGCAATATCGAGATGGAGGATGCCGAAACCCCGAGCGTCGAAAGCATCACGCGGGAATTCAATCGCGGCATGTGGACGATCGGCTATACCGGCCAGGATCCCGATCGGATCAAGATGCACATGGCAAACCAGCACACGTTCGACAGAACGACGTTGCAAGCCATTGGCGGACCGGCAGACGGGGACTACTATGGTCTGCCATGGCCAAGCTGGGGCACGGCCGAAATGGGTCACCCCGGAACGCCGAACCTTTACGACATGTCAAAGCCGGTCTCGAAAGGTGGTCTCACCTTCCGCGCGCGCTTTGGTGTCGAGCGGGATGGCGACAACCTTTTAGCTGAAGGTGTCTTTTCCGAAGGTTCGGATATCCAAGACGGGTATCCCGAGTTCACCATGCAGATGCTGATGGACCTTGGCTGGGACAGTGACCTGACCGATGCGGAACGTGCCTCCATCGATGCGGTGGCAGGGCCGAAGACAAACTGGAAGACCGACCTTTCTGGCGGCATCCAACGAGTCGCGATCATGCACGAATGTGCACCGTTCGGTAACGCCAAGGCTCGTGCGGTCGTCTGGACCTTCCCGGATCCAGTGCCTTTGCACCGCGAGCCGCTCTACACGAACCGGCGCGATCTGGTTGCGGATTATCCAACCTACGAGGACCGCAAGTTCTATCGACTTCCGACGATGTATGCCTCGATCCAGAAACAGGATTTCTCGAAAGACTATCCGATAATCCTGACCTCTGGGCGCCTCGTTGAATACGAAGGCGGCGGCGACGAAAGCCGATCGAACCCATGGCTTGCCGAGCTTCAGCAGGACATGTTCGTCGAGATCAACCCAAGGGACGCCAACAATCTAGGGGTGCGTGACGGAGCGCAGGTCTGGGTTGAAGGTGCGGAAGGAGCCAAGGTTCAGGTCATGGCAATGGTCACCGAAAGGGTCGGAGAAGGCGTTGCTTTCATGCCTTTCCACTTTGGCGGCCACCTGGAAGGCGCGGACCTGAGAGACAAGTATCCCGAAGGTGCGGATCCTTACGTTTTGGGCGAGTCCAGTAATACCGCCCAGACTTATGGCTACGACTCAGTTACGCAAATGCAGGAGACTAAAGCCACTCTCTGCAAAATCACAGCAGCATAGGGAGGAAAGAGAATGGCTAGAGCAAAATTTCTCGTCGACGCCGAACGCTGCATCGAGTGCAATGCCTGCGTCACGGCGTGCAAGAACGAGCACGAAGTCCCGTGGGGCATCAATCGCCGGAAAGTCGTCACCATCAATGACGGTAGTCCCGGCGAGCGCTCGATCTCGGTGGCGTGCATGCATTGCTCCGATGCGCCCTGTATGGCGGTCTGCCCGGTAGACTGCTTCTACCAGAACGAGGAGGGAGTGGTCCTTCACTCCAAGGACCTCTGTATCGGTTGCGGCTATTGCTTCTTCGCGTGCCCGTTCGGCGCGCCACAGTATCCGCAAGCGGGTAATTTCGGCAGCCGCGGCAAGATGGACAAATGCACGTTCTGCGCTGGCGGTCCGGAAGAAACTCACTCAACAGCCGAATTTGCCAAGTATGGGCGCAACCGAATCGCGGAAGGCAAACTGCCGATCTGCGCTGAGATGTGCTCAACGAAGGCGCTGTTGGCCGGCGACGGCGATGTCGTGAGTGGTATTTACCGCGAGCGCGTTGTCGCCCGTGGTTTCGGCTCGGGCGCCTGGGGCTGGGGTACGGCCTACGGTCAAAAGGGCGGTTAAGCTCACTTTGACCGCAACAAATGCGGGGCGGCTTTCGGGCCGTCCTTTTTGGCCTACCTGACGAAGGGTTTTTCGATGCTCCGCTCGTTCTTCGGTGTGTTTTTCTTAATTGTATTTCTGGGCTTTGCTTGGGCGCAAGACGCCGAGACGCCGCCTACTGATCTTCGCGAGGCCACTGGCGGCGCGCAGACTCTCGAGGATATCCTCGCGCGTCAGCGTGGTGAAAATATCGACGACACCTTTCGCCGCGAAGCAACCGGCGATCCGAACAGCGCTGCTGCCCTTGCCGGTCAACTCGGCACGCTCGGTGGCGCCTCGGACCCCGAACTTTGGCGGGCGCTTCGCTACGGAACTGCTGACATCACTGCATCGAACAGCGGTCCAGGTGCGACGGTCCTCGTGCAGGATGGCGGCATGCGCTGGATTGCCTTCCGCGAAGGACCGCTGGTCGAATATGGCGCCAATCTGATGGTTCTTACTGTGGCGCTATTGGGAATGTTTTTTATCGTCCGTGGCCGGATCCACATCGACGGCGAAAAGACCGGCCGAACGATCTTGCGCTTTAATTCCGTTGAACGCTTCGCCCACTGGCTGCTGGCAGGATCCTTTATTCTACTTGGCATCACCGGTCTGATCTCGCTTTTCGGGCGCAAGGTATTGATTCCGGTCTTTGGGCACGAAGCGTTCGCGATCCTCGCAGAGCTATCGAAGTGGGTTCACAACAATATATCCTGGGCATTCATCATTGGGCTCATCATGATCTTCGTTCTGTGGGTGGTGCATAATTTGCCCGACCGCACCGACATCAACTGGTTCCGAAAGGGCGGCGGAATCTTTACCAAATCGCACCCACCGGCAAAAAAATTCAACGCGGGCCAGAAGCTCATATTCTGGTCGGTGATCATACTCGGCGGCTCGATAGCGGCCACCGGCGTTTCGCTCCTGTTTCCTTTCGATCTGCCGATGTTCGCCGCAACTTTCGAGAAAATGAACGCGCTGGGCCTGCCTGGCCTTTTTGGCTACGGCGAGCTCCCCGCGACCCTCACTCCGCATGAAGAAATGCAGTACGCCCAACTTTGGCACTCGATCGTCGCCTTCGTCCTGATCGCGATCATTATCGCGCATATTTATATCGGCACTGTCGGTATGGAGGGCGCCTATGACGCCATGGGCAGCGGTGAAGTTGAAGAGCAGTGGGCGCGCGAGCATCACAGCCTCTGGATTGAAAAAGTAACCGCGGATGAGGCCGAAGCGCCAAAGGCCGCTTCACCGGCTGAGTGATGCGCGCCTGGGCTTCAGCCCTATTGCTGACGCTCGTCGCCGTTTCCGCAAGTGCGGGCGAATTTTTTACACTGAAGGGCCACGGTGGTCCGATTATGGGCGTCGCTTCGAATGGTACCCAAATTGCCACCGCAAGTTTTGACAATTCAGTCGGTATCTGGAGCGGAGCACGGCCTGAGTGGCTGGAAGGCCATCAGGCCGCGGTCAATGCGGTAGCATTCGTCGGGAAGGAACTGGCGGTGTCGGCCGGCGACGACTTTGCACTTATCCTTTGGGATCTTTCCACAGGCATCGGCACGCGCCTGGATGGCCACCGGGGCAAAGTTAAATCGCTCGCTGTTTCGCCCGATAAAGGCCTGATCGCCTCCGCCAGCTGGGATGGCAGCATCGGGCTCTGGCCGGTTTACGGCGGTGAGCCAATTTTCCTGCTGGGCCATACTGCCGGGGTTAGCGACGTTGTCTTCTCTGAAGATGGTGCTCGTCTCTATTCAGCGTCTCTCGACGGAACAATCCGAGTTTGGGACATAGAAACTAGCAAGGAACTTGAACATCTTGTGAAGCATGGCTTCGGTGTCAATTCCCTGGTGCGGGACCCGGCGAACCAGTGGCTTGCGTATGGTGCGGTCGATGGCGCAACCAGGATACTGGCGCTAGAGTCGGGCGACGCAATTGCCGATTTTACGCTCGAGCGCCGCCCGATATTGGCGATGGCCACAGACAGCGATGGCCACGTGTTGGCGGTTGGCGATGGTCAGGGATTTATCATGGTGATCGACACCAAAGGCTGGCGCATCATTCACGATTTTCGCGCAACCCTCGGTGGCCCCATTTGGGCGCTTGAGTTCTCTGCCGATGACGAGAATATCCTTGCCGGCGGTCTGGATGACGCAATGTATTCATGGCCGCTTGCAACACTTGATGCATTCGCCCCGATGCCCACCGAAGATCGAAGTTTTCTTGAGGACCCGTCGGCGCTTTCTAACGGCGAGCGACAGTTCAAACGAAAATGCTCGATCTGCCACAGCCTTACCGAGAGCAGCGCGCGTAAAGCCGGGCCAACGCTTTATGGCGTTTTCGGACGGCGTGCCGGGACCGTCGCGGACTACAAGTATTCCAGCACGCTTGATGGCTCAGACATTTTCTGGTCTGCATTAACAATCGACGGTCTTTTTGATCAGGGGCCCGATCACTTTATTCCCGGAACAAAAATGCCGATGCAACGCATTGCGAGTGCCCAGGACCGGCTGGATTTGATTGAATACCTGCAACGCGAGACCGCCCAGAGGGAGAACTGAAATGAAACCGATGATTTCGGCCTTTGCGGCCATATTTCTGATCGGGGTCGCTGCCTATTTCATCCTCGGAGGATTTGGCTTCTCAAGCGAAGAGCGCGCGGCCGGAGACGCCGTTCGCCTCGACACCAGCGAGTAATCGTCAAGGTAAGAAAAACCTAGCAATCATCTTGACTGGCAGAGCTAGCGACGAACTCATTGAACCGCAATCATTGCAGTACGACTGATAACCACCTGGAAATTTTGCCAAGCTAAATCTCTTGCATAGGAATTTACACGCGTCTCGCTGGCCTTGATACATTCTTCGACCTCGTCGGATCCGACATCTGTATTGCCCGCTCCGTGATCATTCCAGTATTCAAAATGCTGCGTAATTCACAAACAGCAGTTTTTCATGCGGCGGTAAGGCGTGAGTGAATTTTGGATTATGTCGTCTATGCGCCGCAATTGCCGAGGTGGTCCGTCAGTTCAATGAGAAACACGATCAATTCGACGGACTTCGGCTCCGCCACCCACCTCTTTGATAATTCACTGCTTCAGCTTCGCTCAACACTAGCGCAGCTTTGCGATTTGTGGTTTCTCGCTACTCATCCAGATTGTTAACCTTCTCAGAGGCAAACTGTAGAACTGGCTAGGATTTCTCATGCGCTGCACACTGAATCCATTTGCGACGTTTGTAATGATAATGACGCTCCTAGCTCCTTTGGTCGTTAACGCGCAATCTGTAACTGATGAACTAGCTTGCCCTGCCCCCAACTACAGAACCGATGAACGACCTAACTCATCGGGACCGGCGACTGAAGTTCTGTTTGGCGCCATAGTCGCCGATTTGCTTGAGATCAATGATGTCGATCAGACAATAAAAATTGACTTGGCTGTTCGAGCAAAATGGAAGGATCCTAGGCTGGCCAGATGGGCGGGTTGTAAACTGTCAATTCGTGACATTTGGTTTCCGTCCATGATGATGTTGAACTCTGGTAGGATGTTTTCTCGGTGGCCAGAAACGGTAAGCGTAGAAAAAGGTGGAGAAATCACCTACCTGCAGCGGGTTTCTGGTACGTTCTCAAGCTACCACAGTTTAACTGATTTTCCCTTTGATAAACAGGCCATCACTTTGCGGATGTACCCATTGGAATGGCGTTCCAGTAAGGTTGCGTATCGTATCGACGAAACATTCTCTGGAATGGCGCCGATTCTGAACATCTCTGATTGGGAAATTACTGGCACGAGTACGAAAACAGTTGAAACGCACTTCGAAATCTTTGATCAGGTTCGATCGGGTTACTGGCTGACAATTTCGGCAGAACGTCAAGTTAGCCATTACATTTGGAAAATAATGTTTCCGATTGCGTTGATCATTTTCATGTCCTGGTGCGTTTTCTGGATCAACCCTTCGCAGTTCGGCACTCAGCTTGGCCTTTCTGCGACATCGATGCTGACTATGGTCGCCTTTATTTTTGCGACGACAAATTTACTGCCGCGACTAGGCTATTTCACGATGCTGGATAGATATATTGCCGGCGCCACAATTTTTGTTTTCGCTGCGTTGCTGCAGTCGTTATTCACCGGATACCTTGCCTCTCGAGAGCGAACGGCACTCGCATTAAGAATTGATTTCGTTAGCCGTTATGTTTTCCCTCTGGCATTTATCGTTTTTTGCGCAAAGTTCTACATTGACGTGTTTTGACGGAAACTGAGTACGGACGCGACTTTCGGTCAGAACATATTGACTAGAGAGGCTGCCACTGATCGACCTCGGAACATAGGCTCCGGTTTCCCGCAATTCAGTGAGGAATATGCCCAAGAGAGCACTACTAGTTCTGATAAGGCACTCTTTCCCGGTGCGGTAATCGCTTTAAGCTTTGAAATTGTTCAATTATTTCTCAGTTTCTCTTGAGATTTTCCAACGCGCCGTGATTGTCACCATGTTGTCGCTAGGACGTGTAAGACACTTCGATCATCGGACCGGAACTGTCCGCATCGACCCCGAACGGGTTGTCGCAGCCGTCGATGTCGTAGTCGAAACTGCAAAATCGATGCTCGCCAATACGGTCGACATTGCTGTCAAACTTGCAACTCGTAGTCAGAATGGTCTGATACGAGTCACTGTCCGTGCCAAACGCGACGTTGACCCAAGAGTCTGCACCTCAACTTTTGCCAAAATTAGGGCCAGCCCGCGCCCTAGGCTAATGCCCCAGAAATTCGGGATTGTTCACATTTCCTGCGTCCTCCACGTGTGGTACATATTTGGATAAAGGTAATACAAGCAGGTGATCTTGATGGACGCAATTGGGCGATTTTTCCTGGAACGTCCTCACTGGTTGTTCGGATTGGTTGCGGCTGCACTCGTAGCGCTGCCCGTCGCAATCTGGCTCGATCTCAAAAATCTTTCAGATCAAAATATGCTGCGTCAGGCGACAAGTCTAAACAACATAATAACGAGTGTGAGGTCCTACTACGCTCAGAATGTCGTCGGTCGAATTCTGGCAGCTGACGGAGAAACGCGACTGTTACACAACTATGGAGAGGTCAGTGGAGCAATCCCAATCCCGGCAACGCTTTCTATCGAGTTGGGAGATACTATCGGCAGTTCTGAAGGCGCGGTGAAATATCGATTTGTTTCCGACTTCCCCTTCAAAAGCCGCCCGCCTCACCGGTTAAATCCTTTTGAGTCTTCTGCGTTGAGAAAGTTTCGATCTGATGCCGAAAGTGACGTGCTGATTCAGACAACCGGCAAGCTTTGGGACCAGCAAATTACACTTGCGACGCCTGTTATTATGGGCGGCTCCTGCGTTTCTTGCCACAACGCCCACGTTGAGAGCATAAAAACCGATTGGGAAGTTGGCGATATCAGGGGCATACAAACCGTCTCAGTTCGTCAGCCCATCGCTTTGAATCTTTGGTCTTTCAAATGGTTACTTGGATATCTGGCAGTCGCTGGAACTGTTGGAATGTTATTTTCGATTATGCAGTATCGTCTTGCTGGAGGTTTTGCCCGGGTGAATGACGAACTGACGGCAAACAACGCCTTTTTGGCTGATGTTTCGATAAAGATCTCAAAATATCTCTCTCCTCAGGTCTACAAATCGATCTTCTCTGGCGAAAAGGACGCTTCAATCTCGACCGACCGAAAAAAGCTGACGGTATTTTTCTCGGACATTAAGGATTTCACGTCGACAACAGAGCGCCTGCAACCCGAAGAATTGACCGATTTACTGAACAATTACTTCACGGAAATGGCCAACATCGCCGAAGCACACGGTGCCACAATCGATAAATTCATTGGTGATGCCATTGTAGCATTTTTTGGGGACCCGGAGACCAAGGGAACGGCCGAAGATGCCCGAGCATGTGTTCGGATGGCGCTGGATATGCAAAACCGTTTGCAAGAACTAGAAGAAACTTGGCACGACAAAGGTTTGGAGCACCCATTCCGCGCCCGCATGGGCATAAATACCGGATATTGCAACGTCGGAAACTTTGGCTCTGAGGATCGGATGGATTATACGATAATCGGCGCTGAAGCTAATTTGGCCGCTCGATTGGAGAGCATCGCGGAGCCCGGCGGCATCGTTTTAAGTTATGAAACATACGCTCATGTGCGAGACATCGTTAGCGCGACACCTCTTGAACCAGTTGCATTCAAAGGTATTGCTCGCGAAGTCGTGCCTTATCAGATCAAGCTTGAAGATCCTGCGCCACGGGAGAGTGCGATACAAGAAGCGCCAGACGGAACTCGGCTAACCGTAGATCTCAAAATTCTGGACGAGAATACTCGCGAAAAGTTGCGAAAGGCAGTTCTCGCCGTAGTGGGAGACGCGTCACCATCTGAAGAGCGATAGTCAAGCATTTTTGGTGCCGCCGTAAGATCGATGGCGGCAAGTTCTGGTCCAAAATTGTGCGTCCGTGTTGCGGAAAGTGTCTGATGTTGGATTTAAGTCTGACGCAAGGTATCGAACTGACAAAGTGTCGGTGAATTCAATTTTAGTATGAGGTGCAGCAGACCGTAACGGTGCGGGAGTAGCTGGAACCCAAGAGCAGAGTACTTAGGTGCGGCATTAAGAATAGTTATTGAAGGTGGCGGAGCACACCTTCTTGAACGTGCGGAACTGTGAGCGCCTATACAGTTGCAGGGCCGGAAGCTTGCGCCTATGATTCCGCTAACAAATTTACGAAATCAATTGTTTTAGGATTACCGTAAATGCCGCTTGTTAGGTGCGATGCTAGTGCAGTGGATGGTTTCAAAATGAGAGTGGCCACAGCATTGTTGACAGTTCTATGCCTTGTGGTTTCGAGCACGATGGTACTTGCGGGATGCCGCGATCACCCTGAGGCTGGCGTCGATTGGTCTAAATGCAGCAAAGAGCGTCTGAGTTTGAACGGGCAAGACCTCAGTGGAGCCATCTTAGAAGGCACCTTCCTTTCGGGGTCGGGATTGAAGGCGGCAAATCTGGCGAACGCCAATCTGCAATTCAGCGAACTTGTACGCACGTCATTCGTCGATGCCGATCTTACAGGGGCCAATTTCGAAAAGGCCCTTTCAAGTCGCGCTAATTTCAGTGGCGCGAACCTCAAGGGAGCGCGCCTTGTCAAAGCAGAGTTTTTGCGCGTGAAATTTGTCGGAGCCGACCTGTCGGGCGCCAATATGGTTTCCGGAGAATTCTTTCGAAACGACTTCACTGACGCCAGTTTAGTGGGCGCCGACTTGACTGGTGCGATCGTAGCGCGTGGCGTATTTATCGGCGCGGACTTAACAGGCGTCGTGCTTGCGCGGGCAATTGTCTTCAAAAGCCGCTTTGAGGGCGTCGATCTGAGCCAGGTTTTGGGTCTTGATCAGAGCCAACTCGACCAGGCTTGCGGCGATGATGAAACATTACTACCTGAAGCGCTGACGAGACCCGCGGCTTGGCCTTGCAATGAGGATTGACGGTTTTTTTGCTAGAAGTTCTCAAAATTGAATTCTGTTGATTTATTGCCCCGTATCTAAAGTCGAAATTCGAATGCTTGCTGACCTGCCTTAGCGTGCTAGCCAAATATTGCATTCTCATTTGAAATGAATCGCGACCAGGGGGTTTCATTCAATGAATATTGAGCACGCTGATTACCTTTTAAGAGACTTTCCGAGCAACCCTTGGGCGCTCCTATCCCCGGATCGAAGGCACGCGGCGTTCGCGATCAACAATTACATGTTGGGCGAGGGTCGGTTGAACGGTGACCCCAATACTACCCTAACGCAACTCTCAGAACGTTTGCTGGCTTCAGGTTTGCCCTTACATCGTTGTGTAACGATTGTGCGCATCCTGCATGCGTCTCACACAGCGTCCTATCGGGTTTGGGAGAAGGGATTGGGTTCTACCGCAAATGTGTTTGCGCATGATCCCAACTCTAGCGGGAAATACGAAAGTTCACCCTCGGCGTTGGCTCACCAAAGCAGACGCTGGGTCATATTTAATCCACAGGAGGTTCCAGAAGACGCATTTGAGATCTTGCCGGAACTGAAAGAGGCGGGGCTCACACACTATATCTGCGCGCCGATATTCCTAGTGAACGGTATGGAGAATGTATTCACATTTGCAACCAAGGATCCCGCCGGATTCAGCGCCGAAGATATCGCATTGCTGCAAGTCACACTTCCTTCAATTGCCGCCTGTCAAGAGATCCTGGTAGTTCACCGCATCTTACAAGAAGTTACCCGGATGTATTTGGGAGAAGAACCTCACAAGCGCATTTTGGCGGGCGATGTGCACCGAGGCGAGGTCACGCGTATTAAATCGGCAATATTGTTCGCGGACATGCGAGGATTTACTTCGTTGACGGCAGATATGACGGCCGAGGACGCCACGGCCATTCTCAATGAATACTATGATTGTGTAGTGCCGGCTGTTGAAGAAAATGGCGGCGAAGTGCTTAAATTCATAGCTGACGGCGTTTTGGCGATATTTCGGGCAGGGGATGACGGGTCAAAGGCATGCGCGCGAGCACTTTGTGCCTCTGAGGCTGGATTGAAAGCCGTCGACGAACGAAACAAGATAAATGTTCCAGCGTTCGAGATTGGAATCGCATTGCATCTTGGCGAAGTGGCATATGGCAACATAGGATCCGGAATGCGGCTGGATTACACGGTTATCGGACGCGATGTTAATCTGGCTGCTCGTCTAGCGGGATTGTGCGGGCCACTCGATCAGCGTCTGCTAGTTTCTACCGAATTTGCTAATCGAGTCACCGATAAATCCTTCGTGGAACACGGAAAGCATCAACTTAAGGGATTGGCAGAAGCAGAAGCTGTATTCGCTCCTCGTCATTGAAATCTGCGTCTGACTTTACCTGCGTGCTGGGTGCTTTTGGTAACTTGCTTCACTCAAACACCCACCGTTAATGTACGCCGTGCGACTGCGGTTTGGATTTTGAATCATCTGTGCCTCGAAGTAGAAGCATAATTTCTTCTGCCTCCGACCGGCTCTTGTCATCTTGGGATTTCATGCCGGGAGTGCCGTCACCGGCCATATTCTTCGGGCCGGGAACAAAGACTGAATGTTTTTCCGTCAACCCGCGCAGTTCCTCTTCGCCCTGTGCCTCCCAGTCACCTCCGCAATAGTCCTTGAATATCTCGCTAGCTACCAATGGCTTGCCGAATTTCTTTGTCAGGCTCTCTAGCCTTTGCACTTCGTTGACCGCCGATCCAAAAGCAGAAAAGGTCAAACGATCCCTCAGCCCGACATTGCCGAACATCACGTTACCGACGTGAAGACCTATGCCAAAACCGATCTCGTCTTGGCCTTCCCGGACGCGGATTTCGTTCATTTCGGCAATGCGTGCGATTGCTTGCCGCGCTGCTGACATAGCTGTGCGCGCCGCGATCTGTGAAGGCGCCTTATGACGTTCACATGGGAAGACCGCAAGAAACCCGTCGCCAACAAAGCTAAGAATCTCGCCACCGTCGCGATTAAACGGCTCTGCGACTGCATCAAAAAATTGGTTCAGCGTTTCAATATAACCTTGCCGACCGACGTTTTCTGCCAAAGCGGTTGATCCGCGCATGTCGACCATGACAAGAGCCGCTCGGATTGTTTCACCATCTCCACGTTGAATCTGGCCGGATTGCACGCGTTTTCCTGCGTTTCCGCCGAGGTACGTAGTCAACATATTGTCAGCTAATTGGGAACTGACGGCCATTAGAGCAGTAACCGCAAAGTTGCTTTGGATATGCAGCAAAGCCTTGATCATTTCGTCGCTGAATCCACCCGCGCGATCAGTCGTCCAGGACCCGATCATACCCCGACCAATGCCCCCGCTTTCTTCATTACCAAAGCTTTGGATGAACGCCAGATAATCAGTGACGCCCAATTCCTTCAAATCGTCGAAGATCGGGAACTCTGATGGTGTCGACTGGTCAATGCGGCGACGCAAATGGCCCAGTTTCTTGCTGATCAGCTGGTAATAGGGGCTGGCTGCAAAATCCGGCGGCGGGCTGTCTTTGTCGACTCTTTGATAATTGCCCATTTGCACACCTTTGCCTCGCACCCAAGTAAAACTGAGCGCGGCATATAGCGGATGCAGCATTGAAAAGCTGAAATGCACACGTAATAGCGGAATGCCCACCGCTGACAGACGATCACAGGTTTCAGTGACAACGGTTTCAAGGTGCGGGTCCTTCAAGGCCGACTCTTTTAGCCAGGCCGATACCCCGTCGATCAGAGTTCTGGAGACTTCGTTGTTTGCTTCACTCATTGTAAATCCTGTCGAGAAACATGCGCCAGATAAGAAATTCGAGACATTCGTGGCGCCAAATAAACCGCGTTGCAAATTTTTCGTTTTGGTGCCCCCGCTGGTCGGGAAGAGCGTCAATTACTAACAAGATAAGCGCCAACCGGTCCGAATTGAAGCATTCCGGCCTGACTGATGTGAATCAGTCAATTTTTGAAAACAGCTCATCGTCGCTGAATCGGCATTGGGCAAGAGTTGAGCCGATGACACGGCGCTGAAGGATCGTGAATCTAGCCAATCATTTATTGTTGCAAAAGCCATGCAATTCTCTTGCCGGAGAGGGCGTAGTGAATTGTGACTAAGACCACCAATAGCACCGCTAAAAAATTGAATCCTGCACAATAGAAAGCGCATGCGCCTCCCAATAGAATGGCTAACTCTAAAATAAGGCGTGCCAATCCGGATACCGGAATTGGTGCGGCACCCGATCGGCTTGGATCGTTCGGAACAGCAAATACGCCCCAAATCGTCATAAGAGATGCCAGTATTGCGATTACTGCCACGAACCGCCACCACCCCTCGGCCAATCGCCAAGCAAAAACGCCAAACCCGACCAGTGCGGCAATTTCCAGAAAGAAACGAAGAACGAGATTTGAAGGGTGCATATCTTAATACTCATTCTAATTTTGGCGATAAGGGCAAGAGCGAGTAGATTCATACCCCCGAGGTCGCCTTAAAAAACCTGGAAAACCTCTTACGGGTTTGCCAAGACACTCTCCTTTAGGGGATTGCACATGGCCCGGAACTCTCTCTCTAAACATTGCCAGTTCAATAGTTGCTGACGAAATCAGCGCAAACGAGCGTTGCGTTGGCGGATCAACTCAATAATGATCAGAGCGCCGGCGGGCCATATAACCCAAAGATAACCCGACCAACTGAAGATGTTGATCAACGTTAGCGCGCCAAAGATCACTATACCTCGTGCATATTGGATTTTGACCCAGCCGCTTACAAATAGCGGCGCCGCCTTCAAACCCACAAGCATTGCCAAGCCGATCCCCGGCCAATGAGCCCAAAATGGTGCTCCGGTCACCAAGTCGATCACCAACAACACAATCCAGATGGCACCGAGAAGCTTGGCGTGTCGCACAACGCGTTCCCGCAATTCTAAAGGTGCAGGCGGTGCAGGTTCGGGAGAGGTTCTTGTTTGATTAGTCTGGTTTGATCTATTCCTCGCGGTGCGGCGTTTGTCACCAAGCGACAGACGATAGACGGAGACGTCCTCGGTGAAGTTCTTTGGGCGCCTTTCGCCCAGATACTCGAACCCGATAGAGAGCTTTTTTTGGACCTGATCATAAACCTGTTGCGAAATCAGGATGCCGCCGGGTTCCGCCATTGTTTGAAGGCGTGCGGCCAAATTTACGCCTTCGCCCAATAGATCGCTACCATCGATCATAACATCGCCAAGGTGGATACCGATCCGAAAACGCAATTGGCCGCCGGTAACGTGTTTGCGACTTCCCAATTCTTGCTGCACTTCGATCGCGCACTGAACGGCTTCGACGACAGAAGGAAATTCTGCAATAAGCCCATCACCTGCAGTGTTCGCGATCCTGCCATGGTGACGCTCGATAAGTTTCGAGAAAACACTCCGTGCAGCTCGCAGGGCACCAAGCGCGCCAACCTCGTCTACATCCATCTCGCGGCTGTAGCCCTCCGCGTCCGCCGCCAGGATCGTCGTCAACTTTCGTTGAACGTCAGAAGGCATCGCAGCGCTCGCTGTTCGGATAAACCATCATTCTCTGTCTGACCTGATTGCCATGATCGTGCAGCCGCGCAAAAAAATATCCAAGCGAATTCTTCCGGTGGGACCAATCGCCGCGTCTTGTTGAACGCAAATATTCTCGAAATCTATGACGGTCCGGCCACAGGTATCCGGAAGCCTGCGAAGACGGCCGAACTTGAGCTTGTCTGACTTCAGCGCTTGTGGGCCAGTTTAGGGCAATTTGATAAGGGAGAGTTTCTGGCTCATCGTAACCACCAAGGAGTGGAGATGAGACAGACATCCGGACGAAAAAGCCACGGCGAGAAGATCGTAAAGGATATCCGCCGCACAGCGGTAAGAATCCTGCAATTTTGAATGAAGAATTTGATATGAAATTGATCGGTAATGGTGGGCGACCCTGGAATCGAACCAGGCGTGCGTCTCCGCGAGGGAGTTACAGTCCCCTGCCACACCTTGCGGCCTGTCGCCCACGGAACAGGTCGGTGAACCGGTCCGCGGCGTGAGATATCGCCGTGACACGAGCCGGTCAACCAGAAATCGCTGGGATCTGTGTGATCAATGTGCGGTCACATAGCGGTCACATTTTTGGGCTAAACCTAGTCGCAGCAAAGAAAACGTTAAAAAAGTAGAATGCCACGCGAACCTGGAATCTCTCCATGGGCCGGTTTCCATTGGTAGGGGATTGTCGCGCAATGACGGTACTGGTTCGACGCGTTGGCACATTGGATGATGCGTATTAATTATCAGATGTCATTAGTCGCGTTGTTCTTGGTATTCGCGATATATGCGATCTCGTTTGCCGCTGAAACAGTTTTTGCCGTCATGGCCCGTATTCCAGGATTTGAATTTCTCGACAGTATAAGTATTTGGGTTTGGTCGATGCTGCTGATACTCGCATGGACAAAAGGCTGGTTGGTGATCAACAGGCCTTACAGCTGTCATGGACGAATAGTAATTGACGCGCCAATTGAGGAAATCTGGGATCACGTCAGACCGCGCGTTAGGGGGAATACATTTCACGGTGGTTTCGAACGGATCGTCGCACTGCCAGGAGAACAGGATCGCTTTGATCTGATAGTGGATGCGCGACTGCGAAATGAAGAAGCGAACGTGACTGATCGCCTTCAGACAACAATCGCAGTGGAAGAACCTAAACGCTATCTGAAGTTGACATATCTTAATGCAGCAGAGTTTCCGCTATTTGCAAAAGAGTTGGTATCAACGGAGTACTTTCTTGAACCCGTTGCAGGCGGAATAGCGGTTTCGATCGTCGAAAACCTGGCCAGGATTACGCCTGGAATGGTGTTAGCCTTGCTTTTCCTGAACCCTTCCAAGGATGGTCTGACGGCTTTGAAGGCTGCGGCCGAAGGGTGGCCCGATCCGTCACGCCAGGAGCCTTTGGTGCAAGAATTGGATCTGTAGAACACTCAGTTTTAATTCCAGCAAAGTCGAATAATTGCACTCTGCCCAATGCTCGTCCGAATTGGCGCTCTCGTATTCGGTCCGCGTTGATTGTTTTCAGTCCGGCGATGCCGTACTTAGCAACGGTCTTTCAGGAGTTGCTCCATGAAGAAACCCAACTGGGTGATCGAAAAGGAGAAATCGCGCCGTGCCGCGGCCAACACAACAGTGTGGCTATTTGGGTTGCATGCGGTGCGAGATGCACTTCGCAATACCGCGCGTTCCCGTATTAGGCTAATTGCGACAAAGAATGCCGCAGATCGGCTGTCGTTAGATATCACGAACTCAGGCATGGTGCCCGAGATCGCAGATTCCCGAAAGTTCCCAGCACCGCTTGATCCTGGGTCCGTGCACCAAGGGGTGGCTTTGGAAGTTCAACCTCTGGATTGGGGCGTCCCGCGGGATTTGCTGGCTTCGGCAGGACACCGGTCAACTGTTTTGTGTCTTGATCGCATCACGGACCCCCACAATGTCGGAGCAATATTACGTTCAGCTGAAGTGTTCGGTGCAAAAGCGGTAATAGCGCCCGCTCGTCATTCAGCGCCCGAAACCGGCGCGTTGGCAAAATCCGCGTCAGGTGCATTAGAAAGACAACCGTATCTGCGTGTGCGCAATCTCGCGGCGGAAATGAACGATTTAAAATCAATGGGCTATGTTCTTATCGGCTTGGATGGCGAAGCGGACATTGACATTGAAACCGCGGTGGCAAACGCCGAAGATCGCCCCTTGGCTCTTGTGCTCGGAGCAGAGGGCAAAGGTCTTCGTGACAAAACTAAGTCGACCTGTGATGAATTGGCACGCATTCCATTTGCTGCGGAGTTCGGGTCGTTAAATGTGTCAAATGCTGCGGCGGTTTCACTTTATGCCGCCACTCGTCGCTAGGGATTCATGGATGCCGCACCAGGCGAAGATCGCCACTTGTTGTTATTGCGGAACGCGCGCCGCATTGGTGCTTGGTCGAATGGCGCGGCGCGAATTGGCGTGTTCAAACTGCGGCGCGCCGTTGAGAGAGCTAAAGATGCTGAGAGCGGTCGCACCGGCTGGCGCTGCGCCGGTGCGCGCCAAAGCAACCAGACACAAAAGCGGAAGCCGACGACCAGACACGCGCAAGCGAAAGAAACCAAAGCGGAGGCAAAGCCTGAGTCAATTGATCATGCAGGAGATTTGGGACGCTACCGACGATATATTTGATGACGTCTTCGATATTTTTGATTGAGGGGCTGTAACAGTTCTCACGGCGTGAGCGCCCGCGTTCACATGGACGCGAAAGGGGTTTCCGAGCGGCAAGTCGCACGCCATTTTCGCCTTAGATCACCAACGCCAAGGAGTATTCCATGCCAACCCGCCGTTATTTTGTTCTGACAACCATTGCTGCCACGTCGACGATCGCGATAGCGCCCGAGTTGGTTTACGCCGCGCAACCGGAAGCATTTGCGACCGATGGCGTTGCCATTAATGGATACGATCCGGTGGCTTATTTTACCGACAGCAAACCTGTTGAGGGCGATCCGTTGATCACATCCGGCTGGATGGGGGCGACAATTCAATTCGCTAGTGACGAACATAAGGCAATGTTCGACGCGGACCCCGAAAAATTCGCGCCGAAATACGGTGGTTACTGTGCATATGCCGTTTCGAAAGGATATACCGCCACGACTGATCCCGGTGCCTGGGCGATCTTTGAAGATCGACTGTATCTGAATTACTCAAAGTCAGTTCGAGCACTTTGGAGTCTGAATAAAGGCGGTCATGTACGTTCGGCTGACTCGAATTGGCCGGGTGTTCTGGACAACTAAACGAAATTGCCAGTTTAAGCAGATGTTCACATCTTTGCGACAACCTCTTTTAGACAAGGCTTATACGCCCCATTTTATTTACTGTAGCTCAGGTTCGGAACTCCTGAGCTCTAATTTACTGTCCCTCGTTCCGTGACTGACGCCCGGGCCTTATGGAACGGGCGTCTTTTTCATTGAATTCAAACATCTATGTGGCGAAACTCACGCGATTGAATGGCTAACCCTATCTCTTTTTCTTTTCCTCGATGCCCGAGAGTGCGGTCCGTCGGTCTAGTTCCGCCAGAACATCTTCTAGTGTGACGTTGCGCGTGGCCAGCATCACCAGCAGGTGATAAATAACATCAGCAGCCTCCGCTGTCAGGCGTTTGCGATCACCCTTGATGGCTTCGATAATCGCCTCGATCGCCTCCTCACCGAACTTCTCTGCGGACTTTTCAGCCCCTTTCGACAGCAAATTCGCCGTCCACGACGATGACGGGTCTGCAGTTTTGCGGTCAGCAATGGTTTGGGCGAGCCGATCGAGTGCGTTCATGTCATCCTCACGGGTATACCGGCGGCGGCCATGTGGGCCTTGGCCTGGCCGATGGTGAAATCACCAAAATGGAAGATCGATGCGGCCAAAACAGCGTTGGCTTTGCCAACGGTCACACCTTCGACCAGATGATCGAGGGTGCCAACGCCGCCGCTGGCGATTACCGGGACCGAAACAGCTTCGGCGATCGTGCGGGTTAGTGGAAGGTTGAATCCGGCGCGCGTTCCGTCGCGATCCATTGACGTCAATAGTATCTCGCCCGCCCCCTTTCCCACGACTTTTCGCGCGAATTCGACGGCGTCGATACCTGTTTCGCGGCGGCCACCGTGAGTGAAGATTTCCCACCGACCGCTTTCAACCGTCTTAGCGTCAATCGCCACCACGATACACTGGCTTCCAAAACGGTCCGCTGCTCGCGCTACGGTGTCCGGATCAGCGACGGCGGCAGAATTGAAACTGACTTTATCGGCACCCGCCAAAAGCAGATTGCGAACGTCCTCGACCGTGCGCACGCCGCCGCCAATGGTCAGCGGCATAAAGCAATGCTCGGCGGTGCGTGTTGCAAGGTCGTACATCGTCCCACGGTTTTCGTGCGTGGCCTTAATGTCAAGAAAGCAAAGCTCGTCTGCGCCGGCATCGTTATAGGCAATTGCTGCTTCAACCGGATCTCCCGCATCCACGAGATCGACGAAATTGACGCCTTTGACTACCCGACCATCGGCCACGTCGAGGCAGGGGATGACACGGGTTTTCAACATGTTGGCCTCATACCGCGACAGGTAGCCGTATACCAGCGGCCCGAAATCTTAGCGAAGCGACGTCAACGCTTCCTTCAAATCTATTGCGCCGTCATAGATGGCGCGGCCGGATATAGCGC
Organism: Boseongicola sp.; assembly: GCA_051009475.1. Lineage (GTDB taxonomy): Bacteria > Pseudomonadota > Alphaproteobacteria > Rhodobacterales > Rhodobacteraceae > CAXMNX01. Next base: position 20,947 of record JBPCWO010000294.1, read on the forward strand.
CCGATATAACGTTTGTGTCCCGCAGTCTCCGGAGATCGTCTATCGACGAGACGCCGCCGCTCGCGATCACTGGAATCGATACCGCGCGGGCGAGTGCTTCGGTTGCTGGAATGTTTGGGCCATCCATAACGCCGTCGCGGTCGATATCCGTGTAAATGATGGCGTCAACTCCCGCGTCCTCGTAGGCTTTTGCCAGATCATTCACTTTCATCGTCGTGTCCTCGGACCAGCCGCGTGTGGCAAGGAAGCCGCCCCTGGCATCAAGTCCAACCGCGATTTTGCCGGGAAAAGCCTTTGCCGCCTCGCGAACAAGATCGGGGTTCTCGACAGCTACAGTTCCGAGGATGACGCGTGCAATGCCCTTTTGCAGCCAGGTTTCGACCTGATCCAAGTTTCGGATGCCGCCACCTAACTGGCTTGGGATAGACGTGCGGCTCAATACTGCCTCGACGGCAGAGGCGTTCACCGGTTCGCCGGCAAAAGCCCCGTTTAGATCTACCAAATGCAGCCATTCAGCGCCGGCATCCTGAAACGCCTTCGCTTGCGCGCCGGGATCGTCGCTGAATACGGTTGCCGCGGCCATGTCGCCCTTGAGCAGACGCACGCATTGACCGTCCTTGAGGTCGATGGCGGGATAAAGGATCATCCGAGTGTACTCTGTCGTTAGTCGCGCTCTCATGCCTGTTGGCAATTGCCGGGGCAAGCGAAATTGGACCCAACGTTAAACTTGAACCGCTCTGCTTCATGGCGCCAGAGTTGCTGCGAGGAAATTGGAGGATCAAATGAAACTTCGTGCAATATTGGCTGCATTGGTAGTGGTCGCTGCAGCACCGGCGTTTGCGGCCGATCCGATAGTCGGGACATTCAAAACGCAGCCTGGCGATGACGGAAATTACGGTCATGTACAGATATTTGAGTGCGACAGCGCGATCTGCGGTGTGATCCGCAGAGCCTTTGATGTCTCAGGCACCGAAATTGAAAGCGAAAACATCGGTAAACGTATGATCTGGGATATGCAGGCAAAAGGCGGTGGCAAATATTCGGGCGGCAAAATTTGGGCGCCGGATCGCGACAAGGTTTATAATTCAAAGATGGAATTATCCGGCACGATGTTGAGCGTGTCGGGTTGTGTCCTGATTGTATGCCGCGCGCAGACTTGGACGCGCGTCGAATAGGTTTGTTTTAAGGGTTCCAGCGAAGCCAGTTGGCAATAAGACGAAGCCCGGTCGTTTGGCTTTTCTCCGGGTGAAACTGGGTGCCGACCATAGTGTCTCGTCCGACGATAGCAGAGACCGGGCCGCCGTAGTCGCAATGCGCCAAGAGCTCTGAATTGTCTGCAACTTTTATATGATAGGAATGGACGAAATAGGCGTGATCGCCGCTTTGAATTCCATCCATCACGGGGTGCGGTTGGTCGATAATCAAATCGTTCCACCCCATGTGCGGGATTTTCAACGAGTGATCCGACGGTAATATTCTGCGAACTTGTCCGTCGATCCAACCTAACCCATCTACTGGTTCGTATTCGTGTCCGGCGCGCGCCATCAGCTGCATGCCGACACAGATACCCAGGAAGGGACGTCCCTTAACTTCCACGGCCTCAACAAGGGCATCGAAGAGTCCGGTCTGTCCTTTAAGCGCGCGCATACAGGCCGGAAATGCGCCATCGCCCGGCAGGACGATCCGGTCTGCACGGGCAATATCCTCGGCTTTTTCTGAAACGATCACTTGGCCAGCGTCGGTTTCGGCAGCCATCAATTGGAACGCCTTTTCGGCGGAGTGCAAATTACCGGCGGCGTAGTCAATGAGAACGGTCAGCATTCTATGTGACGGCCCCGACCGCCGCTGCCATGGTCAGAGTGTCCCTTTGGTCGACGGGATGTCTTCGCCTTTGCGCGGATCGGGCTCGATCGCGTCCCGCAGGCTGCGCGCCACCGCTTTGAATGCTGCTTCGGCGACATGGTGGCCGTTGATCCCGTGAAGCGCGTCGACGTGGAGCGTAATGCCGCCGTTGGTCGAGAATGCCTGGAAAAACTCGCGGACAAGCTCGGAGTCGAAGTCGCCGATTTTTGCTGTTGGCATTGCCACGTTCCATACCAGATACGGGCGCGCACTAAGATCGAGAGCAGCGCGGACCAGCGCATCATCCATCGGCAACAGGCACGCGCCGTAACGGCGGATGCCGCGCTTATCTCCCAAAGCTTCAGCCAAGGCCTGGCCGAGCGCGATACCAGTATCTTCCACTGTATGGTGGTCGTCGATATGACGATCTCCGTTGGCGCGCACTTTCACATCGATCAGCGAGTGGCGTGCCAGTTGATCCAACATGTGATCAAAAAACCCGATTCCGGTCTCATTGTCGTATATGCCGCTACCGTCGAGGTTGATCTCGACTGTGATATCGGTTTCCGCCGTTTTTCGCGTGATCGTTGCGCTGCGCATCTAGCTGGCTCCAACAGGTTCGAGGGCGCTTATAGGTTGGCTTCGGTGTGGCCGGAAGAAAAAAATATCCTTGGTAGCAAGGGTGTTGTGTGGCTGCACGGTAACTGCACAAGAGTGCAGATGTGGGTGCACATTACGATGAAAGGGTCGGCGAAAGGCAGGTCGACAGGTCGTCGGGGCGTGCCCCTCGCGCCCCGACTAAACGCGAGTTAAAGTATTGGTCACGAGGAGCAAAATGAACGCAGCCACAATACTGGTCGTCGATGACGATCCACAAATTCGAGAAGTTCTAAGCGTGGCATTAGATCGGGCGGGCTTCCGTACGTTGACCGCACGTGATGGAGCCGAAGGATTGGCGCGCGCGCAGGCCACGCGACCGGACCTTGCCGTGTTAGATATAGGATTGCCGGAAATAGACGGATTGGCACTTTGTCGTGCGATCCGCGCCGATAGCGAATTGCCGATACTGTTTTTGACTGCACGTGATGACGAAGTCGATCGCATCCTGGGATTGGAAATGGGGGGTGATGACTATGTCACGAAACCATTTAGCCCCCGCGAACTGGTCGCAAGGGTTCGCGCCATTTTGAAACGAACGAAAGCCACGACACATGCGCCGAAAGTTTTATCTCGAGGGCGTTTGACTCTTTCTCCGGAAGCCCATGATGCGCGGGTGGACGGTGAAACAGTGGCATTGACGGCAACCGAGATATCAATATTGGCGAAGCTAATGGCGCGGCCAACGCAAGTGTTCAGTCGGCCGGCGTTGGTTGACGCTATTTGGGGCCCTGGGATGATGGTCAGCGATCGCACACTTGATAGTCATCTACGAAATCTTAGAGCGAAGTTGGCTGAAGTCGGCATGGATGACGCAATTGACACGCTTCACGGCGTTGGGCTTCGCATGGGCCCCTGCGGTGGTTAGCCAACAGCGGGGAGTTCGGCCAAAGTGGCGTCCGCCTCTCGCCTTGGTTCTTAGTGGATCGCTACTTGCAGTTTTGGTACTGCCGGTATTGGGATTACTCGTTGTCGATACTCTGGCTCCGTCGATGGGACGGACCGAGGCTATTTTGACCGTTGCATTGGGTGCGCTGTCCGCCACCGTAATCCTAGGATGGCTGCTTTGGCGATTGATTCTGTCGCCGGTGCGCGGTCTGGCCGCGCGCGCAGAGATTATCCGAAGCGGCGGCGAGGCAAGGCCGATGACTCGTTTTGGCACGCCAGAGATCGGCGAACTAGGGCAGGCGGTATTGGACATGGCCGACGTTCTGCGAGCGCGGGAACTTGCGGTCCGAAGTTACGCGGATCACGTCTCGCACGAATTGAAGACGCCGCTAGCCGCAATCCGCGGTGCGGCTGAACTTTTGGCGTCCGACCCGAATCTTACCAACGAAACGCGCCGTCTTATCGGAACCATTTCCGAAGCAGAGTCTCGTGCCGAAAACCTGTTGGTCGCGGCACGCCAGATCGCCGCTGCGCGAACGCCCGAACATCATGGTCGGACAACGCTGGAGGAGGTGGCGCCTTGGACCAAGAATCCTGTATTAGAGATATCCATCATTGGCGGCGATGTTGCCCTTCCTCTAGCGCCAGATGGTCTTCGAGTCATATTGGCTCATCTCGTCGAAAACGCCGCAGAAGCTGGCGCAAAAAAAATCCTTTTGCGTGCTGAGAAAACGGCAGATGGCCCGATACTTGGAATAATCGACGACGGTCCAGGCATATCCCAAGGGAATCGTGACCGCGTGTTTGATCCTTTTTTTACGACGCGTCGCGACGCTGGCGGTACAGGTATGGGGTTGGCGATCGTCCAAACATTGTTGTTAGCTCACGGTGCGGAGATAAGCGTCGAACCGGCGGAACGGGGTGCGCGCTTTCAAATTCGGTTTTGATGTGGATCGAACTGAGACACAGGGAAGTCTCATTTATCGGCCAAAGATTCTAGAATTGGACAGTCGGGTCTGTGATCTCCGGCGCAAGCATCAACCAGGTCCGCAAGCGTGTTTCGAAGCTCCTCTAGATCGGCAATCTTGCGGTCGATTTCTTGCAGGTGGTGTTCCGCAATCGCTTTTACTTCGGCACTGGCGCGGTTTTCATCTTCGTATAGTTGCAAAAGAACGCGGCATTTTTGAATTGAAAATCCCAAGGTGCGGGCGCGTGCCAAAAAAGCAAGCTTGTGCAGGTCACTCGTTTGGAATGATCGATATCCATTTTCGCTGCGATTTGGTTTAATCAATCCGATTTCTTCGTAGTAACGGATCGTCTTTGGTGGCAAACCTGACCGTTCCGCGACGTCTCCGATGTTCATTGATTTTTTCCTTTCAAGAGATCGAATGAGGCGTGAAGTCGAGCTTGGTCGGATTATGGTTCGTATTACGCGACGCCGCAGGCGACAAATGCCGGAGGCGAAGCGCGTTCATGACCACAAAAACAGAAGAAAACGCCATTGCCCCTGCCGCCAACATCGGCGACAGCAATAGACCGGTGATTGGGTAAAAAAGGCCTGCGGCAATTGGGATAAGTGCGATGTTGTAGGCAAATGCCCAAAAAAGATTCTGACGGATGTTTTTCATTGTCGCGCGGCTTATCGCAAAAGCGTTGACCACACTCTTTAGATCACTTGCCATCAAAACTACGTCTGCGGCTTCAATCGCGACGTCCGTTCCAGAACCAATCGCTATGCCAATTTCTGCCTCGGCCAACGCAGGCGCGTCGTTGATACCGTCACCAACAAAAACGACGTCTCCATAAGCAGCTCGAAGCCGCTTCAACGCATCGACCTTGTTGGCGGGCAAGGCTTCGGCGGTGACGTCGTCGATATCCAGAATATCCGCAACGGCGTCTGCTGTTTTTCGGTTGTCGCCTGTAATCATCGCAATTCTGAAGTCCATCGCGTGAAGTGCTTGAGTGGCTTCGAGCGCGCCATCCTTAATTGGATCGGAAATGCCAATCGCTGCAACCGCTCGACCGTTAATCGCACCAAAAAGCGGTGTTTCAGCGCGGTTTGCGATATCTATTCCTGCGCCAGCCAAATCATCCAGTGGAACGCCGTGAGCACTGAGAAAACGGTCAGCACCGATAATTACCGTGTTTCCGGATACGCGAGCTTTCGCGCCCATCCCGGTAACTGCTTCGAAATCTTCAGCCACGTCTAAAGCAAGGCCGCGCGCCGTGACCGCATTCACGATAGCATTTGCAATTGGGTGCTCTGAGTGGCTTTCGACAGATGCTAGTTGGGCAAGGACTTCGTCGTGGTCGGCACCGTCGATGACCAGCGAAGTTAAAGTTGGTCGGCCTTCCGTCAGCGTGCCCGTTTTATCCACGGCCACTACCTTCGCACTTTCGAGCCGCTGAAGCGCGTCGCCCTGTCTGAACAAAACTCCAAGTTCGGCGGCACGCCCTGTGCCCACCATTATTGATGTTGGAGTTGCCAATCCCATTGCGCAGGGGCATGCGATGATGAGGACAGACACGCCCGCTACTAATGCAAGTGGAATTGAGGGTTGGGGGCCGAAGATCATCCAAGCTCCAACCGTAAAAAGTGCGGCAGCAATGACTGCCGGTACAAACACCCCTGTAATTCGGTCGACCAGTGTTTGGACTGGCAACTTGGCACCTTGCGCAGTTTCGACCATGTCAACTATTTGCGACAAAACCGTATCCTTCCCGACAGCAGTCGCGCGAAACACAAATGCACCGGTTCCATTGACAGTGCCGCCGATGACATTGGCGCTCTGCGTTTTCTCGACCGGCACCGGTTCTCCGGACATCATGCTTTCGTCGACGAAGGAGCGACCAGATATGATCACACCGTCAACGGCGATTCGCTCGCCTGGCCGAACATGGATTAGATCACCTTTATTGATACTCTCCAGGGGCGCTTCGATTGTCACACCACTACGTTCAACACGTGCTGTTTTTGGCGCAAGGCCAATAAGGTATTCGATTGCTGCGCCTGTTTGGCCCTTTGCACGGGCTTCAAGCCACCGGCCAAGCAATACCAGTGTACAGATCACGGCCGCGGCCTCGAAGTATACGGCGCGCGCGCCATCTGGAAAAACCCCAGGTGAAAAAAGCGACAATGTCGAATAAATCCATGCTGATGATGTTCCCAAAACAACAAGCGAGTTCATTTCAGGTGCGCCATTCAGAAGTGCAGGAAGACCCTGCTTGAAAAAGCGCCGCCCAGGGCCAACGAGAATCAATGTAGTCAGAACGAATTGCACGAACCAATTGATCTGATGCCCGATTGCTCTACTGATCAGTTCGTGCACTCCGGGAACGAAATGCGATCCCATTTCAAGTGTAAATACCGGAAACGCGAGAATCGCCGCGACTAAAAAATTGCGTTTGAGATCTTCTGCTTCTTTCCCTTTTCGCTCGCTGATTGTTTCTGAGTGCCCGGGTGGATGAAGTGTAACCGAGTAACCAGCGCTCTCAACGGCTTCAAAAAGCACATTTTTTGAGACTGAGGCCCGCAGAAATTGAACAGTTGCGGTTTCAGTGGCGAAGTTTACGCTGGCGTTGATAACACCTGGCACTGCATGCAAATAAGTTTCTACTTTTTCAACGCATGAAGCACACGACATTCCTTCGATATCAAGCGTGATAGTGTCAGTTTTGGCGGGATACCCGCTGTTTTCAAGTGCTTCGGTCAGTTCTGAAAGAGTCGTTCCGGATATCACAACTTCTACCAGTTCAGTTGCATGATTGGCCGTCGCATATTCAACACCTGGAACGGCTGATAGAACCTGTTCAATGCGATTGGCATAGGTTGCTTGGTTCAATCCACCAACCTGAAAAGATATACGGGCTAACACGTAGCGGCCGCCTCCCGACTCGGAATTTTCTTAGAATGTAAAAGTTCCAGTCACTGGAAGGTCAAGAGGTTCTCAACAGAAATAAGCGCGATCATCTGGGCCAATATCATCTTTAGTGATCCCTGAAATTGCGCAAAAAAAATCACCGCAGACTTCATGCGAAATGAATAACAGAAATTGGAGCGGGCGATGAGAACAAGGAAGGATTTTTGTCCAACAAGATAGCTTTCCAGTTCAAGTTGTCCAACCTTTGTCCAACAATATCAATTGTTTAATTATTCGAGTTTGGAGCGGTGATAGCA
>JBPCWO010000295.1:0-2586 GCA_051009475.1 Boseongicola sp.
CTAAAGGCGACCAGCTCCACGAGCAACCGCTCAGCAATTGAGTTGAACGGAAACATCGTAAACAGCAAACCATCGTCAAAGGTTTGTCGCGTGTACAGATGCAAGACGACCGGCGACAATACGAGCACGAAGAGTGCGGCGGACCAAAGGCACTTGCGTACTGCTGCCTCTATGGGTTTTGAGGCAAACAGCAGATATCCGAAAAAGAAAAAGCATAAATAATAGATAGGAGACGGGTAGAACGGGAGCACCGCGCGTGCCGCGGTCAGAGGTAAAACCGCCAGGAATACCAGCGCGGGATTCGACGCGAGGATAGCGCCGAGTTTTTCCAGCGCCCTTCTCCCCGACCGCTTCTCGAGGGACCGAAAAACATAGAGCCCGATGACGGAGAACAGGAAAAGGTAGAACAGGAACCACAGGTGCCCCGGCGTAAAGCTTCCGGAATAACCGCCGATCTGCTTCACATAAAAGCGAAAGAAGGTAGGGTAGTAGGCCCAGAAACTTTGGTGGTTGATGCCGTACTCGGCCTTGTCGCACAAATAGCCGGCGACCGGCAGGACGGTCAGAATGCCAAAGAGGAAAGGAACAAGGAGACGCCGTGCGCGGGCTGCCAGGAACGTGCGATTGGATTGACGGCTGAGGACCATCCAGCTGCCGGCACCCGCGACCAGGAACAACAAGGGCATGTGCCAAAATGCGATAGCCTGCGAAGCCACCTCGAAGCCGAAGGATGGCTCCGGCGCCTGCACGTAGGACACACGCAACGCGAATGGCTGGAGCGCATGAAAGGGGATGTTGATCAGTGTTGCGACGATGCGAAGCCAGTCCAGATACACCAAGCGCGGCAATGGCTGACGCAAGGAGTCGGTCGATGTGGGTTCTTTCATGACGCTTGAATCAGATCTCCATCAACTTGGCTACCCGCGTTTACTGCCGATCGGCGTCGCCGAAGGCAGAGTCACGGACTATGACCGATCGCGACCCGGCCACATTTCGCGATCGCACTCAGATCGCGCCATTGTTCGAAGTCCCCTTACCAGCCGGGGTCTTGATGCACTTGCCTATGTCGTTCAGAACGTTGCCCGCCATCGCTGGGGTTCAGGGCTTTGCTTGAGTGCTGTCGCAAATGCCGGAACAGTGCACCCGACTGCAACGGCCGCCAACGAACGCGCGAAAATTATCTTCTCCAGTGGTGATCCGCTCGTTGCGAGACGACCACACATAATGCGAAAACAAGGGCGGATGTACGGCGATAAAGTGATGTTTTAATATTGAATTACAATCGTTTAAAGCATTATCAGCTTGGTCTTGGTTAGGGCTTATAAGATTTTGGGCCTGTTGCGGCCAAAAGGAGTTTGGCAGCTTTCGAGGGTGCTGCGGACAGTTTCAGGTGCTCCCCGATGGCTCTCGATGACCCCTTCTTGCTGCCGCGATAGTGCGATTGTCGCCACGCACCCATTTGACTCGACCCGGACAAGGACGAGATCTGATCATCCGTGCCGCCGTCGCTTTTGATGTGGATAGGTTCGTCGGATTTCAATATGGGGCGGACGGTGCAACCCGGATTCTGCTACGGGCTTTCTCGTTTGTTCGCGCGGCGATTCGGTTGCCGATGGATGACCGCCAACTTGAAGGGAATGATCGATGATCAAGCTGATCGCGACTGTGTTTGCCGTGTTGCTTGTGCTGCCGGCGTCCGCGAAGGAGCTGAGTTGGCCACAGAGCGAATGGAATTCGAACCCGGTGAGCAAGCAGAAGGGCACGAACCGCCGCTCGAAACGCATCAAACGATCCAAGAAGCGCAAGCCGAAGGTCGTCGCTCACCGCCGCTCAAAACATAGCAAGCGATCCGGGAAGCGCACGCCACAGGTCAAAGGCAGCGTCTTCACCAAGCTCAACGGCTTTGTGTGCGCGAAAGAATTCAAGGTGTACGGCCAAGTCAAATCCAATGAAGTCCGTGCCCGGCGCTCGGCGTGGACCGCGTTCCACCGTGCTGTCAAATTCGAATTGGGCGAACGCTTTGCCGATCAGCGGTTTGCCAAGAACGTGAAATTTCGCTGCCCTGAATCGTCATCTGAGACACTGGCCAACAAGGCTGTCGAAGCGATTGGTGGGGAAGTCAAACGCGTAAGCTGCACGTTGCGCGCGCTGGCCTGTCAACCGCCAGAATCGGATTGATGCTCATCATTCGAATAACCATATTCTAATCGACATCTTCCTGGTGCGGGCGATAATGGTATCCGGTGCCGTTATGAACACCTGGTGGCTGTCGAGCCGGAAGGTTGGCGCAATCCTGCTACGACCGTTGACGTCTCAGACCGTTTGCCTCGGGCGGCGTAGCCGGTCCAGCCAGATTCAGAAAAATAGTGCGGTTGTGACGGCGCTGAAATGAAACCCAGTTCCGACCAAAACGAACAAATGCCAAATCGCATTTTGATGTGGCAAACTCTGCCAGAGATGGAAAATTACGCCGATGGAATAGACAACGCCTCCGATACCCAGCAGTACTAGTGTCGTGAAAGAAATAGATGCGGCCAGGGATGGCCACACAAACAACCCAGCCCAGCCCAGCATCAAGTACAGAAC
>JBPCWO010000296.1:0-3788 GCA_051009475.1 Boseongicola sp.
AAAAAAATTCTCTCCACGACTAGCGAGCCGGTCAGGATTCCTGCCGTCGCTGGGCCCAAGAAAGAGACGACCGGCAACAAGGCGCCGGGCAGTGCGTGCCGAATCACGACCGCCACTCGGCTTAAGCCTTTTGCTCGCGCTGTCCGAATGTAGTTGTTGCTCATTACCTCGATAAAGCTGGACCGCGCCTGACGGGTCGTGACGGCGGTTAGCCCGAGTGCAAGCGTTATAGAGGGCAGAATGGTGCTGGCGATGCTTTGCCAAAAGTCCACCGGGATCGACACATAGCCAGACGCCGGCAGCCAACCAAGACGTAGAGAAAGAAAATAGATCAACAGGCCGCCAATCAGAAAGTATGGCATGGCAGCTCCGGTCAACGTAACGAACGTGCCAATCCAGTCAGACCAGGAATTCTGTTTCTGCGCCGTGTAGGCACCGAGTGGAACTGCGATCAGAAGTGCCAAAAGCCATGCGGTCAGACCGATGTGAATAGTTGGCAGAATTCGAGCACCAAGCACGTCGATGACGGGCTGGCGGGTATGGATCGAACGGCCAAGATCGCCGTTCAAGGCGTTTCCCAGCCAAATTACATACTGCACATAAATCGGCCGATCGAATCCATGTGCACGGCGCACAGCCTCCATTTGCTCTTCTGTAATGTCACCTTGCGCACCTCCCATGGTCATCAGGATGGGATCTCCTGGCAGCAAGCGCATCAGGGAAAAAATGATCATCGAAGTTATGAGCAAGACCGGGATGGTGGAGACCAGTCGCTTTACGATGAAACTGCCCATGCCGCTCGTCCCTTTACGGTTCCAGATGCCGCCGTTCATGGTATGCGCTTCGAACCTGCCCGTCATCTTGTGAACAGGCTGAGATCTGTCGTCTACGTTGGCTGGGCTTGGCGAACCTTTGGCATGACACGATCAGAAAAAGCTTCGACAACTGACGACAAACTCTCTCCCTGAACGGCGTGCGGCCGCAGGGTAATGTGGGTTACCCTTGGATGCAGCGCTTGCTGCAACCGAGTTGCGACGCGATCCGGATTTCCTGCCAGGACCATCGAGTCGACAATCTCCAACGGAATCAAGCGTGCGGCTTCATCGATTACCGCCTCGAATTCACGACCGCCAAGGGCGACAAATTCTTCCGGGAGGCGCAGGCCTAGTTTGTCGAGATAGTCCCAATGCGGATACTGCTTGATGATCCGGCCCGCAACGCGCTGGCGCATGACGGTCAGTGCAGCTTCGGTATCAGCTGAAATGCAGGCTTCGACACGCAGGCCGATTTTCATCGAGTCGCTCGATCGACCTTCGCGTTTCAGCCCGTCGTCGACCTGGTCGACGTATTGTTGATAGGCGGCAGGAGACAGCGTGTTCGCGATAAGGATGCCATCGGCGATACGTCCAGCCAGACGGCTCATCTGCATCCCGTGGGTGGCGAAGAATACCGGTACGTCCGGCCGCCTTGGCGTGAATGACAGCTGTCCCCCGTTCAGCGACACGACTTTGCCGTCGACGGATACTTTCTCGCCGCGCATCAGGCCACGAAACATCTCGACGGCTTCGCGCATCGCGGCAATTGGAAGATTGGCTTTCAAGCCGAGTTCTTTGAACCCTGTGCCACCAATGCCGATCCCCAGAACAGCCCGGCCATCACTGATCTCATCCAAAGTGGCGATCGCGCCGGCCGTTAGCGATGGATGAAGCGAATACGGATCCGTCACACCCGGCGCGATCAGGATCCGTTCGGTTGCCTGAGCGATGCAGGCAAGCCCGACGTAACATTCCCGGGCGAACCTGACGTCGGTATACCAGAAGTACTTATATCCCAGTCTCTCGCTCAGTTGTGCTAGTTTGACGGTTTCGGATATTTCAATATCCGAGTAGATCAGGACGCCGAGATCAATTGGCTTTGTTTGGCCGGCTGCCGTAGACCCCATTAGCCGGAACCCGTCTGGAATTCCTCGGCGCCGCCGATGACAAAATCTTCCCGTTGGACGTTTTCAAAGATCACGTTGACGGCATGGCGCTTCGAGCCTGCCACCTCCACGAGAGCCTGCGTAATTCGCTCCGCAATTTCGCGTTTCTGCTCCTTGGAGCGGCCCGGGTGAAAGTAAACATGTACGACCGGCATTGTGTGTCCAATCCTCGTCTGCAAAGCAATCGTGTTCGACGCGCAATCGATTGCGCCCTATTTCTTGACTGAGAGCGCAGTAAAATCGACGATTCCATTTGCTGGATGGACGAAGCCTTGCACCTTGGGCGACAAGCCTTTGAAGTCGGAACTGTAGTGCCATGGCACGTAGACCGCATCTTCGTTTGCCAACTCTGCCAAGGCACGGAAGGCTTTGCGTCTTTCCGCTTCGGTGCGCCCCGTGCGTTCAGCGTTGATGAGCTTGTCCATCTCCGGGTTGGCATATCCGTGCCGCTTGGCGTATCGGCCTTCAGAATGCAAAAGGATGTTGAGATATTGATCGGGATCCGGTCGATAACCCCACCAACCCTGGACGTCGACCGCCATTTTACCCGCACTCAAAGTTTTGCGATAACCTGCGCTGTCAGTCGGCTCGAGCGCAATCTTGACGCCGATTTCTGCAGCATTTGCCTGGAAAATCTGCGCGGCACGCTGCTTAACAGCATCAGGCCTCAGCGGAGCGGCAAGCGTGGCCGGTATCGATACACCCGACTCGTCGATCAGGCGTTTGGCCTTGTCGATATCGCGCTTGAACGGTTTGTAGTTCGGATCGTGAAACGGGCTGGAAGGCAGAATGCCATCGTAGCCAATCGTGCCTGTTCCAAAATAAGCGACCTGATGCAATGCCTCACGATCAATGGCCCATTGAAACGCCTGCCGGAACTTCTTTGAGTGACCCGGATACGCCTCGCGCAGGTTGAAGCCGAAATATTCCCAGCGGAACCCTGGCCGCTCTGACACCACCAATTCTTTCATTCCACGCAGGCGCTGGATATCCTGCAGCGGCAAGGCCTCGGCCAATTGAAGCGAACCTGCCCGCAGCTCCGAAAGTCTCGTGCTATCTGTCGGGATCGGCCGCATGATCAACCGCTCAACCTGCGGTTTGCCCTTGTCCCAGTAATCCGCATTGCGCTCCAGCACGGATCGGCTGTCTTTGAGATACTCCACGAGTCGAAACGGGCCGGTTCCAACGGGATGCAGGCCGTAGTCTTTGCCCTTGCTTTCCATCGCGGCTGGAGAACCAATGCAACCGGCGACGTCAGTCAACGGATAGAGGAAAGCAGCAAATGGGTACTTGAGCGTCAATTTGATTGTGTGAGGGTCAACAATCTCGATCTTATCGAGCGCCGAGATTTCTCCGTCCCGAATAGAGCCGATATCGGGATTTCGAATGCGCTCCAGATTGTATTTGACGGCTTCAGCATCAAACTTGGTACCATCTTGAAACTTGACGCCGGTGCGCAGCTTAATCGTGTAACTTTTCTCGCCGTCCTGTTTCCACGAGACCGCGAGGCCGGGCGCCAATCGACCCTTCTGGTCGATTATGAATAGTTTGTCGTGCACAGCTTGAACGGCGGTGCGCCCCTGGATGTTGCCTGCAAGATGAGGGTCAAAGGAGAGAGGATCTGCAACAATTGCCGCGATCAGTTCACCATTTCTGGCGGCCGCCGCTGAGCCTATAATGCCTGGAAACCCAGTGACGGAAACGATTCCGAGAGCAGCAGTTTTTGCCGAAGTCTTCAGCAACGTACGACGCGTAACCATTTCCAATTCCTTCCAACAAAGCCCAACAGTCTGCCCAATCAATGTAC
>JBPCWO010000297.1:0-7938 GCA_051009475.1 Boseongicola sp.
CCTTTGGGTCGCGAACGCGCCGGCAGCGTGACATCAAGCCATTCGTCCTTCAGCCGGACATCAAGGGCGGCATCGCCCAGCGCGGATTTCCGAGCCGCGAGCGCCGAATTCAGCTCGTCTTTCAGCGCATTCAGCTTGGGTCCGGCGATCTGGCGTTCCTCGGGCGTCATTTTGCCCAGCTCGCGCATCTGCAGGCTGACCTCGCCCTTTTTGCCAACGGCGGCGACGCGCAAGTCTTCCAGCGCCGCTTCATCTGCTGCATCGGCAATGGCGCCCAGGTATTTCTGCCTCAGATCGTCCATTCGGACCCCCTTGGAATTATCATCGCTGTGCTAGCCAGCAGGGCGGTAAAAGACAAGAAGCCGCGCGACCCGTTCAGGTCCGCGGCTTCGATAAAACTGTCCCTCGATTGAGGTGTTACGCGAGCGCGGCCTTCGCCTTATCGACGATGGCGCTAAATGCATCCGGTTCGTGCACGGCGAGATCGGCGAGAACCTTGCGGTCAACCTCGATCCCAGCAAGCGCCAGCCCGTTGATGAAACGGCTGTAAGTCAGCGCCTCGTCATGCGCGCGCACCGCGGCATTGATCCGCTGAATCCACAGCGCGCGGAAGTTGCGCTTGCGGGCCTTGCGGTCGCGGGTTGCGTATTGGTTTGCCTTATCGACCGCCTGCGTGGCGGTGCGGAAGGTGTTCTTGCGCCGACCATAATAGCCCTTGGCGGCTTTGATGATTTTCTTGTGACGGGCGTGGGCGACTGTGCCGCCTGTGGTTCTTGACATCTATCCGGTCCTCTCAGCGATCGTATGGCATGTAAGATTTGACCAGCTTCTGATCCGGCTCGCTCATTACACGCGTGCCGCGCTTGTTGCGGAGAAACTTGTTGGACCGCTTGATCATGCCGTGTCGTTTTCCGGCCGAACCGCCGATGACCTTTCCGGTCGCCGTCACTTTGAAGCGCTTTTTCGCGCTCGACTTCGTCTTCATCTTGGGCATTTCCATCTCCTTTAGTCGGACGGTGCTAAAGCCCACTCGGCATGCCTCTTTGGCCGGCGGACCCGTCGAAGTGCGGCAATTAACCGGGATCCGGCTGTGTGGCAAGGAAAAAATAGGAGTCTCAGGGCCCGGTGAAAACGCTCATAAATAGGCGCGGAATCTCATCGATCGAATACCCGCCGGGACGCGAGGTCTGGGCGAAGACAATCATCACGCCGCCGATGACAAAAGCGATGATCGCCGCGCGCGGAGGATCGCCACGGGAGAACGCGCCGACGGCTGCGGGAAACGCGGCGGCGAAAACCAGTATCCCGAGGATCATGAAGGTATCTGTGTGTTCCACCATGGCCTGATTTCCTCTGAAACTGGCGAACTCTAGTCAGGGTCGGCGGGCAAAATCAATCTTTCGTCGCAAGGTGCGACACGCAGAATATTTGTGGTGCCGGATTGCCCGAACGGAACGCCCGCCGTTACGACCAATTGGTCCGTTGGTTCGGCAAAACCTTCGGTCCGCGCGGCGCGAGCTGCGTTGACAACAGCGGTTTTGAAGCGATCGAGTTCACCTGTTTTGACGCAGTGCAGCCCCCAGGTCAGCGACATGCGTCTGGCGGTGCCCATAAGCGACGTCATGGCGATAATTGGCACCGAGGGGCGTTCGCGCGCGACCAGTAGTGCAGTTTTGCCGGACTGCGAATAGCAGCAGATGACCTGAATGTCCGCGGTTTCGGCAATTTCGCGGGCTGCGGAGACGATGCCATCTGCGACGGATTGCTTCGGGCCACCGCGGCTGGCTTCGATGACGGTGCGATACGTGGGATCACCTTCCACCTCGATCGCGACATTGTTCATCGTCGACACGGCTTCGACTGGATAGCTGCCGGCGGCACTTTCTGCCGACAACATCACGGCATCAGTGCCTTCATAGATTGCAGCAGCAACGTCAGACACTTCGGCTCGGGTTGGCATCGGGCTGTCGATCATCGATTCCAGCATCTGCGTCGCGACGATCACCGGCTTGGCGACAAGCCGACACTGACGCACGAGGCGCTTCTGGATCGGTGGAACATTCTGCACCGGCAGTTCAACGCCAAGATCGCCGCGCGCAACCATAATGCCGTCGGACGCGGCGAGAATGTCATGAAACGCCGCGACTGCAGCCGGTTTTTCTATCTTTGACAGAATTGCCGCACGGCCCTGGGCAAGTTCACGTGCTTCGGAGACATCGGCTGCGCGCTGCACGAAACTAAGCGCCAGCCAGTCGATACCAAGGCGGCAAACGAACTCAAGGTCTTTGCGATCTTTGTCGCTAAGCGCCGCCAGAGGCAGTAAGACATCGGGAACGTTCACGCCTTTGCGGTTCGATATCGTCCCGCCAACTTCAACTTTGCAGTTTGCGAAATCGTCGCCGCATTCTTCAACGACCAGACGGATTTTACCGTCGTTCACGAGAAGATGGCTTCCCGGTTCCAGAGCCTCGAAGATCTCCTTGTGCGGGAGTTGGACTCGCGTTGCATCCCCTTCGGCCTTGTCGAGATCAAGCCGGAATTGCTGGCCTTCTTCCAGTTCCTCCTCAGTTTTTGCAAATTCACCGACACGCAGTTTCGGCCCCTGCAAATCAGCGAGAATGCCGATCGGGCGGCCTGTATCCTTTTCGATCTCGCGAATGATCCGGTGGCGCTCGCCAATCTCGGCATGCGTTCCGTGGCTCATATTCAAACGGAATACATCTGCGCCGGCCTCAAATAGCGCTCTGATTGTATCATAGTCATCGGATGCGGGTCCTAAAGTGGCAACAATTTTGACATTGCGCTGTCGTGGCATTTGTCCTGTTACCTTTCTTGCATCACCGGTCCGGTGTATCCCTCTTGCCGCAAATGTTAGCGCGTGACAACTGGCGCATTTGAACCCGGTCCGTTAGAGACGCGCGATGCAAGGCGATGCACGAAATATCGATTGGACTCCGGTTCACGTTCTGGGCGAAGACCGCGCGTCCCGCTGGCTTGTCATATGCGATCACGCGACCAACCGTGTGCCCAACTGGGTTGCGGGCGGCGATCTAGGGATTGGCGCAGATGAAATGGCGCGGCATATCGCCTATGATGTTGGCGCCTCAGGCGTTGCAATTCAGCTGGCCGAACAGCTTGGCGCGCCTGTTGTGCTGTCGAATTTTTCTCGGTTGGTAATTGATCCGAACCGGGGCGAGGACGACCCGACTTTGATTATGCAGCTTTATGATGGAACGATTGTACCGGCCAATCGCGGATTGGACGGCAAAGACATTGAGGAACGCCTGATCCGTTGCTATCGGCCTTATCACGACGCGGTCACTGAGCTAGCGGGACGCCGCGTTGACACAGTGATTGTCTCGGTACATTCGTTTACGCAGCAGTTTCGCGGGCGGCCCGAAAGGCCCTGGCATGCCGGTCTTCTATTCGCCGACGACAAGCGTTTGTCGCATCCCCTAATCAAGCTTCTTCAGCAGGAACATGGGCTCGTTGTAGGGGCGAACCAACCCTATTCCGGTCACCTAAAAGGTGACACGATCGACAGGCACGGGATTGCAACCGGGCGACAGAATACCTTGATTGAAATTAGAAACGATTTGATTGCCGATGACGCTGGCCAGACCGAGTGGGCAGACCGGTTTGCACAACTGTTGCCAAGAGCGCTTGAACTGGCCGAAGCTTAAGGAACCTTAACATGGACCAGAAAACCAGAACTGAAATAGAAGCAGCAGCATTTCGGCGGTTGCGAAAGCACCTGATGGAAGATCGTTTAGATGTGCAAAACATCGACATGATGAACCTTGCCGGGTATTGCCGGAATTGCCTAAGTCGTTGGTATCAGGAAGCCGCCGCAGAGCAAGGCATCGAAATGTCGAAGGACGAAGGCCGCGAGGCTTACTACGGGATGCCCTTTTCGGAGTGGAAAGCGAATTATCAGACCGACGCGAGCCAGGAACAACAGGACGCCTTCGAGGAAGCCCACAAGAATATGCCAATCTAGGCGGTTGGGCCCTTGTGCTGAATCGAGGACTCAGTTGAACATCTTGAGCCCAGTTTGGCTGCAAAAACCCTACGCGCTATGAGTTTAGATATCCCGCCGATATGGCAATGAACGCACCGACGTGAACGACCATAATCGCTCTGTCCTTCCACATAACTCCAACAAGAAACCACAGAATAATCCCGACAATGAAAGCAAATACGTTCCATGGCACAATATTGAGGCCAGTAAGGCCGTAGCCAACTAGCTGAACTGCGGTCGCCACCCATTTGACGACATCGACCTTTTTCAATTCCTGATCTCCTACCAGCCCGCAGCAGCCATGGCGGATATCAGTGAAGCGAACAAGCGCGACAGTCGGGATTATCGAAGAATCCCATAATTTCGATTAAGCTGATGCTTCACCATTTGTCCGCATTGCAGCCATTAAGTAACTCCCTGACAAGCGGCGTCCAACACCAGCGCCACCTTTCCACCTTCGGTGACCGCCGCTGCGTTGACACGCTGCTATTGCGGAATAACCGCAGCATAACCATCTATTAAGAAGCAGATCATTCGCAATGGAGGATGGTTATGACAATTGAGGTTCTGACTCAGTTTTTCGCCTGGATGACGGTGATCAACCTCGCACTATTCTTGATTTCGGTGGTTTTTTCGATGTTGGTCCGAGACTTCGGGACAGCCATGCACGCGCGGATGTTTGGCATGGATCCAAGTCGCGTGGCCGAGATCTGGTACGGCTATTTGGGCGCCTACAAGATCGCAATCATCGTGTTGAATCTGACGCCATACCTGGCGTTGAGGTTCTTTATGTAAGGCCACTGACTGTTCAAATTGCGGCTTTGCGACACTCTTCGATGTAAATCTCGCGAAGCCGCATCGCTACCGGACCCGGCGTTCCGGTTCCCAGCGCCTGGCCGTCTATTTCGACAACAGGCATTACGAATGTTGACGCCGAGGTGATAAACGCTTCGTCGGCTGATTTGGCCTCGTCGATTGTGAAAGCACGCTCTTCGACTTCCATCTGAGCTTCACGGGCAAACCGAAGTACGGCGGCACGCGTGATGCCATGCAGGATCTCGTTCGACAGATGCCGGGTGATAATCTTACCGTCCTTAATGATGTAGGCGTTGTTGGACGTGCCCTCGGTGACATTTCCGTCCTCGATCATCCACGCGTCGTCGGCACCGGCAGCCTTGGCCATCATCTTTCCCATTGACGGATAAAGTAACTGCACAGTTTTTATGTCGCGGCGCGCCCAGCGCTGATCTTCGATCGAGATCACTTTCATTCCGACCTTCGCCGCCGGGCTGTCAGCAATGGCTTTTGTCTGGGTGAACAGCACCAGCGTCGACGGGACTTTGCTGGCATCAGGGAAAGCAAAGTCGCGATCGGCGTCCGCGCCCCGTGTGATCTGCAGATAGATCATTCCTTCGGCAAGATCATTGCGCGTCATCAGTTCACGGTGAATGGCCAGAAGCTCATCCATTGTCACCGGCGCCGCCATGCTAAGTTCGTTCAGGGACCGCTCTAGCCTGCGGGCGTGGCCGTCGAAGTCGATCAGCTTTCCTTCCAGAACACTTGTGACCTCGTATACGCCATCGGCAAATAAGAAACCGCGGTCGAACACCGACACTTTTGCCTGATCTTCCGGAACGTAATCTCCGTTTACGTAAACTATGCGGGTCATGGGCATTTCCTTTCCGGACTTGGCCGCGTCATCCATTGTTCGGCCAGTGTCGTCAAGGGCGCTGGAATGTGCTCGACTGGTTGCTGAGGGCAGCCAAGACCAGGCGGCCAATGATCCATTCGGGTGTCATTCTCACGGCATTGGACATGGGCTAGCCCCATAGCCCCGCAACAGGAGGATGCAGTCCCTCGGCGTCATATTGCAGAGGTGGATCGCGATCTTCGGCCAGAAGAAGTGGGCCGTCCAGATCAACGAACGCCGCGCCTTGCGCCACAAGAGCCGCAGGTGCCATCGCAAGCGACGTTCCCACCATGCAACCGACCATCAGGCCATAGTCTTCAGCCATTGCCATTGATTTCAGTTCAAGCGCCTCGGTCAGCCCGCCGGTCTTGTCGAGCTTGATATTGATGACATCATATTTGCCCTTCAGTGCCGGAAGCGACGCGCGGTCGTGGCAACTTTCATCGGCGCAAACAGGTAGTGGTCGTTCAATTTCCGCAAGCAGATCGTCGTCGCCCGCGGGCAAGGGCTGTTCGACCAGAAGAACGCCAAGTCGAATAAGATGCGGAGCAAGTTCGGCATAGACATCGGCCGTCCAGCCTTCGTTGGCATCGACGATAATATCCGTCTTTGGCGCGCCAGCGCGAACGGCCTCCAGCCGAGCCATATCGCCCTCGCCGCCAAGCTTGACTTTGAGAAGCGGGCGGTGGGCATGTTTCGCGGCACTTGCCGCCATATTTTCCGGCGTGTCGAGTGAAAGCGTGTAAGCCGTAGTGAGTGGCTTTGGCACTGACAGGGCTGGTATCACATCCCAAATTCGTTGACCGGCTGACTTTGCCCGCGAATCCCAAATCGCGCAGTCGAGCGCGTTTCTTGCGGCTCCGGACGGCAAGTGGTCGCGAAGATCAAGTTCATCCAAGTCCGCCGCGCTCATGGCTTCAAGAACCAGGGCAATCGACATGACTTCGGCCGTAACGCTGTCCAACGTTTCGCCGTAGCGCGCATATGGCACGCATTCGCCGCGACCTGTTGCGCCCTGAGATTCAACTTCAACAGTCAGAACTTCTGCCGAGTCGCGCGAGCCACGGGAGATCGTGAACGTCTCGGCGAGGCGAAAACTCTCGGGTGTCGCTTTTATGCGCATCAGATACTGAGAAGTCCGTCGACAAGGCGCGCAGCACCATGTCGGAACGGATCGACAGTTGGCAGACCCATCCGATCTTCGATTTCCGCACAAAGACTGGCGGCCTCATCGTCCGACAGCGCCTTGGTGTTCACCGATATGCCCGCAACCTTGCAGGCCGGATTGGCAATACGCGCTAACGGCAATGCCTGATCGCGAAGCATCTCAAGCGATGGCAGGCCGTAATCCGGTAGACCACGCATATGTGTCCGGGTTGGTTCGTGTGCGAGGATCAGCGCGTCTGGCTGTCCACCGTGGATCAGCGCCATCGTCACGCCAGAAAAGGACACATGCCAGAGGCTTCCTTGTCCCTCGATGTGATCCCAGTGATCGGGATCGTTTTCAGGCGTCAGCCACTCGACCGCGCCGGCCATGAAATCCGCAACCACGGCGTCCAGCGGCACGCCGGCGCCGGTGATCAGAATGCCGGTTTGTCCGGTTGGACGGAACGTTGATTTCAAACCCCGCTTTTGCATTTCGGCGTCCATCGCGAGCCCGGTGTACATCTTGCCAACCGAACAGTCGGTTCCAACGGCCAGGCAGCGTTTTCCGGTGCGTTTGGTGCCGTTGGCGATTGGATAAGCAACGCTTGGCACCCGGACATCATGCAGCGTACTGCCAGCACGCGCGGATGTTGCATTCAATATATCTTCGTCCCGCAGCAAGTTATGCAACCCGCTGGCGATGTCATAACCAATTTCCATCGCTTCGGCCAAGGCTGTCAGCCAGGTATCGGAAATCACACCACCTCTGTTCGCGACACCGACAACCAGAGTACGGGCACCCTTGTCGTATGCCTCTTGCAGCGACATATCCGGCGCACCGACATCGGCGTTGCATCCTTCCAGACGAAACTGACCAACAACGTTCTCTGGCCGCCAATCGTTGATGCCCTGCGCCACTTTGGCGGCAAGGTTATCGTGAGCGTCTCCGAGGAAAAGAAGGTATGGCGTGCGAATCATGGTGTCCCCCTGCGTATCCGCGCGTTTATGCAAGAACTGGCTAGGAAGTTGCTTGCAAGATTACACTAATATCACACATGCGCCGCGTGATTCTTCGTGAAGC
>JBPCWO010000298.1:0-2548 GCA_051009475.1 Boseongicola sp.
CGTCCAGGATCAAGTCTCCGATCGCGACACCGGGGCGTGCGCCTTTGCCATCGTCGAACACGCCATACGGCAGATTTTCAATAGGAAAGTCTGTATCTTCGGCGGCCGACTCAACCCAGCATTTTTCCGTCATCATTTTTTACCCGGCGTTCCGTCGAATTTCTTTTCAAGCGTCGTCCAGCAGCCGATGTAGTCGTCCTGCAACGGCGCCTCATTAGCTGCAAAATCGGTCAGATGTTGCGGGAACCGGGTTTCGAACATGAACGACATCGTGTTGTCGAGTTTCTGGGGACTCAGTTCGGCATTGGATGCGCCCTCAAACGCGTCGCGATCCGGCCCGTGCGGCAGCATCATGTTGTGCAAGCTCATGCCACCCGGAACAAAGCCCTGTGGCTTCGCATCATATTGTCCGTAGATGTTGCCCATTAGCTCGCTCATGACGTTCTTATGATACCAGGGCGGGCGAAACGTATCTTCCGCCACCAGCCAACGTTCGCGGAATAAAACGAAGTCGATATTGGCCGTTCCAGCGACGCCAGAGGGTGCGGTTAGCACTGTAAAGATTGATGGATCTGGATGGTCGAACAGAATGGCCCCTACTGGGCAATAAGTTTTCAGATCATATTTTACGGGCGCGTAGTTGCCGTGCCAGGCCACCACATCCAGTGGGCTGTGCCCGATTTTGGTTTCGTGAAACTGACCGCACCATTTTATGGTTAGGCTCGACGCTACTTCGTGGTCTTCGAAAGCGGCAATCGGTGTCTTAAAGTCGCGACGGTTCGCCATGCAGTTGGCACCGATTGGGCCGCGGCCTGGCAGTTCAAATTTTTGTCCGTAGTTTTCGCAAACAAAGCCCCTGCAAGGTCCCTCCAAGACTTCAACGCGATAAACGAGCCCGCGCGGCAGTACAGCTATTTCTTGCGGCTCGATGTCGATTACTCCCAATTCGGTGCAAAATCGGATCTTGCCCTCTTGGGGGACAACCAGCAGCTCTGAGTCAGCACTGTAGAAGTAAGCGTCAACCATTGACTCGGTCACAAGATAGATGTGGGTCGCCATACCGACCTGCGTGTTTACATCGCCCGCAGTTGTCATTGTGCGCATGCCGGTCAACCAGTTCAGCGATTGATCGGCATGGGGCAACGGATCCCACCGATACTGACCAAGTGAGATTACGTCGGGATCAACGTTCGGCGCGGTTACCCAATATGGATACTCAGTCTTTTCGTATCTTGAAGAGTGTTTGACCGATGGGCGAATACGATAACACCAAGTCCGCTCGTTCTGATGCGAAGGCGCTGTAAATGCAGTTCCGGAAAGCTGTTCACCATAAAGGCCATAGTTGCATTTCTGCGGACTATTCATCCCCTGGGGCAATGCTCCCGGCAGCGCTTCAGTTTCGAAATCGTTGCCAAATCCGGGCATATAACCTTGGCGCGTTCCGGGCACTTCAGTCGCATCCGTCATGTCGCGCGATTGCTCGTGTTTGGTCATTGCTCAGATTCCTTCCGAATTTCGACTGCCAACACCGGTTCAGCGTCTGGCATAATTCGGTGCAATCGCAACGATGTCAAGAATTTCGTTGCGCTTGCAACGATTTTTGTGCTTTTTTGACCGGCTCCGACCAGATCCTGTCTTAAGCTCTTTCCGCACTCCGCACTTCAAAGGCTGCAATATCATCGCCAATTCCCTTCAAGCGAAATGGGCCCGCCGGTGTCACCGGGACTTCAATGCTGTGTACGGTCACCTCACAAAGCAGGATCTGCCCGTCACTCGCCTGATCGCACAACCGCGCCGCAAGGTTGGGAGCCGGACCGATTGCGGAGTAATCCAACCGACCCTCGAACCCGATCTGACCAAGAGTTGCGATCCCTGTTGCGATGCCTATGCCAAGCCCGAGATTGTTGTTGCGGGTCTGAAACGGTTCGAGGGCGGGGCGAAACGCTGCCTGCATGTCTTTGGCCAGTTCGACGGCGCTTTCGGCAGCATTTTCCAACGGAACAGGCGCGCCAAACAGTACCATCAGGCCGTCACCAAGAAAGCGTTCCAGCGTGCCGCCCTGTGCTTCGATCAGCGGACCGGACGTGGCATGAAAAGCGTTGAGCGCTTCGATGACCTGTTCAGGCGGCACAGCATTGGAAAAGGCCGTGAAGCCCCGCAAGTCGGCAAACAGCACGGTGACCTCGCCGCGCCGACTGCCCAGCATGTCTTCGCCATCCTGCGCGCCAACGATCAGGTCGGCGACTTGCGCGGGCAGGAACCGACGCAGGCGGTTCGTGCGCTCGATCTGGTCAACCTGCGTCGCCACCTTGTCTTCAAGGGCGGTGTTCCATTCCGCCAATTCGGCGCGTTGGCCCTCGACCTCGTCATAGAGCGCGCCCAACCGCTCGCTTGTGACGTTCACGTTCGCGGCCAGTTCGCCAAGTTCGTCCC
The DNA here is from genome assembly GCA_051009475.1 of Boseongicola sp. Lineage (GTDB taxonomy): Bacteria > Pseudomonadota > Alphaproteobacteria > Rhodobacterales > Rhodobacteraceae > CAXMNX01. The sequence continues at coordinate 2,434 of JBPCWO010000298.1, forward strand.
GGTTGGGCACGGTCACCCGCGCGTTGAAGTCGCCACTAGCAATCATGCCGAGGGTCTGCCCAATCCGCCGCACCGGCCAGATCAGCGAGGAAGAAATCGCATACCCAAGCAACAG
>JBPCWO010000299.1:0-8729 GCA_051009475.1 Boseongicola sp.
CCGCCTATGACCCGCACGTTCGCGATTATCACTCGAATTACGGGCCCGGCGCTCTGATCCTACGAGCCGCCGGGTTTCAGGCGTTGAGTTCTTCCGCCGCCCCTTGCCAACAGAATCGACTTTTCAAGGACACTGACCATGTGTGCCGACTCGCCTGACTACAAAGAAACGCTGAACCTTCCCGTCACAGACTTTCCCATGCGCGCCGGGCTTCCAACCCGCGAACCCGGCTGGCTGGAGCGGTGGGAAAGAATTGGTGTCTACGATCAGTTGCGGAGAAAGGAAGGGCGCGAGCCATTCACGCTGCATGATGGCCCGCCTTATGCGAACGGTCATCTCCACATCGGGCACGGGTTGAACAAGATCCTGAAGGATTTCGTCGTCCGTTCGCAGCAGATGATGGGGCGAGACGCGCGTTATATCCCGGGCTGGGACTGTCACGGCCTGCCGATCGAATGGAAGATCGAAGAGCAATACCGCAAGAAGGGCCGCGACAAGGATGCCGTCGATGTGGTCGAGTTCCGGCAGGAATGCCGCGCCTTTGCAGACGGCTGGATCGACATCCAGCGGGAAGAATTCAAGCGTCTGGGCGTTACGGGAAACTGGGAGAAACCCTATCTGACGATGGATTTTCACGCCGAACGCGTGATCGCCGAGGAATTCCAGAAATTCCTGATGAACGGCACGCTTTATCAGGGATCAAAACCGGTCATGTGGTCGCCAGTGGAAAAAACCGCGCTGGCCGAGGCCGAGGTCGAATACCACGACAAGGACAGTTTCACGGTTTGGGTCAAATTCCGCATTCATGAAACCACCGACGACCGTTTGAAAAACGCTCGTCTGGTCATCTGGACTACGACACCCTGGACCGTACCATCGAACAAGGCCGTGGTTTACGGTGCGGATGTTTCATACGGACTATATGAAGTCACCAGTCTACCGGAAGAATGCTGGGCTGACGTCGGTGACCTTTACATTCTGGCCGATAACCTTGCAGCAGACGTACTGGGCCGCGCCAGGTTGGAAGAGGACATGTATCGCCGTCTGGGCGATGTGGATGCCGCTGCGATCACAGGTGTCGTTCACCCGCTCGCGCACTTAGATGACGCGAATGGCGAGTGGGACGACATTCGCGATTTTCGCGCCGCCGACTTCGTGAACGACGAAGAAGGCACCGGGTTCGTGCATTGTGCGCCGTCTCACGGGATGGAAGAGTACGAGCTATACCGAGACCTCGGCATGCTGAACCAGGTCATCACCTACAACGTTCTGGACGACGGTTCTTTCCGCCCCGATTTGCCGTTCTTCGGCGGCACCTACATTTTGAACCGCAAAGGCAAGGAAGGCGACGCCAACAAGGCCGTCATCGACAAACTTGTCGAGGTGGGCGGCCTGTTGGCCCGTGGCAAAATCAAGCATAGCTATCCACATTCCTGGCGCTCCAAAGCGCCGGTCATATACCGCAACACGCCTCAATGGTTCGCCGCCATCGATAAGCCAATTGGCGACGGCCAGGACGATCACGGCGATACGATCCGCGCCCGCGCGTTGTCCGAGATCGACAATGTCCAATGGACTCCGCAGACTGGCCGCAACCGGCTTTTTTCGATGATGGAAGCGCGACCCGACTGGGTGCTTAGCCGCCAGCGCGCCTGGGGCGTGCCGCTGACCTGTTTCGTGTGTAAAGACGCAAAGCCTACAGACGAGGGGTTCCTTCTTAGAAACGAGGCCGTAAACCAACGCATTCTAGATGCCTTTGAGACCGAAGGCGCCGACGCCTGGTACAAACCCGGTGCTAAAGAGCGCTTTCTGGGCAACGATGCGAATCCTGAGGAGTACGATCAGATATTCGACATCCTCGATGTTTGGTTCGATTCCGGGTCTACGCACGCCTTTGTCCTGCGAGACCGCGAAGATGGCTCGGATGACGGAATCGCCGACTTATACTTGGAAGGCACCGATCAGCACCGTGGCTGGTTCCACTCTTCGCTTTTGCAATCTTGTGGCACTTATGGCCGCGCACCGTATCGCGGTGTGCTAACACACGGATTCACGCTGGATGAGAAGGGCATCAAGATGTCCAAATCACTCGGGAACACGATCGTTCCCGAGCAAGTCGTCAAACAATACGGCGCTGATATCCTGCGACTTTGGGTGGCACAGACCGACTATACCGCCGATCAGCGCATCGGCCCGGAAATCCTGAAAGGTGTTGCTGACAGCTATCGCCGATTGCGCAACACGATGCGCTTCATGCTGGGCAACCTCGCAAAATTCTCGGATCAAGACCGTGTTGATCCGTCCGAGATGCCGGAACTGGAACGTTGGGTATTACACCGCCTGGCTGCTTTGGATCATCGAGTGCGCACTGGTTATGCGGCCTACGATTTTCAGGGCGTGTTCCGCGCTGTGTTCGAATTCGCAACGCAGGATCTATCGGCGTTCTACTTCGACATTCGAAAGGATGCGCTTTATTGCGACGGCCCGTCAGACCGCCGCAATGCCGCGCGAACAGTGCTGGATATCCTGTTTCACCGGCTAACAACTTGGCTTGCGCCGATCCTGGCATTCACGATGGAAGAAGTCTGGTTAGAGCGACATCCCGGCGACCAAAGCTCGGTACATTTGCAAGACATGCCGGAGACGCCAAAAGAATGGTTGAATGAGCCATTGGCTGCCAAGTGGTCTGGGATTCGGCGCGTGCGACGTGTCGTGACCGCCGCCCTGGAAATTCAGCGGCAAGACAAAGTGATCGGTGCGTCGATGGAAGCCGCGCCTGTTGTTCACGTGGAAGACGGCGATGTGGTCGATACACTAAAAACCGTGTCTTTTGACGACATCTGCATTACGTCCGACGTTATCGTCACAAACGATCCTGCCCCGGCTGAAGCGTTTCGTTTGCCCGAAGTCGAAGGCGTTGGCGTTGTGTTCGAACGTGCGGAAGGCGAGAAATGCCAGCGGTGTTGGAAGATCCTTCGCGACGTCGGAACGCATGCAAATTCGGACGTCTGCAATCGCTGTAATACGGCCCTCGGTTGAACAAACTAACGCCACCGAGTGTTTCGTGCTAAGTTAGATGGACCTGGAGGCTGGTGGTGATGCCGGGGTTCTAAACTTCTAGCGTGTCGCTCTTCAGCCCAGACCGGGATCAAATGAATGGGGGATAGTCATGTCACTTTACATGTTTCAGGCACGATACTCGGTGGATGCTTTCGGCGCGATGTTGAAAGAGCCACAAGATCGAACGGCAGCAGGCGCCGCGATTGTTGAAGCCGCCGGTGGTAAGCTTCACGCCCTATACTTTTGCTTTGGCGATTATGATGTCATGGCCATCATCGATGCGCCCGACGATCATACAATGGCGTCTTGCGCAATGGTTCTGGCGGCGTCTGGCGCATTCTCTGGCGGCAAAACTACCAAGTTGATGTCCGGAGCCGAGGCGAAATCCGCGATGGAAGCAGCGTCAGGCCTCGCATCGTCCTACAAGCCTGTGACCGGCTAGCCGGGCTCGATACACCAACACAGCCTTAAAAATATCAGCTGTTCTTTGGCCGTGCTTGCAGAACGTGGTCAAAGCGGACATCGTTTGTTCATGCCCGTTTTGACCGCAGACAGCCCGCTTGGGCAAATTACACTCACGGAAGTTGATGGGGCTATTACCGCGCTGGATTGGGGCGGGGATGGCGCTGATCATACTGCAGCGTTGGTTGAGGCACACCGGCAACTAGCCGCGTACTTTGATCGTCAACTGACGGAATTCGATTTGCCACTCGGGCCCAATGTTTCACCGGTTCAGCAGCGATTTCTGGACGCGCTTCTGGCGATTCCTTTCGGCGAAACAAAAACTTATGGCGAGATCGCCAAAGAAACCGAGATGTCGGCACAGGCAGCAGGGCAGGCCTGCGGCGCCAATCCAATTGCGATTATCATCCCCTGCCATCGTGTTGTCGGCACTGGCAATCTTGGCGGATTTTCAGCACGCGGCGGGATAGAGACCAAAGTCGCACTCCTGAAACACGAAGGTGCGGCGAGCCTGCTGATTTGATTGCCTAATCTTCCGTGCGCGGCTATGAGCCGCGCTGATGGACCATTTTCTCTATAAAGACGGCTCATTACACGCCGAAGACGTCGCAGTCGCCGAGATCGCGGCGTCTGTTGGCACGCCGTTCTACCTGTATTCTACAGCCACATTGACCCGCCACTACAGGCTATTTGACGAAGCGCTTGAAGGCACAGAACACCTTGTTTGCTATGCCATGAAGGCAAATTCGAACCAGGCGGTGCTGACGTTGATGGCCCAACTCGGAGCGGGCGTCGACGTGGTTTCGGGTGGCGAGTACCGACGGGCGAAGGCCGCAGGCTTTGCCAGCGAACGGATCGTGTTTTCGGGCATTGGAAAGACGGTCGAGGAAATGGAGTTGGCGCTGACCGGCGGTGTTCGGCAACTCAACGTCGAAAGCGAACCGGAACTGGTGGCACTCTCTGCTGTCGCAACGCGCCTGGGAGTAACGGCACCCATCACCGTGCGTGTAAACCCCGATGTCGATGCCCGCACCCACGAAAAAATCGCAACCGGCAAGTCCGAGAATAAGTTTGGCATCCCGATCGCGCAGGCACGCGAGGTGTATGCCCAGGCCGCTGGCTTGCCGGGACTGGAGGTCATTGGGATCGACGTTCACATTGGCAGCCAGTTGACAGAGCTGGAACCTTTTGAACTTGCGTATAAAAAGGTTGCCGAACTGACCGAGGTCTTGCGCGCCGACGGTCACAATATCCGCCGCCTCGATTTGGGTGGCGGTCTGGGCATTCCGTACGAACGTTCAAATACGGCGCCACCATTGCCCATTGAATACTGCGAAATGGTCAAGCGCTCGGTGGGCCATCTCGGGTGCGAGATTGAGATCGAACCCGGGCGCCTAATCGCCGGGAACGCCGGAATATTGGTATCAGGCGTTATTTTTGTGAAGAAGGGAGAGGGACGCGATTTCCTGATTATCGACGCAGCGATGAACGACTTGATCAGGCCCGCTATGTACAACGCATATCACGACATTCTGCCGGTCATTGAACCGGCACCGGGCGTAGATCTTGCTTCTATCGATATCGTCGGGCCGGTCTGCGAGACCGGCGACACTTTTGCCCGGCAACGGAAGATGCCGCCAGTAATTCCGGGCGATCTGGTAGCATTCCGCTCGGCTGGGGCTTACGGCGCAGTCATGTCGTCGGAGTACAATTCGCGTCTTTTGATCCCCGAAGTGCTGGTTAATGGGCATCAATTCGCCGTCATCCGCGCCCGTCCTACCTTTGACGAGATGATAAATCGGGATAGCATACCAAAATGGCTCAGGGGGTCGGATTAACCCGACCCCGGCCCTATATTGGGACGTATGACCGACCCACGCGATCTTCCCCGTGATGCGGCGAAGCGGCTGGCGTGGCCGCTGCGGCTGACCCATGCGGGCATTTTGTCCGAGCGATTGGTACGGGCGTTCTGGCCAGTTTGGTCAATCATTCTTGCCGTTTTGGCCATATTGATGCTGGGGTTGCACGACGAGCTTCCGCTCGAAGCTGTTTGGTCACTCGGTGTTTTGGCGATTCTGGGCATCGGCTGGACCGGTGCGCGAGGATTTTCCGGGTTCCGCTGGCCGAGCCGATTTGAGGCCGCGGACCGTTTGGACCGAACGCAGGCGGATCGGCCTCTAACGGCCATTGCCGACTCGCAGGCGATTGGTGCCGGAGACACCGCATCCGAAGGTGTTTGGAAAGCGCATGTTGCGCGTATGACTGATCGTGCTCTTCAGGCGCGGGCACCGGAACCTGATCTAAAACTCTCAAACCGCGATCCGTTCGCGCTGCGATACGCGGCGCTTCTCATCTTTGTGGTTGCCCTGATTTTCGGATCGCTTTGGCGGGTTAGCAGCGTAACGGAACTTGCGCCCGGTGGCGCCGTCATCGCCGGCGGGCCAGCTTGGGAAGGTTGGGTAGAGCCACCGCTTTATACCGGCCAGCCAAGTCTTTATCTGAACGATATCGATCGATCCGCTTTTGCTGTGCCAGAAGGAAGCCGGGTGACTCTACGGTTTTATGGTGAGGTGGGCGCGCTAACATTAAGCGAAACGGTGTCAGGACGTACCGAAGACGTGCCGGCCGCCACTGACCCAGTGCAGTCCTTCGATGTCATCACTAGCGGGACAGTAACAATTGATGGACCCGGCGGGCAGGGCTGGGAGATATCGGCGACGGCTGATCACCCCCCGACAATCGAATTTGATGGCGTGATCGAGCGGGGCGAATCCGGGCAGATGGAAGCCCCGTTTGCGGCCAAGGACGACTATGGCGTGACGTCTGGCCAGATGGAAATTGCGCTCGATCTGCCGGAAATTGAACGACGTCATGGCCTGTCGATCGAACCTGAACCGCGTGAGCCAATACTGCTGGACGTGCCAATGACAATTTCAGGTGACCGCGCGGATTTTTCCGAAGTCATCGTCGAAGACTTCAGCAAGCACCCGTGGGCCAATCTTCCTATCATCGCTTCACTGACCGCAGAAGATGGGGCGGCGCAATTGGGATTATCTGCGCCGCAATCCGCTGCGCTTCCGGGACGACGGTTCTTTGATCCACTGGCCAAGTCGATCATTGAACAACGTCGCGATCTTCTTTGGAACCGGGCAAATGCGCGCCGTGTCTCTCAAGTACTACGCGCGGTATCCCACCGTCCGGAAAAGGTATTCCGTTCTGAAACGGTGTATCTCAAGCTTCGTTTCTTAGTGCGTCGTCTTGAAACCCGAGTGTCAGTCGGACGATTGACCGACGATGCCGTTAGTGAGTTCAGCGACGTGCTCTGGGGTATCGCGCTTGAGATTGAAGAAGGTGATTTGGGTGATGCTCTGGAAAGGTTACGCCGAGCGCAGGATCGACTGAGCGAGGCAATTGAAAACGGCGCGACTGACGAAGAGATCGCGGAACTAATGCGCGAACTTCGCGAGGCTATGCAGGACTACATGCGCCAATTGGCTGAGCAGCAGGGCGATCAGGACCAGCAACAGCTCAGCCAGAGCCAAGAGATGCAGGAAATGTCAGGCGAGCAACTTCAGGATATGCTTGATCGTCTGCAAGAGCTGATGGAGCAGGGGCGTATGGCAGAAGCCCAGCAGCTTTTGGATCAGCTTCGCCAAATGATGGAAAACATGCAGATCGCCCAAGGCCAGCAAGGGCAGCAAAGTCCGGGCGAACAGGCGATGGAGGGGCTGGCCGAAACGCTTCGTCAGCAGCAAGGACTTAGCGACGAGGCATTTCGCGATTTACAGGAACAATTTAATCCAAATGCCCAGGCGGGACAGTCGGGTGAAAACGAGGGTCGCAGCGGCGATCAGGGTCGTGGGCAGCAACACGGACAACAGGGCCAAGGGCAGGGCGGAAACCAACCCGGTGCCAATGGCGATGCATCAGGAGGCGGACAACCGAGCATCGCCGACCGTCAGAACGCGCTGCGTCAAGAGCTTGGTCGTCAGCGACAAAACCTGCCTGGCGCTGGTACACCCGAAGGGGATGCTGCGCGCGATTCACTGGGCCGGGCCGGTGATGCGATGGATGATGCCGAGGATGCATTGCGCGACGAAGATTTTGCAGGCGCCCTAGATAGCCAGTCCCAGGCAATGGAAGCGCTCCGGGAGGGCATGCGCGAATTGGCCGAGCAGATGGCAGAGCAGCAAAACCAGCAAAGTGGCCAGCAAGGGCAGGCGCTCGGACAAAACGATCCAAACGGAAGTCGCGATCCGCTTGGCCGCGAGGCTGGTCAAAATGGCCGCATCGGCACTGATGAACAGCTTTTGCAGGGTGAAGACGTCTATCGACGCGCGCGCGAACTTCTCGACGAGATCCGGCGCCGATCAGGCGAACAAGAGCGACCGTCGCAGGAACTGGACTACTTGCGCCGCCTTCTTGAGCGATTTTAGGTATGTTTTGCATTCCAGCACCGGCAGCCGCCTGCCGAGTGTAATCGCCTGGACTTTTGGCACCGCGCGAATCTGTCTAATGTCGCGCAAGAGCAGTTAAGACCATCAGGGCAGACAAATGCGTTTGATTTTGGCGATTGTAATGGGTGCTTTGCTGGCGTCGGGCGCAGTTGCCGGTCCGGCTCCAGAACTCTCGATCCCCCCAAAACCACGTCCCGAGGGAGCAACTATTGTGCTGACCCAGGCAAAGACCTCAAACTTGGCGTTTAATCGCTGGATCGACCGATTTCGCGCCCGTGCACGCGCTGCCGGTATTCGTGACCGAGTATTTGAAAACGCATTCCAGGACGTCCGATACAACGCCGATGTCGTGCAAAAGGATCGCAATCAGTCGGAATTCACAAAGCAGATTTGGGAGTATCTGGACAGCGCTGCGTCCGAAACCAGGGTCAAAAATGGCCGTGCTGCACTGCGCAAGAACCGGCGCCTGCTAAGCGAAATTGAGGCACGATACGGCGTCGAAGCCGAAGTCGTCGCGGCGGTTTGGGGACTGGAGAGCGCCTATGGCAGCTTTCGGGGCGATGTGCCGATCGTCGAAGCGCTCGCTACTTTGGCCTACGACGGGCGGCGCGGCCGGTTCTTCGAAAGCCAGTTGATTGCAGCGCTGAAGATCATTCAATCCGGGGATGTCGCGCCACGCCGGATGACCGGCTCGTGGGCTGGCGCCATGGGCCACACGCAGTTCATTCCGACATCGTATCTGGCCTATGC
>JBPCWO010000300.1:0-7045 GCA_051009475.1 Boseongicola sp.
CGGAGTGAAAGCGTTGACTGACCAAACGGTGATCTCTGTCGCCATACTTTCAACCGGGCGGCCGAACAGATTGGAGTATTCCGCTTCAAAGAGCCGTTGAAAATTTGACGAATCCGGCTCACGAGCGTCTTGAGCGGATAGATCAACCGGAATCTCCCATCCCTGACCTGCATATCGCATATAGATTTTGTGCGCTGTTTCGATTTGTGCGTCGGCGTCGCACGAACGGACAAAGCGCGTAGCCTCTTCTTCCATCTCTTTGAAGAGCTCCTTGATCAGTTGGGGATCGAATGAATCAAGGGTCATGAAAACGGATCGATTGGCTTCAAAACTAAACGGTGCCCGAAGAAATCCGATTGCCGAACCGACTCCCGCACCTTGCGGAATCAAGCAGCGATCGATGCCAAGTTTCTCGCAAAGCCTCGCCGCGTGAAGCGGCGCTGCACCTCCAAATGCGATCATCGTGTACTCACCGAGATCCTCGCCATTTTCAACTGCATGAACGCGTGCGGCATTGGCCATGTTTTCATCAACGACCTCGGACACGCCCCACGCGGCTTCGACCACTTCCATAGCCAGACTACTGCCAACATGTTCCTCCAACGCCTTGGCGGATTTGTCAGGATGCAAGACAATTGATCCTCCAGCAAAATTTGTAGGATCAAGTTTGCCCAAAACAAGATCGGCATCAGTGACAGCCGGACGCTCACCATTCCGTCCATAGCACGCCGGGCCCGGCTCAGAGCCGGCGCTTTCTGGGCCAACGCGGATTTGGTTCATCCCGTCCACGTGCGCTATAGATCCGCCGCCCGCACCAATCTCAACCATGTCTATCACCGGGATCGAAATTGGCATTCCAGAGCCTTTTTTGAAACGGTAGGTCCGTGCCACCTCAAATACGCGGGAGGTTTTTGGAGTTTGGTTTTTGACCAGGCAAATTTTCGCGGTGGTCCCGCCCATGTCGAACGAAAGCACTTTTTTGATGCCGTGCCGGGCCGCGATGTTTGCAGCGAAGACGGCACCACCGGCGGGCCCGGATTCGACAAGTCGCACAGGATATTCGGCAGCATTTTCCAAGCTAATAATACCGCCGCCAGAGTGCATCAGAAAGACAGGGCAGGTGGCACCTTCTTCTTCGAGCCGGCCCTTTAATCTGCCCAGGTACGATTTCATCAAGGGCTTGATAAAGGCGTTGGCGATGGTTGTATTGAATCGTTCGTATTCGCGCATCTGAGGGGACACCTCGGAAGAAAGCGAAACCATTGCATCGGGCATTCGATTTGCCAGCACGTCGCGAATTAGCTTTTCATGCTCGTCGTTTGCATAAGAATGAAGCAACCCAATTGCGACGCTTTCATAATTAGCCGCGTTTAGTTCATCCGCAAGTTCTTCAACATCTTGTCTCGCCAAAGGCACAAGAACTTGGCCCCGCGCATCCATACGCTCGCTAACCACATATCTTCGGTTGCGAGGCAAAAGTGGCTCCGGAAGTGTTAGATTCAAATCGTATTGCTCAAACCGGCTTTCGGTTCTCATCTCGATAACGTCACGAAAGCCCTTTGTTGTAATCAAAGCCGTCTTCGCGCCCCGACGTTCGATCAAAGCGTTGGTGGCAAGTGTGGTGCCGTGGATGATCTGACCGATGGCCTGGGGCGTAATATCGGCCTTGGCGCAGACTTGGTGCATTCCTTGAATTATGGCATCTTCGGGTGCGGAATAAGTTGTCAGTATCTTCGTCGAATACAGGCTTGAACCTATCTCGAGCACCACATCGGTAAAGGTTCCGCCGATATCGACACCCATACGTGTGGACGTTTTTGGCATGACGCAGAACCCGTTCTTCGTGAGCGAAAATTAGAAACCGACTGTGAATTGTCCACTATAGTATTGAATGGAATTGATGAAGTTTCTTTATTATATCGCTGAGCCAAATATTTTGTGGGGAGATGGCCACCGTCTCGCGTTGAATTGAGTTCACAGTAGATGGCGAGGGAAAAGAGAATACTCCCACCAGTTGGTCAGGCCGCAGTGGATTCGGCAGATCCGAACGCCAGGAAATCTCGGTTTCGGGAATGTTCATAATCCCCCATTGGTTGCCCCACTTCGTTCTCATTTTCGAAAGAGTGAAACAGTGCCACAATTTTGAACTGCTAATGGCAACAATAGACGGAGGAAAAAAATCTACTGTTTTCAATTATATATTTGGGTCTTGGCGAGTCTCCGCCAATTGAAGGCCGGAAATTAAATTAGCCGTCTGAATCTCCGGGACGTCACCTTTTTCTCGCCACAATTCTATCTACCGTTAGTCTTCAATTGCCGAGTTCACGGTGGCTTGCGGCCTAAAAGACGCAACGATATGCGCGCCAAAAGCCACCAATCCGAGTGCCATATTTTTTTCAGAAGTAGCCGCTGTGCAGAAACATAGTTTTTGCGCCAACGGGAGAGGATTGACATGAATACGACCGCATATTTTGACCCGGCAACCGCAGATACACCTGCAGGGCTCAGCCCATCGGTGGCCTACACAGACATTACCGGAATTCCTGCGCAGGGTACTGGCCTTCTCGGAGAAGTATTTGTACCTGGAACAAAAATTTGGAACTTAGAAATGGCTCGCTTGGCCGCGGCTGCGGTCGAAGGAGCCGACGCGACGTTCGTAACAACGGAGTTCGGCTACGGGTCCAAAAACAGCGACACATCTATCACCGAGTTTTTGGGCGAAGACGGCGCTTCGGTGTCGGGCGATGGTAATTTGGAAATGGGACCGTCGGCCCTGACGTTTACCGGGTACATCTATATACCGCCGGGCGTTCACGAAATATCTGTGACGTCGGACGATGGATTTGACCTGAATATCGGTGGCGTAGATTTCAGCGAATTTGCAAGTGGCCGCGCGACGGACACAACGGCGCGAGTCGCCGATTTTGACGGCGGGTTGTATGAAATTGATCTTCTTTATTTCGATTCAGGCAGCAAAATGTCGCTGTCGGTTGAAGTGGACGGCTTGCCGGTTGATCAAAGCGCGTTTTATCAATCGCCCGCTGACTTTACCAATCCGGACCCCTCGGTCCCAATCATACCGGTCGAAGATTATCATCCTTCGTTTTTTCTTGGCGAAGAAAGCCTGGATACACCCATCAATGGCACGGGAGGCCCAGGTCGCGACGTCATCAATGGCAAGGGCGGCGATGATGTTATCGAAGGCAATGGTGGTGATGACGAGCTTTATGGTGGATACGGCGACGACACACTGCGCGGCGGCGACGGCGACGATGTCATGGATGGGGGTCGCGGTTCTGACGTCCTGGAAGGCGGTGCCGGCAACGACCTTTTGATCGCGCGCTCGGACTCCGCCGAACAAAAGATCGGTCAATTGGCAATTGATATGCCTACCCGGGGCGATCCCGACGGCGAAGTTGACCCGGTTACGCAAAAACTTGCCATCTACAATGATCAGCCGATCGTTGGTGACGACGTGTTGATTGGCGGCGAAGGCGAAGACACGTTTTTGATCGCACCGCAAATCAACGCGAAGCTTGATATTATTCAAGAACACGTAAGACCGGACGGCACGATCAATTGGGCCGGTGTCGCAGGTGAAAACGACGAACTGCACGACCATTGGGTCGATAGTTCGGGCATCGATATCATCGCTGACTACAATGCTGAAGAAGACCACATCGCTGTCATCGGACATACCGCCAACGTCTATGTCGAGCACAAAGACGTCATGGGTGACGAAGCTTTGGAAAGCATTATCACTGTTATTTCCAATCAGCACGGAGGAGGCGGCGCCCACGACATGGACCTGATTGGCCAAGTGATCGTGCACGGCGATCTGGTCGAAAAAGATGACATCCAAACTGATGCGAATGTGACCTATGGCATCGTTGAGGGCTACGACGATGTTGCCGAGGCACTATTCCCAAAGGGTGAAGAGAAAATAACGATTGTCGATGGCGTTGAATACAAAGGGTATGACACCCGGACGCCGTCGGACGGGGCGACAAAGGCAACCAACAACGGCATGGGCACAGAGAACACTGGTCCGGTAACCGGCGATCCGTTCGGTGCATTCAGCGGGCATCTCGAAGACGGCATGCTTGCGTCCGGCTCTGACGGCGAAGACGGATACGACGAAACACGCTTTCCGTTTGAACAACTCGAAATCGTAGATGTGGCTGGTCAGGATATCACTGGCACGGGCGGAAATGACCGGTTAGCCCCCGATTCTCCGGCGGAACCCGCGGGCCTGCCGGGCGCGCTGGGCTATTGGAGCTTTGGCAACGAAGTTGACGGTGCCTATGATGATCTGCGCGGCGAAGGAGGTGCCGTCAAATCCTACACGCTTTATGAAAACCAGGCTCTATTGAACACCGGCGCGACAACGGAAGGCCCGGGTGGAGCAGGTGATACAGCACTGTACTTCAATGGCGAGGACAGCTTTGCATTCCTTGATCACGACCCGTCGATGAGTGTCACGCAAGGGACGATCGCGATGTGGGTGCGGCCGGATGATCTAGGTGAAAAATCGATGTTCGTCACCAAAGATCACACTGGTGCCCAGGACGGCGGCCATTTCCGGCTAGGACACACCGAAAACGGTGGGTTGTTCCTGCGTATGGCAGAAGGCGACGGCGGACAGAACCACGCCTGGCAGACCGGGACCGTGTTAACTCAAGGCGACTGGGCGCATCTTGCGGTGTCGTTCACTGAGGACGGTGTAACGGTTTACTTGGATGGTGCAGCAGTTTCGAATGGCTCGTGGTCAGCCGTCGAAGGCGACGTCGCGACGCCGGGCGTCTATACCGAGGCCTATTTGCTTCAGAATGAAGAGCCCTGGGTATTCGGTGCGGACCAATACAAAGCCGAACACAACGATACCGCGCAGGAATTTGCAACTGACGACGAGGATCTTCGCCATGAATTCGAGGGCGGTATCGCAGACTTTGGTGTCTGGGGCGGGTTTACGCCAGAAGATGCCCTGAATGCCGCGGAAATCAACGATTTGATGACAAACGGACCCGGTGCCGCACTGACTAACCCAAGCGGTCCGGCGCCGATGCTGGCTGGCGACGATACGATTTCCGGTCTTGGTGGCAACGATGGGATAGACGGCCGGGCGGGCGATGACCTGCTCGACGGTGGCGCGGGCAACGACGTCATTGAAGGTGGCTATGGTGATGACCATCTGATTGGCGGCACCGGCAATGACACTTTGGATGGCGGCCGAGGTTCGGACCTGCTGGAAGGCGGCGACGGCGACGACGTTCTGCTAAGCCGCGCCGACACTGGGGAACAACGTGCAGGCCAGTTGGTTCTAGAAGATCCTTCACGGCCAGACGGCAATTCCATCGACTACGATTATCTGAAGCTGTTCGATTGGGTTGATCAGGAAATCGTTGGCGACGATGTGCTTGTCGGTGGTGGTGGAGCTGACCACTTCAAATTCGAGACATTGATCAACGGAAAAAAGGATATCCTTCTCGATAATACCAACGACGACCGCACGATCGATTGGACGATGATGGGCGTCGCTGGTGAGAATAAATACATTCATGACCATTGGGTCGACGGGCTGGGTATTGACGTTATTGCCGACTACAACAAGGCTGAAGGAGATACGATCTCGGTCATTGGTCATACGACAAATGTCGAAGTCGACTATCATACTGTCGACACCGACGGCGACGGCGTTGACGACAGTACTGTTTCAGTGATCACTGCCTATTCGCAGCAGGGTAATGGCGGTGGCGCACACGATGAAGACTACTTGGGTTATATCGTCGTTTATGGCGACCGCGTCGAAGAAGGCGATGTCGAGACCAACGCCGGCGTCCACTATGGCATCGTCGATACCATTGACGAGATACAGGAAGCAGTCGCACCCACGGGCGAAACCAAATGGATCGAGTTGGAAGACGGCACGATGCATCTTGGCTACGACACGCGGGATGTAGACGGTGACCCAGTGGGTACGAGCCCCTGGGAGTATTCATCGAATGACTGGTTTAATAACGGCGAAGTAGATCTGGCATCGTCGCTTCCCGAAGGTCTTGAAAAGCCTGACACTTTGCTCGCCCATGATGGCGGCGAATTTGGCGGTCAAAACGATCCGGTCGAGATCGAGCACGACGCCGGACAGGCTGCCAGCGAGGGCACCTGGGCTTTCAATTTTACCGCCTACAACCCTGGCAACGACCAGAATCAAGCGCTAATTTCGAAGGACCATTCTGGGTTTGAAGACGGTGGCCACTTAACGGCATACATCAACACACACGGTGTTCTCAAAGTCAGATTCCAGAGCCAGACAGAAGATAAATATCTTTATGACTGGGATGTAAGGATCGAAGAGGATCAGGAATACCACTTCGCATTCACATTCGACGATAGCGAGATCGCGCTTTATCTGGATGGCGCACTTGTCGATGCTGACACCGGTTTTGCGGGCGGGATGACTGGAAACGAGGAAGATCTCGTCCTCGGAGCGTCGACCCGAACTCGTTGGGAAGACGACGATAATCTTCAGTGGCACTTTGATGGTGAGATCGAAAATCTGCTGCTTCTCGATCGACCATTGGAGGAAATTGAGATTCTGTTCCTTTCCGAGAACGGCAACGATCTGGACGCTCTGAATCCGATTTACGGACTGGAGCCGGTGGAAAGCGAAGAGACCGGCGGTGAGGAAACCGGAGGTGAAGAGACCGGCGGTGAGGAAACCGGCGGTGAGGAAACCGGCGGCGAAGAAACCGGTGGCGAAGAGACCGGCGGCGAAGAAACCGGTGGCGAAGAAACTGGCGGCGAAGAAACTGGCGGCGAAGAGACCGGCGGCGAAGAAACCGGTGGCGAAGAAACTGGCGGCGAAGAGACCGGCGGTGAAGAAACTGGCGAAGGAGAAGAAGAGGAAGAACCTCCAACCACCGACTCAGATTCCAGCGGCATTTCGGCAATTCTGAATACGCTTTTCAGCATTCTGATGTCGATATTCGGAGGAGGCGATGACGATGCACCACCGCCTGCACCGGAAGAGGTCGAAGATGACATA
>JBPCWO010000301.1:0-3395 GCA_051009475.1 Boseongicola sp.
AGCCAACCAAGAGCCGTGTGGCTGGGAGTAACGCCGAGCGAGCCGTTGGAAATGCTCCATAAGAAACTAGTGCGCCATGCCCTCGTTGTCGGATTTGAGGTGCCGAAACGGAAGTATGTGCCGCACCTCACGCTGGCGCGGTTCTCGCCGTCGGGCAGCAGAGAAGCTGAATTGGCCGGGCTATTTGAGAAGAACGTTGAATTGGACTCCAAGCCATTCCAACCGCAGACAATGGCCCTATATCAATCGATGCTTGGTCGCGAAGCGCCAAGATACGACGAACTGTATTCTTTTTCGATCAAACCAATTTAGCGTCAGTCGTGTCGACTGCGGGGGTCGGCCAGCATCGCGGCAATCCAACCGGCGACGAAGCCGCCCGCATGGGCTTCCCATGCCAGAAGCCGGTCCATTGCAAAATAAAGCACGACGTTCAGCACAATGATTAATGCGATTGCACGCGCAACGGGCCACAACCTTTCACTCAGGTCGAACCGGTCGACGTATTCCCATGAAAGAATTGCGCCCGCCAGTCCGAATAAGGCTCCTGATGCACCAACCATCGGTCTAAAGGTGTCGCTGAGAAGTGCGAAACCCGCAGCCCCACCAAAAAGCGCCACGGCGTAGATCAATATATATTTCCAGACACCGACTCGGTGAATTACTGGAGCGCTAAGAGAAACAAGCGTGAGCATGTTGACGACAAGGTGCAAAATCCCGCTGTGGAGGAACCCGTAAGTCACGAACATCGTCCAGGGCTGAATCCTAAAGTTTGGAGCCCAGTCGCCTAGTAGCCCGGGCCAGAACCCGCCGAATTCATACGCCATCGAGCGGAACCGCGGAATGTCCAACAGTTGAAAATCTCCAAGAACAAGCGACAACTCGATCAGCGCGCAAATTGCCACAATTGTCAGGGCTGCAGGATGCACCCACTCGCGGAATTTTTTAGGAGATCCGGCCATATCCGACCTTTGGCGCGTAGACGGCTTTGACCAGTGTGCCTAGAAACCGAAGCTGAAGTCGCGGCCAATAGTTACAAACACAGTGTTCGAAGACCTGTCTGGACCGCCGTCATCTTCAATCAAAATATACTCGAAACCAGTGCGCAAATTCCAATCTTCCGTCAGATCGCGGTTGTATGCGACAGTAGCCGATGTCCGTTTATCGCCGTCTGGCTCGCCAAACTCGTTTGCTGATCCATACGAAAACCCTGCATCCCACGAAGAGATAGCGTTGATCTCTTGCATGTAGTTGAGCCGTACGACTGTATTCAGAAACGCATCGCCAGCAATTGTCGATGGGCTTTGAATGATATCCGCCTGAATCACACTATCAGAATATTCCCGCGTATAAGACACTTGAGTTGTGAACTCGATATCTTCGCCTTCCTGATCGGCGACGCCAAGCGACAGAAATAGCGACCCATTTGGCAGGTCAATTGACCGGTTCACACTGGCGGTTGTGCGGCGACCAGAATCGTCAATATGGCTCCCAAGGTTGACGCCTATCGAGCCGTTTGTCCGCTCAAGCGTGGCGCCGATTTCAATTCCGATACCGCTGTCATCCGAGGTTAGCGCACCAAGTTCATAGGTTTCAGTCTGCTCGGCGGTAATGTCGCCAGTGTATGACAAACCCCCAGCTGTTTCTGTCTCGAGTCCAATACCGACATATTTGGTCCGGTGCGACGTGCTAAGCAGGTCTTCTTCATCGGTATGGCCATAGCCAGCCACCGCGCGGGCCGAGAGAGCTGGGTTTATCCGGAAGCGTGCGACCGCATCGACGCGTGTGCTATCTTGGTCGACAAGTTCAGGATCAATGGTGTCAGAATATTTATCAATATTGTGACGCGCTGTAAGAACAAGTCCAAATGGACCTTCAACGCCGGTCTCGTAACGCCCAAAAAATCTTGTTGTTTCTCGGGTGCCGCCGTCAATTATCAGCGCATCGGGATCAAATTCGCCGTCGACAAAAAATCCAAAAATATCGTCTTCGATGTCAAATTCGCGGTATCTTGCGCTAAATGACAAATTCGAATTTGCGCCTTCCCGATCATACCGCAGCGAAGCATCGTGATTCTTGAACTCAAAATCTTCCGTCGATGACGAACCAATGCCACCTTCTAGCGAAGTTCCGAGGTTTAGTGAAAACGACTCCGTGCGCGTTTCACTAGATAAACTAAATCCAAGGCCAGTGACGCTCGTAAACCCGCCTTCTGGTGACGTCGTGAGCAATTCAGGATTGTCGCTGTATTCGATGCCTTGCGAAAAGGAGAGCACCCCGCGCAAACCAGTCCCGTCCTGTGCAAGGGCGGGTGCCAGTGTCATCGTTGTGAGCGATAGGGTCGCAATTGCCAGACCCGGTCGCGATATGTTCATGCGTACTACTCGAAGAGACGGCGTTCAGGGACAATGATAACATCACCGTCGGCAAGCACTACGTCCTGTCCGCCGGAAGCCCCGTCCGCGATTGCTTTATAGTTGATGCGAGACACGGTTTGTTCACCGGTCCGCGGGTTGGTGCGGCGCAGAAGTATTCTTTTTGTTGCCGCAAATTTAGTGAATCCTCCAGTCGAGGCCAGCGCCTGCAAAATTGTCGTGCCGCGCCGGATACTCTTTTCGCCCGGCGAACCGATTTCGCCCAACATGTAGACGTCAATTGTTCCCCGCGATCCACCCCCCGAAGTAGGAGCCGCGCGAGTGCGAAGCGCTTGCACAGTCACAAATACGGTTGGCTGCGTGGCAAAATTCGATGCAATACCCGACGTGATCGCGCCTTGCACTTGTCCCGGTGTCTGACCACCGGCTTGGACATTTCCAACGAATGGAAACGTGATCGAACCGTTTGGTAGCACCAAAACAGTTCTATTCAACGAGGGGTCTTCAAGAACCTCGATTTGAAGCGTATCGCCGGATTGAATTTGATACTGGCTTTGAGCGTAAGCAACCGACGCCGCCAGGAACGAGACGACCGCAAAAATCATCGTTTTCATTTCATCACCCCCAAAATCACTGTTCGTTAACTATGGAACTGCGCCACTGTCATTGAAAGTGGCAATTTTGCACCGTTGCCTACCTGATAACACATTGTGATCAAAGGGCGACAACACTTTCTTTACTCGTTTTCAATTAAGGCACTTAGCCTTTCGATTTCAGCTTTAGTTGTTTCGATCTGCGGCCTCGAATCTTCAGTGCCCGCAAGTTCAAGCGCTTTCCTGAATTGCGACAATGCATCTTCGTTTTGGCCCAGAGCCGCATACGCGGAAGCAAGGTGGAATTGAACGATCGGATCATTGCCCAGCGCGTTGGCGGCAGGTTCCAGATATGTAACCGCTTCTTCGTGTTCGCCGCGCCGGAAAAGAATCCAGCCATAAGTGTCCTGAAACGGTGGTACGTTGGTTC
>JBPCWO010000302.1:0-3021 GCA_051009475.1 Boseongicola sp.
CAATGTGTGAGGCGGCCGCATTTTGGGCCGGAATCGACCAACTATTGTATGGCCGAAATCTGAATAGTGCTGGTGCTCCGAAGTTATGCGGATGAATTAGCGATTGGTGCGCACCCAGGCATCCGAAATTGCGGCGCTGGGTTGTCGGATCGTCAAAAGATCGGTCGAATGGAACTTGGCCCATCAGACCCTTCAATGGTTCACTGATTAACTATTAGTAACCTGGGATACTTGTTTGTTGACAGGCAGCGCGGGCAACAACCACATTGAAACTAATCGAACATGAGCCATCGGGCCTTAACTCGGTTTTTGAGTGCCTGGCATTACTAAGAGACGACAAAAAACTGACGATAACGATCCATAAAAGATATTTTTCGTGGAGATCAGTATGCCCGACTTCACACTTCAATTTGTATATTCGCTAGGTGACTTCGACACATCCGGTTCGTTGGATGCGGTCCCTGATGAACAAGGCGCGCGCGCGCAAGGATCACCTCCATGGCAACTTCAACTCAACGCAGGTGTTTCGCCACAACAACTTACGATCAACGACGATGACAGTGTATTCGATGAGATTGGGGGCAGCGATCAGATTCTAACTAGTCCGATTACAATCGATGGCGTCACTTATCCCATAGGCGATACCGTCATTATCAATTACGTCATCACGACCGACAGCGGGTTCGAAGGGTTTTCAATTACAATCGGCAGCAACAATACAGGGAACAACACAACGACCGCATTTGTCACAAACCAACCCATGGTCCCTGGCCAAACCTACGAATTCACATCAGAAGGCAATATCGGCAACAATGGTCGGCCGTATTCAGAGTTTGTATGCTTTACGTTAGGCACCAAGATAAGAACGCCCAATGGCGAACTGCGAATAGAAGACTTGTCCATCGGCAGTCTTGTCGAAACTCTTGATGACGGACCGCAATCGGTCAAATGGATAGGACAACGCACTGTTCCCGCCGTTGGGAAATTTGCGCCAGTCATCATTCGCGAAGGAACGCTTGGTGCGACCGCAGATTTGGTCGTGTCTCCTAACCACCGGATTTTGGTTCTCGGCCGCGCTCCGCAAGTTATACTGGGTCTTGACGGGGCATTGGTTGCTGCAAAAACGCTTGTAAATGGTGCTTCAATTCAACGCAGATCCACAGGATTTGTCACATACTTCCATTTGATGTTCGACCGCCATCAAATTGTTTGGGCCAACAATTGCTTGTCTGAGAGTCTGTTTTTGGGTGAGCGAGCTTTGTCGGGATTGGACCATGATCAGCGAGTAGAGCTTTTCGAATTATTTCCAGAATTAAAAAAATCGAAATCAAGACAACGCGCGATGCCAGCTCGCCCTCTTGCAACTACCTACGAAGGTCGTGCGCTAGCAGCATTTCTTTAGCGGCAACGATTGGCATCAAAACGGTCCTTTTGGCAGCAGCTGAATATCCGCCTCGTCCGCAGAGCAGACGTTCAGTCAGCCACGTAGTGCTGCTATGCAGCGAATGACGGCTTTGAGCCCAAAGTGGACGTCCACGAGGCGCCGAATGTTGAATTAACTTACCGTTTTGCTGCGTAATACGCCACACGCCTTTCCAGATAGGCGAGGAACTCTGAGATCGTGAAGGCCATGGCAAAAAGCACGATTAGAACCGCCCAGAAATGCGACATCAGAAAATTCGCAGAGTAGAGTTCGAACAAGGCACCGAAACCCACGATCGAAATCAGCAACTGACCGATAATTACGCCCTTGACCGCACGGATGATCCCGATGCGAACGCCGCTTAGAATTTCCGGCAGAGCAGCCCAAAAATATATCTTTAGGAACGCATCCAAAGGAGATGCCCCAAAGCTTCGTGCCATCTCAACAAGGGATCGGTTGATCTGAAGAACTCCGGCACGAGAATTTAATATAATGATCCAAATTGCAAAAAGTGTAGTGGTGATAATGATCGATTTCATGCCAAAGCCGAAGAGTACCATCAAGACCGGGACCAATGCGGTCAAAGGTGCACTGAGGAATACGTTGACCCATGGCAGAAGCAACTCGTCCAGCAGCCGGTTTTTGCCCATGAGAATACCGGTGGGGATGCCAATTGTGGTGGCAAAGAAAACTCCGGCAACGAAGGCGTAAGCTGTTTCTGCTAGCGCCTTCTGGAATGCAGGTGTGCCAACGACCTCGAACAAGGTTACCATAACTTCAGACAGGGGCGGCACGAAAAAGGTCATGCCGAAGCGTCCGATCAGCTCCCAAAGCAATCCCCATAAAATTAGCGACGACATACCCGGCAAGCGATATCCAAAGACAATCATGGCGCCGCCCTATTCCACGTAAGTTCTCAGCGAGGCCCAGATCTCATCGACGATATCCAGGTATTCGGGGTCGCGGCGAATGTTCTCGACGCCTTTGGCCCGGAAGTTGGACGGGCGAATAATCTCCGAGACTCGGCTGGGTCGAGGCAACAGAATGGCGATCTGGTCAGAAACATAGACCGCCTCTTCGATCGAATGCGTAACAAAAATAAATGTCTTGCTTTCGTTCTGCACCAGCGCCAGCAGATCTTCCTGAAACTTGCGGCGGGTCTGCTCGTCGACGGCGGAAAATGGTTCGTCCATTAGCAGAACTTGAGCATCGACCGTGAGCGCGCGCGCCAAGCCAACGCGCTGGCGCATGCCGCCTGAAAGCTCATGCGGATAGCTGTTCTCAAAGCCCGTCAGACCGACGTCGCCGATATATTTTGCGGCTATTCCTTCGCGCTCGGATTTCGCCACACCTCGCAGCTCAAGCCCAAAGGAGACATTTCGCAATACGCTGGCCCACGGCAGCAACGCAAAGTCCTGAAACACGAATGCGCGGTCGGGGCCGGGGCCAGCGACAACTTGTCCGTTGACCTCAACTTCGCCTGCGCTCGGGTCAAGCAGACCGGCGATGATCTTCAGCAGCGTGGTCTTGCCACAGCCCGATGGCCCCAAAAGCGATGTCAGTTGGCCGCGCGGGAACTCCAAGCTGAGGTCTTCCAA
>JBPCWO010000303.1:0-6304 GCA_051009475.1 Boseongicola sp.
AAGAAACCCGATATCTGGGTTTTTGTCTGCACTACGCTTGATGCCAGCGACCACGGCCTTTGGCCCCAGGTCGCCCCCCATAGCGTCAACAGAAATAATAGTGCGCTTGCCGCCTTCGCTTTTGGTCTGCTCGGACGCTGCCGTCATTACCGGGCCGGGACAAGCACGGGCACTTAGGCCGCGTCGTCGTCTAGGTCGACCTCGTCGGCCTGGGCGACCACTTCACGATCGGCATAGTGACCACAAGCACCGCAAACGTGGTGCGGCCGTTTCAACTCGCCGCAATTCGGACATTCGGCCGGATTGTCTGCAACCAAAGCATCGTGCGCACGGCGCATATTGCGGCGTGACTTGGTGATTTTATTCTGAGGGACAGCCATGTCACATCCTCAATAATATACGGGGCGCGCTGCCCCTGTTTGCGGTGGGTCGACGCGGTCATACGCGTTGCCGCTTTCCGTGTCCAACCCAATCATTCGAGCGAGGCCGGGAACATACTCGGATTCCCTTCAAAGGCAAGAGCGATTTCACTTGTCGCCAGAACCGCTATCGCTCAGCCGATCCCTAAAAGATTTCAATGACGAAAAGGGGTTTGAGGTCTCACTGGACAAAGGTGCAATGCCAGGCGCGGCCACATTCATTTCCACGGGTTCAACGCCTTCCGCTCGTGGCCACGGCGGGAGCGCGAGCGCGAGCGCTTCTTCCATAATCTGAGTAAGATCAACCGTTTCAGGAATGGGCTCAACTGTGTCGTCCTCTGGCATTTCGATCTCGTCGGATTCTGCCGGAGCCGGCACTTCAGCCAGATAGCTTCGAACAACAGTCTCATCGATACGTGTGGTCACCGGTGCCAGCGTTACAACGCACTGCTGAACGACTGTTGCTCCCAGTATTCCATCCAGCCGCCAGTCATTCTTACCATCTGGCGACAATGAACCTGAAAACCGCAGTTTCTTTATCTCTGATATGCCGAATTGCTCCGACAGCAACCGTCGCGCCTGGGCGTTTGGTAACAATTCAAATTTCGTCTTACTGGTCAGCTCGGCCAGGCGTAGTCGCTCCGACGCCATTGGCTCACTCCTTGATCCGGTGAAATTCTGTCGCTATGCCGACTAGGCGGCAGAGTGCCGCAAGGCAAGGGGTTGGGCAAGTTGAGCGATTTTTGGCGTGCATTTCGGCGATTGGCGCTGGTGCTGGCAGTATTTAGTTTCTCGGCAGCCTGCGCACGTCTCAGCGATAGCCACGGCTATATTCCGGAACAATCGGCACTCGATGAGATGGTTGTCGGGCAAGACACCAAGGCGACCACGGCTTTAATTCTGGGTCGCCCAAGCACTAGCGGTATCCTTGACGATCGCGGTTGGTATTATGTCCGCTCGGATTTTGAGCGATTTCTCTGGCGCGCGCCGGTCGAGGTGGACCGGCAAGTCGTTGTCGTTTCTTTCGATGAGTCCGGAGTCATCGAAAATGTTGAACAATTCGGTCTTGAAAACGGTCAGGTTGTAGTTTTGTCCCGGCGCGTCACGACCAGCAATACACAAGGGGTCGGCTTCCTGCGTCAGCTGTTCTCAAACCTCGGCACCATCGACGCCGCGCAACTGTTTGATACAGATAACTAGAAATGGGCGTGCAACCGAAGATTTTACCTATTTTTAGGAGTCTTCCTCCGTCGGCTCAAAATCAAGCGCGGCGCCGTTAATGCAATACCGCAATCCGGTTGGTTGCGGACCATCTGGAAATACGTGACCGAGATGCCCGTCGCAGCGATTGCAATGCACTTCTGTGCGGCGCATGAATAACGTTCGATCATCGCTTTCGCCTACCATTTCCTGGTTCATCGGTTGAAAGAACGAAGGCCAGCCAGTGCCACTTTCAAATTTGTGAGCCTGATCGAACAAAGGCGAACCGCAACCCTTACAATTGAACTTGCCCGGGTCTTTCGGAAAGTCGTCGTTTGTATGCGCACGTTCCGTTCCATGTTTGCGTAGCACTTTGTATTCAAGATCATTAAGCTTTGCGCGCCAGTCGTGGTCTGATTTGACGATTTTTTCCATGCGTTTCCCCTACGTCGTGTTTGTTTCACAGATTGAACTGCAGTCTGTCGTCGCACATATAGGGACTTAAGCTTGTGCAACCAACACCGGGTGGGCTGCAACGATGCACATGCAACCAAGTACAAAATACAACGTCCGTTGGGCTGAAAACGCGTCTGATCTAAAGGCGGCGCAACGTCTTCGTTATCGCGCCTTTATCGCGAAATCTGGTGCAATGGACCGCCTCAATGGCCGCGACAGCGACGATTTTGACAAGATTTGCAGTCACATATTGATCGAGGAAGTCACGACCGGCCACTTGGTCGCGACCTTTCGTGTACTCTCGCTAGCTTCTGGCGCGGATATTGGTCAAAGCTATTCGGCCCAATACTACGCGCTTGAGGCCTTGGAGAATTTCAAAGCTCCAATGGCCGAAATGGGTCGATTCTGCATTGAACCGGGACAAACGGATCCCGACATCCTTCGGGTCGCCTGGGGGGCACTGACGACATTCGTCGATCGCGAAAGCGTAGGAATGTTGTTCGGTTGCTCGTCATTCAAAGGAACCAAGACATCGAATTACTCCGATGCATTTGCCGTTCTACGTGATCGGTATTTGGCGCCAAAACGCTGGTGGCCAAAAACAAAGGCACCCAATGTATTCCAATTTGCTCGGCTGCTGCGCCGTTCACCTGATCGCTCCTTGGCGTTCAAAACCATGCCGCCGCTCTTGCGATCATACCTGCGAATGGGTGGATGGGTCAGCGACCATGCCGTTGTGGACCGGGATCTGAACACGCTTCACGTGTTTACGGGACTGGAAATTGGCACAATACCGGCGGCGCGCGCCAAAGCGCTTCGCGCATTGGCGCTGTAGACGCCATCTGCGTTCAGCTACCCGTATTGCTTGTAACATTGACGCCCGAACATCGCGCGTTTAGCTCGCGCGTATGGCACGCGCACCGCTTCTGCAACTAAGGGACATCTCGCTGACATTCGGCGGGCCACCAGTGTTCGTTGCCTTGTCACTGACGGTTCAGGCTGGCGACCGATTGGCGCTTGTCGGGCGAAATGGATCCGGTAAATCGACGTTGATGAAAGTGATGGCGGGCTTGCAAGAGCCGGATCACGGCACGCGCGTTGTTTCTCCCGGTCACAGCGTTGGTTATATGGCGCAAGAACCCGAGATGCGGGGCTGCGCAACCCTTGGTGATTATGCCATTCGCGATTTGGGAACGTCAGAGTTCTGGCGCATTGAGGCCGTTGCTCAAGAGCTGAAATTTGACGCTGCGACCTCAGTCGAAGCGGCTTCGGGCGGCGAACGTCGTCGCGCTGCACTTGCCAAGTTAATTGCCGAAGCGCCCGATCTCATGCTGCTCGACGAGCCGACAAACCACTTAGACATCGAAGCGACACTTTGGCTTGAAAACCATTTAAAGTCCTCCAGGTCAGCGTTTATTGTGATCAGCCATGATCGCGCGCTCTTGCGTGCCTTAAGCCGGGGAACACTCTGGATCGACAGGGGGAATGTCCGCCGTCAGGACAAGGGGTTTGATGCGTTCGAAGCCTGGCGGGACAAAGTCTGGTCTGAAGAGGACGAGGCACGGCACAAACTCAGCCGCAAGATCAAGGCAGAGGCAAAATGGGCCGTTGAAGGAATCTCTGCGCGACGACGCAGAAACCAGGGCCGGCTTCGCGCGCTGCACGCTATGCGCGCGGAACGCGCTGAACAAATCGAGCGAACTGGTGCCGCCGCGATGGAACTGGATGCCGGGAAAAAATCTGGCAAACGGGTTATTGAAGCCTTCAGCCTTGAGAAATTGATTGATGGTAAACTGATTGTCCGCGACTTCTCACTTCGCGTTGCGCGTGGTGATCGCGTCGCCTTCGTCGGCCCAAACGGCGTCGGCAAGACAACTTTGATCGGGATGTTGACGGGACAAATCGCCCCGGACGCTGGCGAAGTGACGCTCGGCAGCGGGCTCCAAATGGCGGTATTTGACCAGCGTCGCGAGGCGCTCGATCCAGACGCAACACTTTGGGAAAGCCTTTCTGGGCACAAAGCGATGAGGGTTCCGGGAAAGGCCGATCAAGTCATGGTTCGCGGGACACCGCGCCACATCGTGAGCTACCTCAAGGATTTTCTGTTCGACGAAACTCAGGCCAGAAGTCCGGTTAAAACACTGTCCGGCGGCGAAAAGGCCCGGTTATTGCTGGCCAAACTCATGGCCAAGCCCTCGAACCTTCTCGTCCTCGACGAGCCTACCAATGATCTCGACATAGAAACGCTCGATCTTCTTCAAGAACTACTTGATGACTATGACGGCACGGTTCTGCTTGTTAGCCATGACCGCGATTTCCTCGATCGTGTTGCGACGACCACTGTAGCCATGGAAGGCAACGCACAGATAACTGTTCACGCCGGCGGGTGGTCCGACTACGCGCCCAAACGCCGTCTTGTAGGGCAGGGATCCAACAAGCCCGCGACAGTCGCAAAACCACAAATTCGGAGTGAGAAGCCGAAGAAGTCGGGCCTTACTTTCACAGAAAAACACCGGCTGGAAACTCTCCCGGGAAAAATAAAGCAACTGGAAGAAGAGATCGGTAAACTGGAAACGCTACTCTCGGATCCCGAACTTTACACGCAAGATCCTAGTAGATTTGCCAAGGCCACCGATGCTCTTGCAGATCGCCAGATCAAATTATCGGCCGCAGAGGACGATTGGCTGACGCTAGAGGACAAAGCCACCGGCTGAGGAATGAATTGTTGGTCTGTAACCTTCGCGAAGTGCTTCAATTGTTGGTGCAGGCGTTAGCACTGTCGCATTTCCCGACGTTGGGCGCGGTTCGGGCGACCCGTAACCATCGGGCGCCACCGGCAAAAACCGATCTTCAAGGACAAGTTTTGGCACACCGTGCAAAATCATTGCTCCAACCGGGAGCTTATCAATTTCCATATCAGTGCGACATTGCTCAAATCGGCGCGGGATCGCGCGGGCCGCGTGAAGAATCTCGTCCATAGCCTTGGCGCTGTCCCTAAACCCTGCAGCCTCGCGGAAGGCATTGTAAGCGTCTCTCCGGCACAGTGCGCATGGCCTATGGCCCGCGGCCAACGCCACGGCCTCGTCCAGAAAGAACAACTCTGTGTAATTGCCGGGCATCATTACTTCCCGATGCCAATCTTTGTGCTGCAAAACACAGGTAACCCATGCCTTGTGTCGCCAGCGCACCGTCCCAAGCTGCTGCTCATCGTCGTGCAATATGCCGCGATTGCCCATGAAAAGACCGCGCGCCGGATGGGCAACGATTTCGCCGGTGGCAAGAACGCGGTTTTGTAGCGGCATCGGGATCAACCTTGTTTGCGCAGGCGGAATTATCAGGAAACTCCCGGTGGCTCACCAAGGATAACCTTAATTTCGACGGATTTCTGCTATTTCTCCGTTAGTACTTGAGAATGTATTCCAACGGGCGGACAAAATGGTTCGACGAAACACCATCGCGGCGATCCGATACGGCTACGGATTGCGCCCCGGCGAAATCCAAAGCTCAAATTTGAAGACCCTTCGCGACGGGATTGGCCGGATTGATGATGCAGAGCGCAGGTTTCCTGTAATTCTGCTGGAAAGCCGCGCCACGCTAATGGTGGAGCGTCGCGAGGCGCAAAAAGCGGCCAAAGACGGTAACTCGGACAGCGAAGCGGCAAAAAAGCAGGCGGTTCGAAAGGTTCGCATGCAGGCGGCGGCGGACATTAAAGTCACCTTTCAACGCGCTATCGAAAGTCGAGCCGGATTTCGGCAACGCCTGATCGCGTTTTGGACCGATCACTTTACGGTCGCTGCGAATAGCCCGACGCTTTCGGTTCTGGTTCCAGATCTTATCGAGAATGCGATTAGACCAGATGTTGCCGGCAAATTCGGGGACATGCTTGTCGCGGTTACCACGCACCCCGCCATGCTGATTTATCTAAATCAGGTACAATCCGTTGGGCCATCCTCGCGAGCTGGAAAGCGCAGGGGTAGGGGGCTCAATGAAAACCTCGCCCGCGAAGTTTTGGAACTGCATACTTTAGGTGTCAGCAGCGCCTACACTCAAGAAGACGTAACGCAGCTTGCCAAACTGCTAACAGGTTTATCAGCCGATAAATCCGGATTCGTTTTCCGCAAGGGTATTTCAGAACCTGGTGCTGAAACCGTTTTGGGCAAACGCTACGGCGGGGGAAAGCCAAATTTATACGATATCCATCAGGCGCTGCAGGATATTGCGATCCATCC
>JBPCWO010000304.1:0-17328 GCA_051009475.1 Boseongicola sp.
GCTTATAGGCGTGCGCCAATAGCGGGACAAGGGAGGATTAGCGCCAAAGCCATCCAAAAAACGCTCTTTTAGCGTCCGAGTTCACGGGAATTCCGCGCAAATCACACCAAATTCACTCGTACGAACAATCATTCGACGCCACCGGTCACGGTGAAACGACGTGTGTGGCTCAATGTCGGGTCATCAAACATCACCAAGAACCCAAAGGAACTCGACATGACAACCGCAACACGAACCAAAGTTGGTCCAAGCACACCGATCTTTCGGCCAGTGGGCCCGTACACCGCAGCGAACAATACTGTGCGCGATTGGAACAACGTCCGCTACCTGGACGAACGGATGTTCAGCGACATTGGATTGAGCACAGATGTTCCGGAAAGCGAGAAGATTCGTGATTTCTATAGGAAGCCCGAATGATTGCCCTGGGAGATATGACGCAAGCAACTACGCCTCCTGATCGCCTGCGCCTTTCCTGTCAAACAACCCTGTTAGCGCGCGCCGTACCAATTGAGAGACCCGGGGCCTGGGCGCCGTTCGAAACGGTAGCGGCCGACAGACTTCCATTGCTGCAACGCCAACCCGCGCTGTCAACGCACCGTTGACAAGACCTTCCCCAAACCGGCGGGAGATCTTCCCCAATAGGTGCCCACCACCAACCGAACCCAGCAAGTCATCGCCCACGGCCACCGCGCCGGTGGCCACGAGATGCGCAATTACCACACGGGTCAGGCGCCAGGCGCCCAACGTACCAGAACGTCCACCATACACTTCCGCGATCCTTCGGATCATCCGTATGTTTGCTGTCAGGGCCACCAGAACATCAGCCAAAGCCAACGGCACTAGTGCTGTCACCGTTGCCACCTGGCGCGCCGCGGCTTCCACTTCGCGGATTGCGTAATCGTCAAGCGGTTGAAGAAGCGTGTCTTCTGCCAATCCCAATAGCGTATCGGCATCGAACGTCTCGGTCTCTGCCTCCGCTAATCGCTGGCGTCCCCAACGCATATCTTCGCGACCGGCATAAAACGCAGTCAGTCGTGACAGTAGCGATTTGGCGCCGGCTAGATCACTTTCCGCCACAACCCGATCTGCCTCTGTGTGAAGCCCCTCGATTTTCTGAAGTCTCGCAAGTGCTGCCCACTCGCGCAGAATTATTCCCAGACAGACCAATAAAAATGCGCCTACCAGCGCCACTGCCGCCCAGCCAAGAATTGGGTTTCTGATCACCAGTCCAGATATCCAGTCCCAGATGGCAATTGAGGCAACGAACAACACGACCCCACCCAGCAACCGCCAAAACCAACGCGCAAGAGCAGAAGGTCGTCGCGCAACAAAGGCCGCCATCGTTTGCATCGCCTGACCAGTCGGCGCGCCATCGAGTTCATCAATCGGCGGCGCTTCGGCCGGATTTGGACCGGCGTCATCAATCTCGATAAGGATCGGTCCATCGCGGTCTGGCATTAAAGTCGATCTCCGATCAGAAATTCAGCGGCGCGGTCAAGACGAATATGCGGTGGCCCGTCACCGGGTTTCAGTTCTAACGGCTGCGGTGCAAAGGACATGAACTCATAATCGGCCTCAAGCCATCGATCCTCGCCGCGCCGCGCGGGAGTCAACAATCGTGCGGGATCGTCCGGTAAACGTCCGGGATAAAATGCAGCAGGCTTGCCATTATCCTGCAAAACACCACGCACTGCGTCCAACACGTTGCCATCGCGATCAATCTGATCTTCCGTCGTTGCCCTAAGCGCAGCAATGGACATTGCTGCGGTATCGGCGCCCGCGAAATCCGCGCGGGACTTCGCATCCGCCAGCAAGGCGTCGGAAATCGCCGTCATCTGTTTGTGTTGCGAGTGATGCAGATGATCGGCTTTCGTTGCAGCGAATAGTATCTTCTCGACGCGCCTGCCAAGAAAAATCTGGCGGAGAAACGCATTCCGGCCCGGCCGGAACGCTCCTAATATGTCGCCGAGCGCGTGCCGCATATCTTCGACCGCTTTTGGGCCGGCGTGGATGGCGCCAAGGACATCGACCAACACAATCTGGCGATCGATCCGCGCAAAATAGTCACGAAAAAACGGCTTCACGACCTGTCGTTTGTAGGCCTCGAAACGACGGGAAAACTCTCGGCCCAGAGTGCCGCGCGAGTATGAGCCTTTAGGCAGCGGCGCGAACGTCAGGACGGGTGAACCCCGCAAATCACCTGGCAACAAAAAGCGTCCCGGCGTGCAGTCGGAGTAGCCGCTTTCACGGGCAGCGCGCAGATAATCGCTAAACGCGTCGGCCAGTTTTTTCGCAACCACCTCATCAAGTTTTGCCTCACCATCAGTGCCGGTCAAAACCTCGCGGTAATTCTCAGCTTCGCTCCGACTTTCGAGCCGGGTCAACGTCTCTTGCGACCAGTTTTCAAAGTTTCTGTCCAATAGACCAAGGTCGAGGAGCCACTCACCGGGATAATCCACGATATCGAGGTGAAGTGTTTTCGGTCCGGTAACACCGCCCAGAATTCCGCCGGGCTGCACCCGGAAACTCAGGCGTAATTCACTGATCCCGGTCGTGCCTTCGGGCCAAACGGCATTCGTCCCTGTCATCGCTGCAAGGTGCGCCTCATAGTCAAAGCGCGGCACTGTGTCATCCGGCTGCGGCTGTAACCAAGCGGCCTGAATTCGCCCATCGGCTGCGGCGCGCAACGCAGGCATGCGCCCGCTATTGATCAGATTTGCAACCAACGAAGTGATAAAGATGGTCTTTCCGGAACGGCTTAATCCTGTGACACCCAGTCGAATGACTGGTTCAAAAAAAGCCTCGCTGACAGTGTTGACCGTGGTCTCGACGCCCCGCGTCAGCCCGTCCGCCAAATCGCCGAAGATCACTGCTCATCCTTTCGTTCCCGGCACAAGATAGGTTCAGAAGTTCCAAACAACCAGACGCGACGCCAATTCATGTTGAAAAGCAAGGGGTTTGCTCTTGGCGGCTTCACGCGCTAGGTCGCGGTCATGCCTCGTTACGCGCTCAGAATTGAATATGACGGTCGCCCGTTTTCCGGTTGGCAACGGCAAGACATGCATCAGTCAGTTCAGGCGGCCATCGAAGATGCGCTTTCACAATTGGAGCCAGAATTGCCGTCGATAGCCGCCGCGGGCCGTACAGACGCCGGCGTTCACGCCACCGGCCAGGTTGCACATGTCGATACGGCGCAGAACTGGGAGCCCTTCAGACTGAACGAGGCGTTGAATTATCATCTAAAGCCTCATCCGATTGCGATAACCGGCTGTGTTGAGGTTGGCGAGGATTGGCATGCGAGGTTTTCGGCCGTTGAGCGACAATATCTTTATCGCGTCGTAATCCGGCGCGCGCCTTTGGTGCACGACCGGGGACACGCGTGGCGGATTCAACGGGACTTGGATGTTGAGGCAATGCGCGATGCGGCCGCGCACCTAGTTGGTATGCACGATTTCACGACGTTCCGGTCAACGATGTGCCAGGCAAAGAGCCCCAATAAAACGCTTGATGAAATCAAAATTGAGCCAATGGAATACAACGCTGGGCGCGAAATCCGCTTTACTTTGCGTGCGCGCAGTTTTCTTCATAATCAGGTTCGCTCGATCGTTGGGACACTTGAGCGTGTCGGCGCGGGCAGTTGGTCCACCGACAAAGTGAGGGACGCGCTAGAGTCCAGGGATCGCGCCGCATGTGGGCCGGTTGCACCGCCCGATGGCCTTTATTTGACAGGCGTGACCTACGACCCGAATATTTTCTGATAAAGTTGCCACATTTATCGAATTCGCCTCAATTCCGGCAAGGTTTGTCTAAAAAGCGCACCCATTTTACCTTTGCTGGGTCGTTAATGCGCCGCGAATTCGTGGCTATATGTATGCACGAAACCCGGAGACTAGTAATGAGTGAACTGTTAAATCTTTCTTTCAACGTGTTTGTAGTCAGTGCCGTAAGTTGTCTGATTTTGCGCGAAGTCATTATCTTCGCGCTTCCGAAAAGTTTGGTTGGCCCCGGCGGCAGATTTATCGACACTGATCGCCGCGGCTAATCGCCCGCAATCGAATTATTGATTGGCCGGAACGGCGAACGTCAGGTTCGCCCAAAGGCTTTCCCATGTGACGTTTTTGCTGCTTGCCAATGCCTCGCTTGGCTTTCGCAATACAACTGAATCCAGCATATATTCGTGACCGGAATTCACCGGGATTGTCACAGTTCCGTCGCCGTCGGTATGCAGCGTGAATATGTTGACTTCACCGTCATCGGATTTCTCAAAAACCTCGATCTGCTCGTTTGGGCGCGGATGGCCCTGATAGAGTACCCGCACGTTAATGCCGTCAGACATATCGTCGGTATAGGGGTTCTCTAGCGCGACGATTTCTGTCTCTAGACCAGCCTCAAAGTCTGACCCGGTACCGGCGCCTGCTGCAACCAACGATTTGGCGTATCGCGAATAGACTTCGGCGACATCGATTTGCGACAACCCTTCTGAATCATGCACCTCTAACACCCATGCCGCGTCCTTATGTTTGAGAAAATTCTCAAACTTTTCAAACTCGCTCCATGTGATTTTGAGGTCGCTTGTTTCGTGAATGAGTACCAAAAGGCCATCGTCCGAAGTCTCGACCCGCGCCGCGGGGCGGTCTCCCAAACGGCCGGTTATCGGGGCGACCTGACCTCTGGTAGCAAAGTCGAAGCGGCGAAACTGATGCGGTAGATAGGACTGGCTGGCACCACTGAAATTTTGCCCGATGCGAAGCTCGGCAACGACTTCGCTTCCAACCTCAACCTGATAATTTTCCGGTTCAATCCAAAACTCGTGGCCTTTGGCTGTCATTGCAATACATGTAAAGGAAACGGCAAGCGCGAAAGAACGAAACATGCATTTAGCCCATTTTCGGTTATTCGGATTGAGGGTGGTCCTAATAAGTCTGCTGTCAAGTTGCCTATTGATCACGTTCGCGCGCGCCCACGAGGTGCAGCCAACGGTCGCCGACATCACTATTGGTGCGAAATCCGTCGACCTATCGCTGCAATGGGTGCTTGAAGCCCCGGTTGCAGGTCTCGATCTCGAAGGCCTCAACGACACGAACACGGCCGAAAATTCACAAGGTTACGACCGACTTCGCGGCTTTCATTCGGAGGATTTGGCGCAGTCGTTCCGAGATGCGTTCCCCGCGATTTCGCAAGGAATGACACTTCGAACGGGCGGCTCGGTATTGGCACCTGCAATTGTTGCAATTGAGGTCCCGGATGTTGGTGATATCGAAGTGCCGAGGATCTCGACCGTTCAGCTGTCGGCGCCGCTTCCGGATGGCATTGGGCCGGTAATATTCACCTGGCCAGCCGCGTTCGGGCCGCTAGTGATCAGGCAACAGGGCGTCGAAGACGGCTATACTGCGTTTCTTGCCAACGGTGGTGAAAGCGCGCCGATTTCTCGAACCGGAAACGGAACCCAGTCCGCGGGCACTGCATTTGTGGAGTATATCGGCGTCGGCTTCGACCACATCATCCCAAAGGGATTGGATCATATCCTGTTTGTTCTGGGGTTGTTTTTTCTTGCGCTTAAGTTGCGGCCTTTGCTGTGGCAGGTCACCGCTTTCACACTGGCCCACACGGTGACACTTGCCCTTGGCACGTTGGACATTGTGCGCATTTCACCGGACGTTGTGGAACCCTTGATCGCGGCGTCCATTGTATATGTTGGAATCGAAAATGTGCTGGCGCGCGGGATTACGCCCTGGCGACCTGTCGTCGTATTTTTGTTTGGCCTCCTGCACGGCCTTGGTTTTGCAAGTGTCTTGTCGGACTTTGGTCTCGGCGGAAGCCATTTTGTGCCGAAACTTATCGGATTTAACATCGGCGTCGAGATTGGACAGCTTGCCGTGATCTGCGCGGCATTGCTGGCGCTTGGTCTGCTCTTTGGCCAAAACGATTGGTACAAGCGCAGGATTGCCGCGCCTGTATCAATCGGTATCTCGGTTGTTGCGTCGTTCTGGGTATTGCAACGCATTGGACTAATTGAAACCGCCGGAACGTGGGCTTTGTTTTCGCTTTTGACTGAGGGCGGTCTGTCGCCGGTTTGGGTCAGCATTTTAGCTGGAACACTAGCAGTTTTCGTGTCGGTATTGATCCTTGTGGCACGTGCTTCGGAAGGAATGCGCGACATTGGCGGCGCGGTGACATCGTTTTCAATGTTTCTAGCAGTTATTGCGACTTTCACCGCTGGGGGTTGGATATTTACGGGAATGGCCGTAGCGATTTGGATTCTTGCAATTTGGCTGCAATCGCAGGGCAGTTCTGAACAGGTAGAGGCCTGAGATGCCCGAGAATGTCGCAATTGTGACGGGTGCCGCACGAGGCATAGGGCTGGCGACGACCCGGCTTTTTCTTGAGAACGGCTGGCACGTGGCGATGATCGACCGTGACGAACCCGCATTGTTGGCAGCTGCGTCCAAGATTGAGAACGGCCGGCCGATCGTCTGTGATGTTTCGGACCCAGGCGCAGTTCGTGCGATGGTTGCCTCTGTCGAGAATGAGCTGCTGCGGGTTGATGCGCTGGTGAACAACGCTGGAATTGCGGAATTCGGGCCGATTGAAGAAGCGACATTCGAGCAGTGGCGGGCGATAATGGCGACGAATTTGGATGGCCCATTTTTATGCACACAGGCGGCAACGCCTTCGTTGAAGAAATCAAAGGGCGCCGTAGTTAACATTGCCTCGATCTCTGGTCTTCGTGCGTCGACACTTCGGGTTGCTTACGGAACATCAAAAGCTGGCGTGATCCAATTGACACTGCAGCAGGCAGTTGAGCTTGGCGAATTTGGGATCAGAGTGAACGCAGTTGCGCCGGGACCAGTGCGCACAAAACTTGCGATGGCTGTCCATAGTGAGGAAATAGTCGATGCCTATCACGATGCGGTGCCCCTAAATCGTTATGGTTCCGAACGCGAAATCGCCGAAACAATCGTTTTTCTCTGCTCTGAGCGGGCCAGCTTTGTTACCGGTCAGTGCCTTGCAGTTGATGGTGGGTTCGAAGCAACTGGAATTGGCCTGCCAGGACTAAGAAAATAAGCGTTTCCCGTCGCTTACCTGATCCACCTTTGCCGATGACACTTATAACGGCTATGCTGACTGTTACCGCTCGGCGCGTGTACTGCCGGGAATTGGGGGATATCATGAGTAAGGCGACCAATTTGTCACGAGGTCGTGCAACGCGGCTTACAATGACGTCTCGTCGGCGCGGGACTAGTTTCTATGACCGCCTCGAAGAAGCGCGTTTGCGGCGGCAAGTTGTTTTGGCCAACAAAACAGTTGCTGGATCTTCGCCGCATCTAATAAATTCTGCGAGTCCCCAAAGTGAGCGTGCTGATGTTGAAATTAGCACCAAAGGTCCGACAGATGAGTATTCTGTAAGCGGACAAGCCGAGAAACCAGACAATTCAATGGTCTTGGTCAATGGCGATAGCGATGGCCCTAAACTTACACCCCGAGCAGATGCCGACGATGCATTCGGTCAGTCATGGCGTCTTTTTTTTCCAGGCATCGCCTTAGGATTTGTATTGGCAATTTTTTTGATTGGATGGGCGAGTTCACCGAGCGATTTAATGACACCCGCTACCGAAGCGCAGTCGCTGGCGGCCAAGCGACCGGCGCCGCGCATCCGCACCGCGACTCTCAAGGATGGCTTGATTGCGGGCAAAAGCCCGTTAATTTCTCACCAGATCTCTAATCTTAAGGATTTCGTTCCTGCTCAAGACCGTCCTGCCGCGCCCAAGGCCGAGGGCTGGTTGCTTTCGACCAATGTTTTGGCGCCAGCTCAGATTGTTCCAGCAACGGTTGAACTGCCACCTTTGATGGACGTAGCGTGGCCCGCGCTACACACCGGTGCACCGACCGTGTTGAGCATCACGCCACCGGCGCGACCGAAAGCGGCTGATATTCAAGTGACTGCGGGATCGACAATAGCGGGGCTCGATATTGTTTTGCACGTACCCAACGGTGTTCGACAGACGGACGCGCAAAACCTGACTACTGCCGCCACGAAAGCTGGATTCGAAATTAGAAAGATCCGACCTGCTTCGTTCAGCATCAGCCAAACCAACGTTCGTTACTTTTACAAAAGCAACGAAATCGCCGCGCGGAAACTAGCAAGCGCCATTGACGGGCGTCTCAGGGATTTCACAGAATTTGAACCGCTTCCTGATCCGGGAGTTATTGAAATCTGGCTGGAGGGCCGCGGAACTTCGGCGAGCAGGCAAGAAGATTCAGCAGAACGGGGCGGAATTCTGCGAGAACTAAGTGCCGAACTTCGCCGTATTCTCAGACCAATCGGCGGCTAGGAAGGCTCAAGGCCACTTTGCAAGCGGAGGAAGGCTCATCAGCACTGCATCTGCATCGTGGCCGGACTCCAATCCGAATTTCGTGCCGCGGTCATAAACCAGATTGTATTCGGCATAGAGACCACGATGAATAAGTTGAGCGTCTTTGTGCGTCTCAGTCCACGTCTGATTTCGCCGCCGTTCGACAAGGGGCTCGTAGGCTTTCAAAAACGCCCTTCCAGCGTCTTGCGTGAAGGCAAAGTCCGCCTCCCAGTCGCCCGTGTTCAGATCATCAAAGAATATGCCACCAACCCCGCGTGCGCGCCCACGATGAGGCACAAAGAAATACTCGTCCGCCCATTTCCTTAACCGAGGGTAAATACTTACGCCGTGGGGATCGCAGTGTGCCTTTAAGACGTCGTGGAAGTCGACCGTATCTTCTTCGTACTCTATGCAAGGATTCAGATCTGAACCACCGCCGAACCACCACGCTTTTGGGGTCCAGAACATACGGGTGTTCATATGGACCGACGGCACATGTGGATTTTGCATGTGCGCAACCAGACTTATGCCACTGGCCCAAAAGCGGGGATCTTCCAGCATCTCAGGAATACCTGTTCGGGTTGCCATTGCCGCTTGTGCCCGTTCGCCAAGTCGACCGAATACAGTCGAAACGTTGACGCCGACTTTTTCAAATATGCGCCCACCGCGCATGACACTCATCAGGCCGCCGCCTGCGTCCGAACCGTCGTCCGTTGCTCGCCGGGTTGTTTTGACTTCAAATTGCCCGGCAGGTTTTTCAGAAAGCGGCCCTTGGGTATGCTTTTCCTCCAAACGCTCAAACGCAACGACAATGCTATCACGTAAGTTTTTGAACCAATCGCTGGAACGTGCTTTGTAGTTTTCAAATTCGTCAATCATTTGCACTGTCCTTGCTTCCACTTGTTATCCATATCAAGCGAAAGCGTACGTCAAATTGCGCCAGATCAACTTGGCAGCGGGGTGGTATCCCAAGCACGCGAATGAATGTCAGTGCGCCGGAGCGTCCACAGCGTCAACGAGTGTTCGGCCGCCATCCACGGTCAAGACCTGCCCAGTCATGAAACTCGAACCCTCCGAAGCCAGAAACTGTGCCACTTCTGCCAATTCGGTCGGGCTTGCAATTCGCGACATCGGGGTCGACCCCAAGATCTCGTCCCGGAACTCTTCATTTTCCTGAATCGCACCTTTTAACGAGGCACTCATGACTGATCCCAACGCGATTGCATTCACACGTATGCGGTGCGGCGCTAGCGCTACGGCCATCGAACGGGTCATCTGGTCAACCGCAGCAGAGCTAACTGAATAGGCCAAAAGGCTTGGCTGGGTTCGCCGCGCCGCTATCGACGACAAGTTAATGATCGAACCGGCGTGTTCGATACTGTCATCCTCGTTGGTCTGTTTGATCATCCGCCTGGCAAACACCTGACTAAGGCGCAGCGACGTGATCAGGTTTTGATTTAAAAGCGTTGTGACCGCATCATCATCAGCGTTCAGGGGATCAGCGGCTATCATCTGTCGCGATGCGTTTACCAAAATGTCTACGTGTTCAAACCTATCAATTGTTGCCGACAAAAGATTTGCAACGGTTAGTTTTTCACGCAGGTCGCCAGCAAAGTACCCCGTTGTGCCTTCATCATCTTCGCTGACACTTCCAAGTTCCTTTGCAAGTTTTTCTTCGTCCATATCGGCAAACATTACGTTCGCACCACGGGCAACGAAATGCCTTGCAATTGCCAGCCCGACGCCGTTTGCGGATCCGGTCACGACAGCGGTTTTGCCTGCGATTGAGAACGACATAGAGGGGCTATCCTATCCTGCGGCGTCTTGGCGATTTGGCGTGGAAGAGCTTGAAAGAAGAGTTTTGGCCGAGCGACTGAACTGTGTGGAAGGCATCTTCTAGCGTTTGTTCGTAAGGCAAATGTCTGTTTGCAACAAGCCAAAGCTGACCTTTAGCCCCCAGTATCCGTGCGGCAGAGCGAATAAACGCTTGCCCTAACGAGGCTTCTGCCGCGCGTTTTTGGTGGAATGGCGGGTTGGTGACTACGTGGTCGACGGGTCCGGCGGGCCGCCAGTCTCGGGCGTCCGCCCAATGAAATTCCGCCCTTTTGTCCAGGATATTTTGGCGAGCGGCCTCAATTGCCACGAAATCTGCTTCTACCAGATCAACGTGGGTAACACCGTCACGGCGAAGAATTGTATCCGACAAATACCCCCACCCGGCGCCCAGATCGACGACACGCCCTGTAAAATTGGCTGGAATAGCCGCTGCCAAAGCTTCGGAACCTGGGTCAACTCCATCGGCGGAAAAAACTCCAGGCGCTGTTACGAAGCGATTGGCTATTCTGGTCGGTACCGCATCATGCCAGTTTGAAAAATCTGCATCGATCACCGCAAACATTTTGCCATGCGCTTTGGCAATCACATCCCCGACTTCACCTGCCTGTCGCACAGCCTTCAAAACAGAATCTATCCCGTCATTCTTTTGCCCATCGATAATGAGCGGGCCGTCAGTTGCCTGCGCCGCCCGTGCTATTGTTTGCTGTGCTTCAGTCTTTGCCCGCGGCAAGGCGATAATCGACATTGAGTAGGGACCGCCAACAGAGGTTGAAACGGCATACCCTGCATTCTGAAAGTGAGCATGATGAGCGAAGTGACGTTGCACAACTTCAACACGGTTCTTTGGCAAGTCGCCCAGATTATCATCTGCGCGCGCGCCAATAACAGCGATCTGTCCGTCATCCGGCAGCACAATCGCCGAAGATTTCAGCGCCAGAGACAAGCGTTGCGACAGCATGAAAGCGAGGCCGGACGGCCTATTCCTTTTCCATAGTGCATTGAAGCGGATGCTGGTGGCGTCGTGCGAAATCCATCACCTGTGCCACTTTGGTTTCCGCAACTTCGAAGGAGAAAACGCCCACAACGGCGAGACCTTTTTTGTGGACGGTTAGCATCAGCTCAAATGATTGAGCATGGCTCAGCCCGAAAAAACGCTCGAGCACGTGCACAACAAATTCCATTGGCGTGTAATCGTCGTTCAGCAATAGAACTTTGTACAACGGCGGCCGTTGGGTTTTGGGCTTGGTTTCCGTCAGGACGCCAGTTTCGCCTTCACTCGGCTTGTCCGTATCGGCCATCATATGCAAAGTGCTAAAGATCACGCTCACTCGCTTCGGCATTTTTCACTCGATCCCACAATATAGGTGAACGGCGGGCAAGGAAAAGGTCTGAATATTATGGCTGGCTTACACCGATGTTAACCACACTTTGCTTCGACGCCGACGACACTCTGTGGCACAACGAACGTTTCTTTCACGTGACACAGGATCAGTTTGCGGACCGGCTGGCAGATTTTGCAGAAAAAGACCATCTTGCGAAACGACTCCTTGCTGCCGAACGACGAAATCTGGGTCACTACGGTTTCGGCATCAAAGGATTCATGCTGTCGATGATAGAAACTGCGTTGGATGTCACCGACAACCGCGTTCCAGGCCACGTAGTGCGCGACATCATCAGTATCGGTCAAGAAATGCTGGCGCATCCGATAGAGCTATTGCCCGGCGTCGAGGACACAATGTTGAAACTAGCGCCTGACTTCCGGATTTTTCTTATCACTAAGGGTGATTTGCTAGACCAGGAACGCAAAATTGCGCAGTCTGGGTTGGGTGAACTTTTCGACGCGGTAGAAATCGTCTCCGACAAGACACCTGCCGTCTACCTAGAGATTTTTGGGCGCAATTCAGTTGAGCCGTGGCAAACACTGATGACAGGTAACTCCCTGAAATCAGACATCAATCCAGCGATAGATGCTGGCGGATGGGCAATTTATGTTCCGCACGGCCTTTCATGGGAAATAGAGGCAGCAGATGCGCCTTTGGGTCACGAAAGATTTCGCGAGGTGCGGGAATTTCGCGACATCCCAGGCACGGTCGAAGACATACAGCACAAAATCTAGGGGCCGCTCGGCGAAATACCGCCTGATCTGGGTCTCAGCAGAATTTCAGAAAAGATACTGAAAATTCATAGTTTTCCGATTGATTCCGACGTGATACAGTTTCTGAAAATATGGGCATCCGACGAATAAAGATCGGAGCCTGAGGCAGAAAAGGGCAGTGTAGTGACATTCCCGCAAACCGCGAGAGTCGTCTTGATGACGGCTATCGTTTCTTGGCTAGTTTTGGCTAGTACAATGGTCGCATTGGCCGCTCCGTATGCCGCGATGGTGATGGATGCGCGAACCGGCAAGGTTCTGCACTCACGCAATGCGGACACAAAACTACATCCGGCTTCCCTTACCAAAATGATGACGCTTTATGTTGTTTTCGATGCAGTGCGCCGCGGTGAATTACATTTAGATTCCAACATCTTGATATCAAAGAAGGCTGCTGCCGAGCCGCCTTCAAAGCTTGGCCTAAAGGCGGGCAAGCGCATCAAGCTGCGTTATTTGATCCGCGCGGCAGCTGTGAAATCTGCCAACGACGCTGCAACAGCACTTGGCGAGGCGGTATCCGGCTCCGAAGCAGCGTTTGCCCGCCGCATGAATCGAATGGCCAAGGCAATGGGAATGAGCCGGACGACTTTCAAAAATGCGCATGGGCTGACTGAAGCGGGGCACGTTTCAACCGCCCGCGACATGACGATCCTGGGTCGCCAGCTTTTTTACGACTATCCGGAGTATTACAATTTGTTCTCGCGCCGTTCGACGAGCACTGGAAAAAAAACCGTCAACAATACAAACGCACGGCTTTTGAACAGTTATCGCGGCGCGGATGGTATCAAGACCGGTTATACCCGCGCGGCAGGCTACAATCTCGTGGCATCCGCGGAACGAGGTCGTGAACGTGTCATTGCGACAGTTTTCGGTGGCCGCTCGACCGCATGGCGAAATGCCCGCGTGGCCGAACTATTGGATATGGGCTTTGATCGGGCGCCGAACAGGGTTGCTGTGCGCAAGCCGAAACGCCCCACAATGATCGCGCAAGCCGCGCAAAAACCGATTGACAACAGCGCATCACGCAAAACCGGGTTGATCGCACGTAGCCTCCGACCGGCACCAAGGCCTACGCAAAAGCCGGCAGAAGATATGCTGATCGCAATAAAAGACGGTGTCGCAGATGCGTTGGCTGAGGCGGTCATTGCAGATGCGAATCAACAAGAAGGCGCATCAGAAGCTGTGGCGCTGGCAGCACCCAAGCAATTGCTTTCAGCCAGTCTTGCAGGATCGTTAATAAGCCCAAAACCACGTCCGACGGTGTTCCCCAAGCGCGCCCTGGCCGTACCCGCAACGCCTGAAGAACCGATCGTCGTTACGCGAATGTCGACGTCGGGTGGTCGTCATTGGGCAATAAATGTCGGCCGCTTCACTTCACGGCACGAGGCCGAAAAGATGCTTTTGCAAACGGCGCTCGTTGAGCTTGGGACATTGGACGAAGCGCTGCGAAAAGTAGTCCATGGACCTAAGGGGTTTGACGCGAATTTCGTCGGCCTGTCCGAGGCAAAAGCCGAACTCGCTTGCCGACGGCTGTTGGCACAAAATGTCAACTGTAGGCCACTCGGGCCTGGTTAATGCTCTAGGCACGACCTGCTGTTGACGACAGAGTCAATGCGTCAACACCGAGCGTTGCTAACGCCGCCGCCCATTTCCCTTCGTCATCGCTATCAAACACAATGTCGCGCGATGCATCACAGGTGAGCCAGCCATTCTGCAACATTTCATCATCTAGCTGGCCAGGTCCCCAACCAGAGTAGCCAAGTGCCAACAGCGCCTGGTCCGGCCCGTCGCCCTTTGCAATTTCTTCCAAGACATCGAGCGTCGCAGTCATCCCGAAGTCGCTATTAACCTGCAATGTAGCGCTGTCAGACAGATAATCGGCAGAGTGCAAAACAAAACCTCGACCGTTTTCGACAGGGCCTCCGAAGTGTATTCGGATGTCACGTTGGGGTGGGCTGATATCAATGCTGAGCTGACCTAACAGCGGCCCGAATTTCAATTCCGGCGTTGGTTTGTTCACAATCAATCCCAACGCACCGTCTTCTGAATGGGCGCAAATAAATATCACAGACTTTTCAAATCGCGGATCACCCATACCAGGCATAGCGATCAGTAATTTTCCTTCAAACGACGTGTCCGGATCATCCATCCTTCATTGATGGAAGAATAGCGTCCTGTCATCAAGGGTCCGACGGCAACACTCACGAAGCATTACCTGATTGTGATTTCCAATACGCCCAAACTGCCTTTAGCTGGCCATATGATTAGATTTCGCACGGTTTTTGGCGTTTTGCTTGCGCTATTTCTGTCTTCGCCATTCGCAAAGGCAGACATCCCGGCCAATATTGCAGTCGCAAACATCCTAGAGGGATGGCGAGACGCGAACGGGCATCATTATGCCGGATTGACGGTACGGCTTACGCCGGGATGGAAAACTTATTGGCGGTCCCCGGGTGCTGCAGGAATTCCACCGGAGTTCAAATGGGCCGGTTCAGGAAACGTCGCCGATGTCACCGTTGCTTTTCCGGTTCCAAAGGTAACTGAGCAATATGGCGTTAGGTCGATCGGTTACTCAGACTACGTCGTGTTCCCGCTAGCTGTGCGTCCGAACGACAAAAGCAAAGATATTCTTCTTCGCGGACAAATCTTGATCGGCGTTTGCAAAGATGTCTGTGTGCCATTGGAAATTGAATTGGATGCCAAGCTTAGAGCAAAGGCATCGGAACGCACGACAGAAATCGTTAGCGCAATGAAAAATCGACCTATGACCGCAGCGGAAGCTGGTATCAGTGATGTCGGGTGCGAGATCGTTCCGATAAGTGATGGGCTAAGAATAACTGCACGGCTCGGCCTTTCGCAAATGGGCAACACTGAATTTGGGGTTGTCGAACTGGCCGACCGAAGTGTCTGGGTTTCTGAACTTTCGGTTCGGCGCGACGGGGACACTCTGATCGCAGAAGCCGACTTGGTTCCGCCCAGCGCTCAGCCTTTTTTGTTGTCGCGCAAGGACGTGCGGATCACCATTTTCGGTGGTGGCCGGGCAGTGGATATTCAGGGGTGCAGTTAGGTTCGCGAGTGCTGCCGTCGTAAAGCGCCAAGTGCTGCTACCGCCCAGGCCAGAAGCGTCAATATTGCGATACCGGCGACAAAATAGGCAAATGCCTGCGGCATTTCCTGTCCACCTCCCAATGCATCGGGAAGCTTACCCCAAAGAACAACCGAACCTATTGTCACTGCAAACCACGCAGCCATTCCGAGGCCCAGAGCGCCAATGGTTGTGCGCAGGCCACGCGCACGCGCTGAAAAAGCGCGTCGGGTTGCGCGGATATTCCTGCCCAGATCGTGACCAATCGCCAACAGCGACGGCACGACAAGCAGCACAAGTACCAGTCCAAATCCAAGCCCGTAAACCAAAGTAATTACTGTCGGCTTCAAAAACTGCGCTTGTCGGGACGATTCGTATAAAAGTGGGGTCAATCCAAGCACCGTAGTCAGCGTGGTAAGCAGGACAGGCCTCAGCCTATCAGCAGTCCCGTCCAGAATTGCCGAAAACAACCCCCGATCTTC
This sequence comes from Boseongicola sp., assembly GCA_051009475.1. GTDB lineage: Bacteria > Pseudomonadota > Alphaproteobacteria > Rhodobacterales > Rhodobacteraceae > CAXMNX01. Next base: position 15,910 of record JBPCWO010000304.1, read on the forward strand.
GGCATACTCATCGATTGTTGTCACTAAAACAATGGAATCGTTGATGATTATTCCAACCATACCAATCAGCCCGACGACTGAGAACATACTAAGAGGGACTTCCCACAAGTGGTGCCCCCAAATGGTTCCGACCAAACCAAAGGGAATAATCGACATCACGACCAGCGGCCGCGCCCAACTAGAAAAGACCCAAGCCAAGGTTACGTAAATTCCCGCCAGACAAAGGATCAATCCCGTCAGCGCATCTGAGAGGAAGTTGCGCTCGTCTTCGGCCAGGCCAGCCATATGAGTCGCAATCCCGTAGTCCTCCTGCATCGTGGGAAGAATGACCTCAACGATCTCGGTGCTGATCTCCTCGGCGCGCGCTGGATCGTCTTCGTTCAAATCACCATATACCGACACGACCCGAACACCGTTCTCTCGTCGAACCGTCGAAAACCCGGTGCGGCGTTCAACTGTGACAATGTCTGACAGAGGCACGTAAACGCCGGCTCCCTGGCCACCACTGCCAGTTCGTATGAGCATCCGTTCAAGAAAGTCCGCAGTCAGTTCACCTGAAGGAAGTTCAACGCGTATCGTTGCCGATCGGGGGCCATCTGGGAAACTGGCGGCCTCAATGCCATTCAAACGCGCGCGCAGTGTGCGCCCCAAGTCATTGATCGTGAGCCCCAAAGCTTGCCCTTGCGGTGTTAACTGCAATACCAGCTCTTCTTTGTCGTAGGCCAAACTGTCTTCCAGCGCCGAGACTTCAGAATACCTTGCCAGTTGCGTTTTTAGCGCCTCCGCCGCTTCTTTGAGAGTTTCGGCTTCCGCACCCGAAAGTTCGATATCGATTGCATCCCCACCCGGCCCGGACCTCCAACCTCGAAAACTGATGGTCTCAAGCATCGGGTGCTGCGGCACCGCGTCCTGCAGATCCGCAACGAAGGCAAAACTAGAGTAAGGGCGCAAGTCCGCATCAATCATTTCAATTGCAATTGACCCAAGCTGCGAAGTTTCTTTGGTTTCCTGCCCTGCGAGGCCACGGCCGGAAGTTCCGCCGATTTCAGCCAAAGCAAAATCGATTGGGTTCAAGCCGTGTTCAGCCTCGTATTCAGCGCCCAGCTCTTCCACGGTTGCCTGCAATGTGCGCATTACTGCGTGGGTGTCTTCGCGTGTTGCCCCGGGCACCATTGCAAAGTTTCCGGTAACCGAACCGCGCTCGGGTGCATTGAAAAACCGCCACTGCACATCGCCCCGGATAAACAACGCGGTCTGGCTGGCCAAAATCACTACGGCGCCCGCAATCACCGGGTAGCGCGCCCAAATAACGCCAGCAATCAATGGGCGGAACGAATGTTCGCGAACCCAGCGAAACCCCTTGTTTACCTGTCTCGATGGCCAGTCATACCAATGCTCTTTTGCGGTATGGGTTAGCGC
>JBPCWO010000305.1:0-21311 GCA_051009475.1 Boseongicola sp.
CCGTCCTGCGCAAGGGCGGGAACCAGTGTCATCGTTGTAAGCGATAGGGTCGCGATTGTTAGACGCCCCGGTCGCGATATGTTCATATGTACTACTCGAAGAGACGGCGTTCAGGGACAATGATAACATCGCCGTCGGCAAGCACTACGTCCTGTCCGCCGGAAGCCCCGTTCGCGATTGCTTTATAGTTGATGCGGGACACGGTTTGTTCGCCGGTCCGCGGGTTGGTGCGGCGCAATAATATACGTTTCGTTGCCGCAAATTTCGTAAATCCGCCGGTTGAAGCCAGCGCCTGAAGTACGGTGGTGCCACGTCGGATTTGCTTCTCACCAGGAGCGGCAATCTCACCCAACATGAATACATCAATCGAACCGCGAGAACCGCCGCCGCCGGAAGGCGTAGGCGCGCGTGTCGTTTGCACAGCTACAAAAACAGTTGGCTGCGTGGCAAAATTCGATGCGATTCCTGACGTGATCGCGCTTTGTACGGCCCCAGGTGTTTGACCGCCGGCCTGAACATTTCCAACGAATGGAAACGTGATTGATCCATTAGGCAGAACGAGCACGGATCTGTTCAAGGAAGGGTCTTCAAGAACCTCGATTTGTAGCGTATCGCCCGATTGGATCTGGTATCCGCTTTGCGCGTACGCAATCGAAGCCGCCAAGATCGAGACGATCGTAAAAATCACCGTTTTCATTTCATCACCCCCACTATTACTGTTCATTAACTATGGAACTGTGCCACTTCCAATGAAAGTGGCAATTTTGCACCGATGCCTACCTGATAACACATTGTGATCAAAGGGCGACAACACTTTCTTTACTCATTCTGGACCAAAGCGCTGAGCCTTTCAACTTCAGCCCTTGCGGATTCGATTTGCGGTCTGGAATCTTCGCTGCCTGCAATCTCGACCGCTTTCTTGAATTGCGCCAAGGCATCTTCATTTTTGCCCAATGCCGAATAAACCGACGCAAGATGGAACTGAACAATCGGATCATCTCGCAAAGCGGACGCGGCAGGTTCCAGATAGGTCACGGCCTCTTCGTGTTCTCCGCGCCGAAACAATATCCAGCCATAGGTGTCCTGAAATGGCGGCACATCGGTTCCGCGCAAGCGCCGACCTATCACAAAGGCTCGCTCCAGACTTGCTTCGTCATCTCGGTAAGTTGCCAAGAGACTCGCCAGGTTATTGGCGACAACTGAGGCATTGGAATTGCGTTCATAAAGCTGTTCGTAGATCTCAATTGCACCATCGATATCGTTAGCACTCTCCAGAAAAGAAGCCTTTGCCCACAGTAGGTTAGGAGCGGCAGGATTTTTTTCGAGCGCTTCATCTACCGTTTTACGGGCGCTATCCGTTTGACCCTGCGCGCTTTGCGATCTCAATAAGTAAACCCACGCTTGCTCAAAATTCGGGTGAGATTCTACAAGCGCTTTCAGTGCTGTTTCGGCACCGGCGTAATCGCGCAATGCAAGCAACGTGTTGCCGAGGATAATCTGCGCATTGGGATTATCTGCATGCGTTTCGGCGATCTCGTTTGCGATCGCCAGAGCGTCGTCTTTTTCACCGTCCCGAATCTTAGCCCGCAGCAAACTCAACTGTGCGGCGCTGCCGACGCTCCCTTGCTCGGCCAGTTGTTCCAGGAACGCAAGCGCCTGTTGTCGCCCTTCGCGCCGCGACTTTATCTGCAGACCCAGGTTGTCGGCCAGCTGCTGAGCGAGGTCTTCGTTTTGGCGCCGCAGCGTGCTTTCAACTTGTGCTGCGCGCGGCCAATCCTCGGTTCGCAGGTAGATATCCCCCAAAACGCGCAACAATTCCAGATTCCCGGGCGATTCGCGCAATGCGTTGACCAGGACGTCTTCCGCCGGACGAAACCGCTCGTTTTCCAACAAGACCCGAACAAACCGAAGGCTTTCGTCCGGGGCATAGTTCGACGCTTCAGCCGCGAGCGACAACAGGTCTTGCGCCAATTCAAACTCACCGGCGCGGCGGTGCGCGCGCGCCATAATTGTCATCGCTTCAGCGTCCTGAGGAGCCTGATCCAGCACAATTCTAAGCGCGTTGATTGCTTCGTCGGTCTGATCGTTATCGATTTGCCAGCCCGCCGATATTTTCAGCGCGTCGGTTTGGCTCGGGTCTATGGCCAGAACTTCACCGACCAGCTGGCGTGCGCCAACTTCGTTTCCGGTGGCCATGAGCATCTTTGCGAGTGTGATCTTGTATTTGTTTGTCACTTCCGATTGCTCGGAACTGTCGATCACTGACTGCATCTCGGCGACGGCTTCTTCACGTTGCCCAAGGTCAAATGCGATTCCCGAGCGGAGTGCGCGAAGGATTTTCGCATCTTCATATTGTGGGATTGCCGCCTCGATTTCAGCAAGCGCTGCCTCCGCACCTTCTATCTCGCGAAGAAAGACCACCAAGCTAACGTGAAGCTCGATACTTTTATCTTCCGGCGCTTCCGCGATTTGATCGCGTAGAAAACCCTCGGCCCGTTCGAATTGCCCTAGCCGCACCAGCAGGCGCACGAGCGTTGTTTTGAAGGTGTCATCGCTTGGAAACTTTTGGATCATCAATCGAAGATGATCTTCCAATGCCTCGAAGTCCTGTTCCTGTGCCAGGATCGATGCCTTCATTGAATAATTAGTTGGATTTTCCGGCTCGATTTCGATCGAGCGGTCCATCAACTCAAGTGCCTTGGCGGGTTCGTTCTGTCGCACATATCCTTCAATCAAGGCGCGGATTAACAGCAAGTTGTCAGGATACGTTTCAAGGAGTGTGGCTGCCTCACCCGTCACGTCGGACATCGCAGCTTCGTCCTCGTCCAGAACGGACTGCCGAAATCGCATTAACAACTCCACAACATCCGCACCCGGCAATTTCGCATCGGCTTGCTTCAGGGTTGCGGCATGTCGTTCAACTTCACGCCAGTTTCGCGCAGCAATCGCCATTTCCGCGAGTGCCAGCCGAGAAACCATGTCATTTGGGTCTTCCTCCGCCAGGCGCAGGTAATGTGCATAGGCCTCGGAAATATTGCCTTGGTCGCGAACGACTTCCGCATATGTGGATCGTGCCTCGCGATGGAACTCGTCAAGCGAAAGAACATTTCGAAATTCGACCAACGCACGGTCGACGTCACCGCTTTCCAGAAGCGAAATGCCGTTTTGATAATGCGATTCAGCGCGCTCCTCGGCGCTGTCACACGCCGCGAGGAGTCCAAACAAACACGCAAACAGGATCGATCTTGGCAACAATCCAACCATCATAATATCACTCCTCCGAACGGATCGCCGAGACACTAGCAACTAGTGCCGATTCCAACCAGCCCGTAAGATGTCAAAGATTTGCGATGGTCAATCAGTACCCGGTGCCGCGAACTACCACTGCGACAGTTTTGAACAATAAACGAAAATCGGTAACAAACGACAATTCCAAGTCATAAAGGTCGTCATATCCGGCGCGTTCCGCAAATTCGCTTTCGTTGCGCTTGGTCACTTGCCAAGGGCCAGTGATACCAGGGAAAAGATTGTAGTAGGATCTGCCCGGATATAGCGATTGCTGGGCCGGCAACATCGGCCGCGGGCCGACCAAAGACATGTCTCCCACAAATACGTTCCACAGCTGAGGAAGCTCGTCCATCGAAGTTCTGCGAAGTGCGCGACCTATACGCGTGCAGCGCGGATCAAAAGCCAGCTTCTGCTTGGATTCCCACTCGGCGCGAGCTTCACTGTTATCGGCAAGATGGCGCTCAAGCAGTTCTTCTGCGTTCGGCACCATCGTACGGAATTTCCACATCGTAAAGCGGCGTCCATCCTTACCAATTCGTTCCTGCCGAAAAAACGGAGAATACCCATCTGCGGCTACCGCCAATGCAATAACGGCGATGAACGGAAGTACGATCGGCAGGGCCAACACGACCAAAATCAGATCGAAGACGCGTTTTAGACCAAATCTATAAATTCCACGCCGCTGCACACTGGCGGGGACTGGGATAGAATCAACATTTGCTGCAATGGAATCGGCAACATTGGTCACATGTACAGTCATACTTTTTACCGAAGCTACTTCGGCCCCCTAAAACTCACTTGACCCAAATACGACACATTTCAGCAGCAGAGACTGAAACAGCGGGCCCTGCGTCTTCTTAGCATTCAGCGAATTTTATTGAAAGTTTTTCTAGGATTTTCAGAGGTTTTTAACGGTATGCGCGCTGTTTCATTAGGGCCCGTGCAGCCTATGGCCTGATTTTTCGCAAGAATTTGCCATGATTTTGACCCAAACAAGGCGTCTTGCGTGAAATCAGTGTATGAATCGTTGGTTTTCATATCGTGAACGATTGCTCAAGAATTGCACATACTGTCCCCAAATCGTCGACGATTCATTAACCACCATGTTGCGAAGTCGCGATATGATTCGGAAACAGACTTGCCATTTGTGTCGTGATTGCAGAAATGCCCCACAACCGACATGATATAGTCGTTAATACTGGCTTTACGAATTTGAAACGCCATAGGCAATAATCGGCAGGCAAAGCAGCAGGACAATGACTGGTAACGATCTCTACGTTGAGTATTTCGGATTCACCGAGCGACCGTTCACGCTGTTGCCGGATCCGGATTTTATTTTCTGGTCGCGGTCGCACCGTCGGGCGTTCTCTGTGCTTGAATTCGGCGTCATAACCAGAGCCCCGATCACCGTAGTGACGGGCGAAGTCGGTGCCGGGAAAACCACGCTAATCCAAAAACTGCTGCAAGCGATGGAAGATGACATCACGCTTGGCCTGATATCGAATGCCCAAGGCGGGCGGGGCGAGTTGTTGCAGTGGGCCTTGAATGCGCTGTCGATCGAGGCCGACCTTACCGGAACCTACGTTGCGATGTTCCAGCAGCTGCAAGATTTCGTAATAGAAGAATATGCCTGCGGCAGACGTGTGATCCTTTTGATCGACGAAGCTCAGAACCTTAGCATCGAAGGCTTGGAAGAACTTCGCATGCTGACAAACATCAACTCGAACAAGGACGAGTTGCTGCAATTGATCCTGGTAGGTCAGCCAGAGCTTAGGCAGATGATCATGCGGCCCGAAATGCGCCAATTCGCGCAGCGGGTGACTGCAACGTATCACATTAGCGCACTCGATCGGGCAGCGATCGGTGGTTATGTCCAGCACCGGTTGAGCCACGTGGGCGGAACAGGATCCGAGTTTACCGCCGATGCAATTGATCTGGTCCATGAACATTCCCGCGGTATTCCGCGACTCGTAAACAAGCTTTGCGATTTTGCGATGGTCTACGCCGCCACCGAACAGCGGCAAGTCGTCGACGCCGCCATAATTGAAGAAGTGTTAGAGGACGGCATCTTTCTACCTGCCGTCCACTCCACCGGAGAAGCAGCTGAATGAACTCTGACATTCGTTTCTATTGGGGACTGTTCCTGCGCCGACTGCCTGTCATGGCAACTATATTCGTGGTTTGTTCGGCGATTGGCATCGGTTTAGCTTTGACATTGCCGTCGCGGTTCGTTGCGTCGGCCCGGCTGTTGATTGAAAGCGCCCAAATTCCCGATGAACTGGCGGCTTCAACTGTGAGAACTGCGCCGACAGAGCAACTTCAGATCATTGAACAGCGCCTGCTGACGCGTGCGAACTTGATCGACATTGCCAATGAGTTTTCGGTTTTCAGCGGCACCGCTCGACTGACACCTGACCAAGTTGTCGCCAATATGCGCGATCTGACGTCGATCGACACGTCAAGTGGACGGGATCGTGCCACGCTCATGACAATCTCTTTCCGCGCGACGGAACCAAGCCTTGCGGCTAATGTCGTCAATGAATTTGTAACGCTGGTCCTAAACGAGGATTCTGTTCGCCGACAAGGCTTGGCAGAGCAAACTCTTGATTTCTTTGAAAAAGAGGTAGAACGCCTGAGTGAAGAACTGGCGAACCGTAGCGCGTCAATTGTCGCGTTTAAGGAGCGGAATCAGGATGCTCTGCCGGAGAATTTGGATTTTCGCGTTAGCCGTCTAAGCCGTCTGCAAGATCAGATAATCGCCGCGACACGCGATCGCGCCGCAATTTCCGAACAACGCAACAGAATGCTGGCACTTGGCAGTATATCGCAAAACGAAATCCGCCTATCGCCGGCCCAGGAGGCACTTCAGAGCGCGCGTGCCGAATTGAACCAGGCGTTAACAATCTATTCGGAAAACAATCCGCGCATCAGAGTCTTGAAGACTAGGATTGCACAGCTTGAATCAGCTGCCACGGCAGAAGGCAGCGGCAGCACCGACACAGAAGATCCGGCAAAGCGGCTTTTTGACCTTCAGCTTGCCGAACTCGACCAGCGCGCCATTTATCTGGATCAGCAAATCGACCGGGCCCAGGAAGAAATCGAAGAGCTTAAGATTGCGATTGAGAAAACACCTGAAAATGCCATCAGACTTGAAGTTCCTGAACGCGATTACGAAAACCCACTTGGCCAGTATAACGGGGCGGTCGAAAATTTAGCCAAAGCGCAAACCGGGGAACGCATCGAAGTCCTGTCAAAGGGCGAACGGATTTCCGTGATTGAACAAGCTTCAGCACCGACGGAACCAAATAGCCCGAACCGGCAGCTTATTGCGGGTGGAGGCGTCGCGTTGGGAACCGCGCTTGCAATCGGATTTTACATACTTCTTGAGCTCATCAACAAGACAATTAGGCGACCTGGTGATTTGACGCGAGGCCTGACGATTCAACCGCTTGCCACGATCCCGTATCTCGAAACTTCGGGTGGTAAGGCCAGACGTCGTGCGCTTCAGACGATCGTAATTGCCGGGTTGGGTATCGGAATTCCGATAGCTCTATGGGCGACACACACATTCTATCTGCCACTGGATTTGCTGACCGACAAGATCGTCGATCGGCTTGGGTTTTGAGGCTTCGGTACAGGGTTAATTATGGAAAAACTACAGGCAGCATTGGCTAAGGCAAGGGCGCAAAGAGATGGCGCGCCGCTTGGGCCTATGACACGATCGAATGCGAGCTCGCGGACAAAATCGCGGCAATTGGCAGAAAACGATGCTTTGACAGCCCTGTGGTGCGAAGTGCCACTGTTTGAGCCGTCAACCAACCGTTTGAAGCAGGCGCGAATATTCGCCAGCACGCCGACGACCGAAGCCACGCATTTTGATATTTTGCGAACCAAGCTGCTTTTGGAAATGCGCCGTAATGACTGGACGCGCGTCGCGATTACGTCTGCGACATCTGGCTCGGGCAAGACAACGACCGCTTGCAACCTGATTGCCGGTTTCGGTCGCCAGACGGAAGTGCGCGGGATGCTATTTGACTTTGATCTGCGGCGTCCGGCGGTGGCGCGGTTTTTCGGCGCCGAGCCGACGTCGAGCATCGTCGATGTCCTTGAAGATAAGGTCCCATTTGCTGAGCAGGCGGTGCGATTGCACGACAACACACTGGTATCAATGACGACAAAGGCGCTGCGCGATCCATCAAAGGTCCTATTGACACAACGCTCTTCCGAAATTCTGGACGACATTCAGTCCACATACCGGCCTGATGTCATGCTTTTTGATCTTCCTCCGGTTTTGGTCAGTGACGAAACCCGGGCGTTTCTCAAGCTCGTGGATGCGGTATTGATTGTCGCTGCTGCGGATTCGTCCACTATCTCGCAAGTCGACGAATGTGAACGCGAAGTATCGGAATATAGTAACGTCGCCGGAGTCGTCCTGAACAAGTGCCGCTTCATGGATGACGGTTACGGCTATTCATACTAATAAATTAGCGCCCGCAGATCGCTAGCCGTTTTCGGAATGGTATGGCGCTCGTCCGATGGAAACATAGCCGTCAAATCCAGCCAATTCGGCGTCGCGCGCCGAATATATGTTTCTGAGATCTGCCATTCGAGAAACCCGCATCGTACTGGCAATCCGCTCCAGATCAAGTGCTCGAAATTCGTTCCATTCTGTAAGAATGACAACTAGATCTGCGCCGCTGACGGCTGCATATGCATCGGTTTCCCAAATAACGTGGGGAAGCAATTCTTCACCTTCGTGTCTTCCTTGCGGATCAACCGCGTGTACAACTGCACCGCCGCCGACCATCGCGGGCACAATCGTTAGTGAAGGTGCATCGCGCATATCGTCGGTGTTCGGTTTGAATGTCACACCAAGGACGGCAATCTTCTTGCCATTGAACGAGCCGCCGCATTCGTAAAGAAGCTTGTCGATCATTCGGCGTTTGACGTCTTCGTTCACTGAAATCACCGCTTCGGTAATTGTCATAGGACTCGCAAATTCCTGACCCATCCTTGCGAGCGCCCGTGTATCCTTTGGAAAGCACGAGCCACCGTACCCTGGTCCTGCATGCAAAAACTTGTTGCCGATGCGACCGTCCAGCCCGATCCCTTTCGCAACCTCTCGCACGTCGGCACCCGACTTTTCGCATAGAGCGGCTATTTCATTGATAAAAGTGATCTTGGTCGCCAGAAATGCGTTGGCGGCGTATTTGATCATCTCGGCGCTTTCCAGATCGGTTGTCACGATTGGAAAATCGCGAAGGAAAAGCGGCCTGTAGATATCAGACATGACTTTTGCGGCGCGTTCGTTTTCCACGCCGACAACCACACGGTCGGGGCGCATGAAATCATCCAGCGCTGCGCCTTCGCGCAGGAACTCAGGATTTGATGCGACGTCAAATTCAATTGCCGGATTTGCTTTCGCGACAATCTCGGCGATTTTTCGGTTTGTTCCGACGGGGACTGTCGATTTGGTCACAATGACCATGTAGTCCGTGACGTTATTGGCGATCTCTTCGGCTGCAGCAAATACGTAACTCAGGTCGGCGTGGCCGTCACCTCGACGCGCCGGCGTTCCGACTGCAATGAAAACGGCCTCGGCGCCGTCAAGGGCGGCGTTTAAATCCTGAGTAAAGCTCAGTCGTCCGGCGGTCACATTTTTCTCGAGAAGCCGCGCCAGCCCAGGTTCAAATATTGGCACTTTGCCGGCTTCCAGCATCTTGATCTTGCTCGCGTCTTTATCGACGCAAACGACGTCATGACCAAAGTCAGAAAAGCAAACGCCGGATACCAGACCGACGTATCCTGTCCCAATCATAGCAATACGCATAAAAAGACTTCCTTTTATCGGGACTTAGACCGCGAAATATTGGCGATACCAAGACACAAATTGGGGTATTCCTTCAGAAATCGAAGTCGAGGGCGCGTAGCCTGTCAGCGCCTTCAAAAGTTTCGGGTCTGACCACGTGGCGGGTACGTCACCTGCCTGCATGTCCATGAGATTTTGAATGGCCGGCTTGCCCAAAGCACGCTCAATTTCGGAAATGTAGTTCATCAATGGCTGGGGGGACGATCCGCCGATATTCACGACGCGAAATGGGGCGACAGGGCTGAGGCTGTCAAACTTCGCAACCGGGTTTCCGCACTCAGGTTTTTTGGAACATAATAGCCAGGTCGCTTCGACGAGATCGTCGATGTAGGTAAAGTCGCGCCGCATTTCACCGTGGTTGTAGATGTCGATCGGGTGATCCTCGAGGATCGCTTTGACAAACTTGAAGGCGGCCATGTCCGGGCGGCCCCATGGACCATAGACGGTGAAAAACCGGAACATGGTGGTCGGCAACTGATAAAGGTGTGCATAGGAATGCGCGATGGCCTCGGTCGCCTTCTTGGTCGCTGCATAAAACGACATCTGGCTGTCCGCTTTGTGTAATTCCTGATACGGCATTTCGACGTTGGCGCCATAGACCGATGACGTTGATGCCAACAGCAGATGCGCACCCGGATTTGCGCGCGCCGCTTCCAGCAATTCAAACGTGCCTTGCAAGTTGGCCTCGACGTATGTGCGAGGTGCTTCGATCGAATAACGCACACCCGCTTGCGCCGCGAGATGCAACACATGCGACGGTTGATATTGCGAAAACAGACCAGCAAGAACGCCCGGAGATTCCAAGCGATCTTCAACCAGTGTGAAGTCTTCGTAGCCAGACAGAATATCGTTCCGCGCCCGTTTCAAAGCCGGATCATAGTATTCGGTGAAGGCATCCAGGCCGATAACGCGCCAGCCCTCGTCCAGCCAGCGTTTCGCCACATGAAATCCAATGAACCCGGCCGATCCGGTGACCAGAGCTGTGTTCACAACTGATCCTCGGCAATTCTTGTCAGGTAGCGACCATAGTCGTTCTTGCCCAGCGGTTTGGCTGCCTCTCGCAGATCGTTCGCGCTGATCCAGCCTTGCTCAAATGCAATCTCTTCCGGCGATCCGGTTTGCAATCCCTGACGCTCCTCGAGCGTCCGCACGAAGTTGCCCGCGTCCAGAAGCGAGGCATGCGTACCGGTGTCGAGCCAGGCAAATCCGCGCCCCATGCGTTCGACGGTCAACGTTCCGTCCTCAAGATACATCTCTAGCAGCGAAGTTATTTCCAGTTCACCGCGTTCCGATGGCGTAACCTGTGCGGCGCGCTCGGGCGCGGCGCCATCCAGAAAGTAAAGCCCGGTCACCGCGAAATTCGAAGGTGGTTTGGTTGGTTTCTCGATAATCCCGCGAACCTGGTCGCCGTGAAAGTCGAGAACCCCATAGCGTTCGGGGTCTGCAACGCGATATCCAAATACGGTGCCGCCAATTTCGCGATCATCCGCGCGGGCAAGAATTTTCGGAAGTGCGTGACCAAAAAATATATTGTCGCCCAGAACCATTGCAGAAGGCGCGCCATCTAGGAAATCTTTTGCCAATAAATAGGCTTGCGCCAAGCCGTCTGGTGATGGCTGTTCGATCCAGGTGAAGTTGAGGCCCCAGCGGGATCCGTCACCCATAAGCCGTTGAAACTGCGACTGATCTTCAGGTGTTGTGATGACTGCAATGTCGCGAATTCCCGCCAGCATCAAGACGCTCAACGGGTAATAGATCATCGGCTTGTCGTAGATCGGCAATAACTGTTTTGAGACACCCAAAGTGATTGGATAAAGCCGGGTGCCGGATCCGCCCGCCAGAATAATGCCCTTGCGATTGGTCATTTTGCCTGAAGCTCCTTCAGAACATCCGAAAGGCCCGCACGCCAGTCGGGACGCGCGATGCCGAAGTCTCGCAAAAGGCTTTCGCAGTCGAGGCGTGAATTCAAGGGACGCTGGGCGGGCGTAGGATAGTCTGTTGTTGGAATGCCGATTACGCAAGTGGCAAGATTGGCCTGCTGAAATATCTCTCGTGCGAAGTCTGCCCAGCTTGCATCAGGCTCTCCGGCAAAGTGATAGGTTCCACCCGGATGCCCGTCCGCCATTGAACTCGCAACGGTAAAAAGCGCGTCCGCGATGGCCACCGCTGGTGTCGGTCCTCCAATCTGGTCGCTGACAATGGTCAGCTTTTCGTGCTCAACTCCAAGCCGCAACATAGACTTCACAAAATTCGCGCCGTGTGCGCTGAATACCCACGACGTTCGCAGGATCGCGTGGCGCGCGTTGTTTTCCCGGATGAGTGTTTCGCCCAGCAATTTACTTCGGCCATACTGTCCTAACGGATTTGTTGCGTTGTCAGGTTGCTGCGGGGCATCGCCACGACCGTCGAATACGTAATCCGTTGAAATATGGACGAGTGGTATTTCTTTTTCCGCACATGCCTGCGCCAGCGCGCCAACTGACGCGCCATTTACGGCGTCCGATTGGCTTCGTTCTTCTTCGGCCTTATCGACTGCCGTGTAACCAACGGCGTTGATGATCGCGTCGGCACGCAGCGCCATAGCGGCATTGTACACCTGATCCGGAGCCAGAAATTCCGCAGAATCGCGATCCACAGTGATTAGGTCGACACCTTTCGGCGTTTGCCGCTGCAACTCGGTCGCGACCTGGCCGATTTCACCAAATACGGCGATCTTCACGTGCTGGTTCCCAACCGTTGTCCGACACCTTGCCGCTCCAGCAGCGGGCGCCACCATTCTTCGTTTGCAAGATACCAGTCGACCGTTTGGCTTAATCCTTCGTCAAGTGTCACTGACGGAGCCCAGCCCAACTCTTTGCGGATACGCGTGGGATCAATGGCATATCGCCGGTCGTGGCCAGGGCGGTCGTCGACGAACGTTATCAGTCGTTCGTGCGGCGCACTCGACGGGTGTCTTTCATCCAGAATTACGCAAATCTTTCGCACAAGATCGATGTTTCGCGCTTCAGCCTCGCCACCGATATTGTAACTGCGCCCAACGGTTCCTTTGGTCAGAACGGAAAGCAGTGCGTCTGCGTGATCCTCGACATAAAGCCAGTCACGCACGTTCTCGCCATCGCCATAAACCGGGATGTCTGATCCGTGGATTGCATTCAGGATGACCACAGGGATCAATTTCTCGGGGAAGTGGAAGGGCCCGTAATTGTTGGAACAATTCGAAAGCACGACGGGAAGTCCATAGGTTTCATGCCAGGCGCGCACCAGGTGGTCTGACGCGGCTTTGCTGGCCGAATACGGGCTGCGTGGATCATATGGAGTGTCTTCAGTGAATGCGCCGGTACGGCCAAGCGAGCCAAAGACTTCATCCGTCGAAATGTGATGAAACCGAAAATCATCAGAACGCCCATGGTCCGACCAGTAGCCTCGGGCAGCCTCAAGCAGTGTGTATGTGCCCGCGATATTCGTCTCGATAAATGCAGCCGGCCCATCGATCGAGCGGTCAACGTGACTTTCAGCGGCGAGGTGCATCACCGCATCAGGACGATGACGGGCAAAAACCAACTCGAGCGCCGGGTGATCCGTAATGCTGATTTGTTCGAAAACATAGCCGGGCGAATTGCTGACCGATGCGACATTGGCAATATTCGCAGCGTAAGTCAGGCAGTCGACATTGATTACCTCGTGACCACTACGAACAGCCTGCCGAACAACGGCCGATCCAATGAATCCAGCACCGCCTGTAACTAAGATTTTCACGCGGCCTCCCAGGAAAATGGGCTTTCAAACTCGTTAAATGCCAGTGCCTCGGCGTCCTTTTCAGACACAATTGGTGGTTCAATCAAGCCCCAATCGATACCGCAGCTGTCCCAATGAACTGAACCGTCAGCGTCAGGCGCGTAGAAATCGCTGCACTTATAGACGATCTCGGTCATCGGTTCGCGAGTGACAAATCCATGCAAGAAACCCGGCGGGATCAAAACCTGTCGCCCGTTGTCGAAACTAAGTTCTTCGCTCATCCAGCGCCCATATGTGGGCGAGCCTTTGCGAATGTCGACGGCGACATCCAATAGCCGTCCGCGACCGCAGCGCACAAGTTTGGCCTGATCATGAGGCGGGGCCTGAAAATGCAACCCCCGAAGCGTCCCGGTTTCGGCCGACATCGAATGGTTGTCTTGCACAAATGTAATATCGAACCCGGCATTTGCCATGCGATCAGCATTCCAAGTTTCACAAAAGAAACCTCGAGCATCCCCAAACCGTTTCGGCTCTAAAACAACGACGCCAGGAAGCGACGTTTTACAAACTTGCATCAATACATGCCTATTTTCGTAGATCAGCAGTTACCAGTATGCACCTTCATCGTCACCTGAGTGTGCAAAGAATCTGCACGGATCTCCCAATTGCGTGTTCGCTGAGAAACAGTGTCTATTGTGCCCTGAAGATGGTTTCGACGGTATGGACACCCGTCTGGTCTTCTGTAGACGATGGATCAGAGGAGAACGCCGTTGTCGATTCAGTCGCTCAGGACATTGATTGCGATTTCTGACGAAGGCAGTTTTCGCGCCGCGGCAGAAATAGTCGGTGTCTCTCCAGCCGCTGTCGGACAGCAGATGAAAGCGCTTGAAGCCCAATTCGGGACTCCGCTTTTCAACCGCGAAGGCCGTGTTCCACGCCTGAATTCAATTGGTAATGCGCTAATACCTAAGGCAAAAGCTGTTGTAACAGCCTATGACGCCCTGGTGCCTGAAGCTATCGGCGTCGCAGGGTACTCTGGTGAATTGACGCTAGGGGCAGTTCCGTCTGCAATCAGCGGCTTGATCCCACGCGCCACGCGTCGGCTAATCGAGGCGGTTCCGGATTTGCATGTGCGTGTGGTTCCCGGGTTGTCGGATGAACTGCAGGTTCAGCTCGAACGCGGCGCAATTGACGCCGCGGTTCTTAGCCCGATGGCCGGAGTTGATGACGGCTTCGAATGGTTTCCTTATGCCGAAGAAGAACTGGTCTTACTGACAGCGCCAGACGCTTCAGGGGATGACGCAAAAGAACTCATCCGTAAGGGTCCCTATATCCGCCACACGCGGCGGTCGCCCGTCGGAATCCTCGCGGATGCGTGGCTGCGCGATAACGGCATCGTCGTAAGATCGGCCATGGAGATGGAATCTTTGGCAACTCTGACCGCAATGGTCGCGCATGGATTTGGAGTTTCGATTGTCCCGAATATTTGTGTTCCCGATCCGGTATTCGCATCACTCAGAAAAGTTCAACTTGGATCCGCCAAGCACGTGCGCGTCATGGGTGTTTTGACCCGGAAAGATTGCAGCAAGATGCGTTTGGTCGAGCTTTTGTTAGGTGAGATCAAGGCCACCATTGAGGGTGCCAACCCGGCATCGTCTATGTAAAGAGGGCCTTTAGCTTGGTAAACAAAACATTTGCTTGAATAAATAATGCCACAAGGTATTCGGGGGCGGAAAAATAGGAGTACCGGCCGTGTCGATTAGTGACCAAATCGTTGACAGCCTCGTCCGAAACAAGATCGAGTTTGTCACCACAGTTCCCTGCAAGCAGTTGGGTGGTGTAATTGATGGCGTCGAAAAACAACCCGGCATAATGCACGTCCCTTCAAACAAAGAAGACGAAGGCATGGGCCTTTGTGCGGGCGCCTGGATGGGTGGCAAGCGCCCTTGCATCATCATGCAGAACACCGCGCTAGGTGTAACATTCAATACACTGGCGACATTGATCCAATTCTACCAGATGCCTTTGCCCATGCTGATTTCTTATCGCGGCGAGTTAGGCGAACGGGTGGCCTGTCAGGTGGAAATGGCTGTGCACACGAAGGCGATTCTGGATCAGCTTTCGATCCAGACTTATCACTTCCACAAGCCGGATGATGTCAACGAGCTGGACACGATCCTCAACCACACATTCATGAGCCGCAAGCCGACGGCGATCCTGACGGATTCGAACTTCTGGGGAGGATACTGATCATGATCCGCAGCGATATTCTGAAAGAGCTTGTCCCGGTCATCACAGACGAATTGGTGGTTTGCAACATCGGGCTTCCAAGCCAGGAATTGCACATGATGGATGACCAGCCATCGAACTTTTACATGCTTGGCACTATGGGGCTGTCTTCGTCGATCGGGCTGGGATTGGCGCTGGCGCAGAAAGAAAAAGTTATCGCGATCGATGGCGACGGATCGGTTCTGACGAACCTCGGAACACTGCCGACGATTGCCAACAATGTCGCTGACAACTTCGTCCTACTGATTGTCGACAATGGCTCATACGGATCGACCGGCGATCAACCGACTTATGCGGGCAAGAAAACTTCGCTGGCGCGAGTTGCTGAGGCCTGCGGGTGTGAAAATGTCGTCGAGTGCCAGGGCGAAGATACAGCGGAAGCAGTGCGCACCGCACTTGCCGGTGACAAGATGACGATCATCGTTGCGAAATGCGAAAGCGGAAACATCCCGGTGCCGGTGATTGAGCTGGACGCACCCGTGATCAAGCATCGGTTCATGGAAGAGGTGCGGCGCCGGAACGCCTAGCGCTAATTCAGCTCAAAATCTGATTTTACACCAATGGTCGTTGCCGTTGGTCATAATTCAACGCGTGCGCCCAATCTTGCGGCATCGAATACTGCAAGTGTCGCTTTTAGAGATTGGGCTGCGTCGACTGCTGTAATTTTTGGTAGAGCGCGTCCGGAAATAACGTCGGCAAAGTGTTCGACCTGTCGAGTAAAGGCATCGCCTAGTGTCATGGGAAATTCCTCGGCGGCTTTCGCGCTGTACCAATTCGCAGGTTCGTCCGTCGAGGTCCAAAGTCGCAGGTTTGGGAAATCCAGTGCGCCTTTTGTCCCCATAAACCGAATGCAGTTTTGCCCTGAGTGCGGATAGGAAGGAGTTTCGCCAGTGGCGAATTCCCAGGCCCAGGGACTGTCGGCCTGATCAGACAATACGAATGCGCCCAATGCACCGCTGGTAAACCGCAAAATAATTGCAGCGGCGTCTTCTTTTTCAAATCCTTGAATTGTATTGCTAATCTCGGCCTGCACGGAATCAACCGGGCCAAGAATGTAACGCAAATAGTCCATCTCATGGATCAGATTTGTTAAAATCGGTCCGGCCTGCCACTTTTTTCGCCAGTCAGGGTCGTAATACTCATCATGCTTGCGCAGGCACCACTGGCCGGAAACGGCCACGAGCTTTCCAAGCGCACCGCCTTGCACGATTTCGCGAGCCTTTTCGACTTGCGGATAGTATCGGCGGTGGTGTCCCACCAAGACATGC
Source organism: Boseongicola sp. (assembly GCA_051009475.1). Lineage (GTDB taxonomy): Bacteria > Pseudomonadota > Alphaproteobacteria > Rhodobacterales > Rhodobacteraceae > CAXMNX01. The sequence goes on from JBPCWO010000305.1 coordinate 16,450, forward strand.
CTGTTCGTAACCTTAGAATGTTCAATTATGTCTTGCGCGTCGGCCATTGTCGCAGCGATCGGTTTCTCGATCAGGACATGACAGCCGTGGTTCAACGCAGCCAGTGCTGGCGCGGAATGATGCTCGGTCGGGGTCGCGACGATCACACCAGATGGTGCGACGGCCTGTAACATGGTTGCGGTATTTTCAAAATGCTGCGCGCCCGACTCATCTGCCAGCGAGCGTGAGCTGGGGGCAGGATCGACAATCGCCGCAAGCTCGACCGTATTCGAGTTTGCGATTGCGTTAAGATGTCGCCGACCGATAGCTCCGGCACCAACTAGCGCAATGCGTTCAGGCACTTGTCGTCTCCTGTGTGTGGTCGACGAGAATTCTGGGTGCGTTTATTGCGCGCGCGAGTCGAAGGCGAGTGAAAACTACCCGTGGTCCAGAACTCCCGAAAAAAATGCAGCGCCTCTGGTTGAATTTGTTTGTTTAAGAATGTGGAACTTCCGCCAGCCGAAAGACATCAATTTCGCCTTGTCGGCCTTTCACTTTCATCTGTCCGATCTCGTCGAATTTCGTTTCCCCGCCGACGCTGTCGCGCACGGATCGGCTTACCAGCACGATTGACTCGGCATCGGGGTCGACGTCCTTGCCAAGCGCTTCGAGGCGTTGCGTGGTGTTCACAACATCGCCGATGACAGTGTAGTTGATCCGGTCGGGCGAGCCGATATCGCCAACGATCAGCGATCCGGTGTGAATGCCGATCCTGATGCGCACGATAGGCAGGTTCGCCCGCACGCGTTCCTGGTTGTCCGCCGCCAGGGCGATTTGCAAGGCTGCCGCGGCACGCACCGCGCGTAGTGTCGGATTGTCGATGCTGTCCGGGGCACCCCAGAACGCCATCACCGCGTCACCGATGAACTTGTCGATGGTGCCGCCCTCCTGCTCGATGCAGTTGGATACCAGTGTCAGATGATGATTGATGAAATCTGCAACGTCCGCCGGGCTCATGCCTTCGCAGGCGCTGGTGAACCCGGCTATGTCGGTGAACATGACCGTCAGCTCTCGCTCTTCAATACCCGCGCCCTCGCGATGCTCCCGGATCAACTGCCGCACCAGATTGCGTGGCACATACCGGCCAAAAGACTTCAAGCCGACCAACATTCCGTTGAATGCAGTTGCCAGATCGTCGATTTCGCGGATGCGGTTTTGCGGCAAAGGATCAATGCCGTCAAAGTCCAGCGACGCTATGGCCGAAGCAACCTCGGCAGTTTGCCGGATCGGACGCGTGATTACCCGGCTCAGCCACAGTACAACTCCCAGACCAATCAACAGAATAACTGCACCGATCAGAATCGTGCGCAAAATCGAAAACACGAGGCTGGCAATTCCGGACCCATCGAAATAAGCCCCGATGAATATTGGCGTGTCGCCATAAGCAGTTACCGGCTTTGTCACTACGCCGAAGCGTTTGTGTTCAAAATCGACTTCGCCAAGATTGGCCCCTTCTAAATCCAGAAAATCAGTCTCAGACGGAACGAATTCCATTTGCGAAATGATCGGATCGTGGATTTCGTCGATCGACAACAATGGTTTTTCAACAGACAAAAGGCTATTCGGAAGAACTAGGAACGAATGAGCCAAGACTCGGTCCTGGCCGAAAAGCAGGAACACTTGCGATTCTGGTGGATCGCTTAACTCGACGACGAAATCCGACAGAGCTCTGGTCGAAATAGCTACACCCACAAACCCAAGGTATTCTTCGTTGCTCCAAATCGGGGCGCGGTAGCTCATTAGAGTCGCCTGTAAATCATCTACATAAATGGGCGGTGTCCAGTACGGAACTTTGCGTGCGCGCATTTCTTCATTGAATTTTTCGAATGGAGAGCCTGACTGTATTTCTAACCATTCCCGCGCGACAATTCCGAATGAATCTCGCCTTGAAGTTAGAACTTGGCCTTGAGCCTTTGAGACCAAAACGCCGGTAATCTGCGGCGCTGCCGCCAGAGTGCCTGAAGTAAAGTCGGCCAACTGATCCGGTCGGTCGAATGCTACTCTGTCAGAGAGCATATTCTCGACTATGAAATCTGCCTGATCCTCTGCCGCGTCCAGGTGGCTTTCAAGCGCCAGCTCTAAACCTTCGACGCTGCGCACGACGCTTTGGCCAAGCATTTGCGAGAATATATTCACTGACGTTGCGAAATTTATTGCGATGATCAGGCCGAGCGAAACAACGATGAGCGTGCCAAAGCACGCGATCGCGACCGTAAACACGCGAAACTTCGATTTCACAGAATTACCCTTTGCGTTGGGCCCATAAGCAAATCAATAGCCGGACAGTTTGACTTGGTCAAAAATGATTGACCATTAATTTGGCCAACGGACCGAAGCCATCAGGTATGGGCCGCGCGGCTTTGCATCGGTTGGCAGGCCTTCTATGGTTTTCGCAGTTTCCAACGGCAAGGCAGCAATGCCTGTCGAAAACTGAAAATGGCGGAGCGGTGGCTTGGAAAAAGCGCAGAATTCATTCAGGGCATTTGCGAGCTATGTCTTGCATGGCGGTCCAAGCGGCGAGGGTATCCCAGCCCGGGTTATGGCCGAAATTGACGAAAAAGAAGCAGCGGCCGAGCGACTGATCGGTTGGGTGCAACTGACAATCGTCGTTTTCTTTGCTTCACTATACGCGATCGCACCAAGGGCCGAAGGCGCGTCGGGCGAGAACTTCGTGCCAATTGCGCTGGCGGCGTATTTTGTTTTTACCGTGTTTAGGGTGGTTTTATCCTACCGCGTCACTCTGCCGGGTTGGTATTTGATCATGTCGATATTCGTTGACGTGATGTTGCTGTGCGGTCTGATATTTTCGTTTCATTTGCAATATGTGCAGCCTGCGGCCTTTTATCTTAAGGCTCCGACAATGATTTATCTGTTTATTTTCATTAGCTTACGCGCGCTTCGATTTGATCCGCGGTTCGTTTTGATGGCGGGATTGATATCTGTTGCGGGGTGGCTGGCAATGGTCGCATATGCGCTGCTGCAGGATATGGGATCGATGCATATCACGCGCAATTACGTGGATTATATTACGTCGAACACGATCCTGATCGGGGCCGAAATTGACAAGAGCATGACATTGCTCGGTGTGACCATCATCCTGTCACTTGCGCTTTATCGAGCACGGCAGGTGCTGTTCGATTCGATCCAGCACCATGCGGCGGCTGAGGATCTGAAGCGTTTCTTTGCGCCCGAAGTCGCAAGCTCTATAACTTCAGCAGATGATATGCCCAGCATCGGGCGCTGCGAAACCCGCCATGCCGCAATCCTATTTGTCGATGTGCGTGCATTTACCAAAACCGCCGAAACACTACCGCCGAATATCGTGATGGAAGTTCTGGCGCGCTATCAGGGCGCGGCGCTTCCCGAAATTCTGCGCAATAACGGCCGGATCGACAAGTTCATGGGAGATGGGATTATGGCCACCTTCGGTGCTGTATATCCCAGTGAAACCTACGCGGCGGACGCTATGCGCGCAGCGGCCGCGGTTATCGCGGTCCTGGATGATCTCGAGGACGAATTCCGCGAACTTGGCTGGCCGGTGGCGTTCCGAACCGGCGCAGCAGTTGCCAGCGGCGGTGTGACAGTGGGTGTTGTCGGTACACAGGAACGGCTGGAGTTCACTGTCATCGGAAATGCGGTCAATTTGGCGGCGAAACTGGAAAACGCGAACAAACAACAAGAGACGCGAGTGCTGACCGATCAGACCACATATGCAGCCGCACAGGCACAGGGATACGAACGCGAAGACCTGCCAAAGCGGGAAGGCGTGGCCATTACCGGCATGTCTCATGCGGTGGATTTGGTGGTGGTAGCCTAAGCCTTATTTTTTTCGGCTCGGCCAGTGTTCAGCCCTTGCGCCGATAGAGGAAATAACGATCCGTGGCGATCCCCGGTGGCAGTGGAAGTGACTCTAGTTCTGGATGGCTCAACGGCAGACCGCTGGCAGCGATACCACCTGGTGCAAGCAGACTGACTGTCAGTTTCGGCAACCACGTCAATGTCTGCGCATCCGCATCCTCATAACCAGTGCCGATGTCCGCATGGACCATCGCGGCATTCTGACCCGCAAACTGCGCAGCAGTGACCGATATCTCGCCCAGAACTATGTCTTCTTCGGCTGGGATCGAAGATTTGTGCGCGGCCACGGCCCGATCAAAGACGATAATGCGACGGTCGGAAAACACTTCTCGTAAGTGATTGAAGGTACGGCCATTACCGAGGCCAAGCTCCAGAATAGTTCCTTCCGGGGGTAGTAAGCTTTTCCGAGCAATGTGGTTCAGCAGATCGCGTTGCGCCGTCAACCGGTTGATGAAACTGTCAAGTCGGCTCATGCGTTGCCATTTCTTTCTGTAACCGGTAGCGCCGGATTCATGCGATCAGGGAAGTGGAAGTCGGTTGCATAAGGTCCGCTTACGTTAACAGGGCTGCAAAATTCCGATGGGAGAGTTTATGCGGTCTGTCAAGAGTAGTTCACTGTCAGTTCTACCAAGATTTCCAGGCGATTATCAGCCCGGTTGCTGTTGATTCACGGGTCATAGCTTCCGCGTCCTCTAGCGGCGCATTCTGCGGCAGTTTGCCTACAACGAAGCTTGAATCGGCAATAGTCACAGCACCATTTCGCGCCGCCAGCGTGAAAATAAGAGGGCCCGTCGTCCACCAGGCAGGCCCTTCTGGTAGCGCCCCCATCGCGTTGCCCAATACTTCGTTCAGCCGATGCATCACCGGGTGATCTGCCGGTGTTGCAATCATGGAATTGGCCAATAGCAGACTGCCAGTGCCAGTGTTGCGCGGGGTATCTTCGGCCAGCGCAGTCAGTCCACGCA